>DAIRTI010000061.1:0-17328 GCA_036803965.1 Propioniciclava sp.
GATGATCGGGCAGCCGGTCTTGATCGCGAAGTCGAGGATCTTGACGATCTTCTCGCCGTAGACCTGGCCCAGCGCGCCGCCGAACAGCGTGACGTCCTGGGAGAAGACGCAGACGGGGCGTCCGTGGATCGCGCCCACGCCCGTGATCACGCCGTCGGTGTAGGGACGCTTCTTCTCCATGCCGAACACGTGGCTGCGGTGCCGGCTGAACTCGTCGAACTCGGCGAACGTGCCCTCGTCGAGCAGCGCAAGGACCCGCTCCCTCGCGGTCATCTTCCCCTTGGCGTGCTGCTTCTCGACCGCTTCCGGTGTGCTCGGATTCTCGGCGGCGCGAATCCGTTCCCCGAGATCGGCGATCTTGCCCTGGGTCGTGTGGATGTCGATCTCCATAGGTAGGGACGATAGCCAGAAAGCGCCCGGCTTGGACACGGGTGTTCCACGGGATTGGACAGTGCGGCACTAGGATCGCGCGGTGAGCCCCTTCCTGGATCATCGTGCCCTGTCAGCCGAGGTACGGGGGACCGGCTGGGGGCCGGTGCGGGTGGTCGAGGCGACGGGCTCGACGAACGCGGATGTCGCCGAGCTGGCGCGCGGGGGAGCCGGGCACGGGCTGGTCGAGGCGACCGGCTGGCAGCAGGCCGGACGTGGCCGCTTCGCCCGCGTCTGGGAGACCCCGCCGGACACGTGCGTGGCGATGTCGGTGCTCGTGCGTCCGCGGGTCGCGATGGCGTCGTGGGGGTGGCTGTCTCTGCTGGTGGGGCTGGCGGTCGTGGACGGGCTGGGTGAAGCCTCGGGGGTCGTTGCGTCGCTCAAGTGGCCCAATGACGTGCTCGTCGGCGAGCGCAAGGTGTGCGGGATCCTGTGTGAGGCGGTCGTGACCGAGGGTGGGGTCGCGGCTGTGTTGGGGATGGGGATCAACGTGGCGCTGAGTGTTGACCAGCTGCCGGTTGCGAGCGCGACCTCGCTGGCCATCGAGGGTTCGGACGCCCCGGCCTCTTCGGTTGCGGGGGCGGTGCTTCGGGCGCTGGAGGTCTGGTATCGGCGCTGGGACGCCGGCGACGACCTGCGCGAGTCCTACCGGGCCCGTTGTTCGACGATCGGACGCCGCGTGCGCGTCTCCCTGCCCGGCGGGGTCGTGGAGGGCGAGGCTGTGGACGTCGACACCTCGGGCGCCCTTGTCGTCCGGACGCCCGAGGGGGTCCGCTCCTTCGCGGCGGGGGACGTCGTTCACCTGCGTCCCGGCGACTGAAGCCATCGGCGTCCGAGGTCAGGCGGGGGCGTCCAGGAAGGACCAGAGTTCCGCGTTGAAGGCCTCGGGGGCCGTGAGGTGGACGGGGTCGGCGGCGTCCGGGACCACGGCCAGCCGCGCCCCAGGCACGCCGGCCACGATGGCGTCCGCGGCCGGACGCAGCGCCCGGTCGCGCGAGCCGACCAGCACCAGGGTCCGCGCCGTGACGCCACCGAGCCCGGATGCCAGGTCGAGGCCGGCGAGGCCGTCCAGCACGGCGAGCACCGAGGCACGGTTCAGTCCCGTCGCGGCCCAGCGGGCGTCCGGCATGGCCCGGATCAGCGTCTTCTGGGCCCCGAGGACGAGGCGTCCGAATTTGACGTTCACGCCCTCCAAGACCAGGTCCGACACGCACTCCGGCGCCCGCTCCGCGGCCGCCAGGGCCACGACCGCGCCGAGCCCCGAGCCCACGAGCCCCATCGACTCGACCCCGTTGGCGTTCAGGAGTCCCAGCAGGTCGTCGGCGGCGGCGTCCACCGAGAACTCGCCGAGCCGTCCCGGACGCAGCCCCTTCACCCAGGGCGCCACTGCCTTGAACCGGTCCGACGGCATGCGCGTGACCTGTTCCTGCCAGGTCTGCGGGAGCTGGCCCAGCCCATGGACGAACGCGAGGAGCCTCATGACGAGCCACGCTACCGTCCGGACGCCCCGCCGGGCTGTGCCACCATGACCGTCGTGACCGAGCACGTCCCACCCGACCCGGCGAGTCCCGCCACCCCGGATGTCCCCGCCCGCGAGCAACTCCCGCTCGCGACCCAGTTGACGCGGTTCGTGCTGGTCGGCGGGCTGTCGGCGCTGGTCGACTTCGGGCTGCTGCTGGCGGGCCAGTACTGGCTCGGCTGGCATCACAACCTGGCCAAGGCGGTCTCGTTCGTGTTCGGCACGCTCACGGCGTACTCGATCAACCGCTCCTGGACCTTCCGCGCCGACCACTCCCATCGGCGCCTGGCCGCGGTCGTCGTGCTCTACCTGCTCACGTTCGTGCTTCAGGTGGGCACGTTCGCGCTGCTGTTCGTCCCGCTCGCCGAGCACTTCGGTCAGGGCGTAGCCAACCTGGCCGGCTTCGTTGTCGCGCAGGGGCTCGCGACCACGGTGAACTTCATCGTGCAGCGCGCGGTGATCTTCCGTCACGCCTG
Organism: Propioniciclava sp.; assembly: GCA_036803965.1. Taxonomy (GTDB): domain Bacteria; phylum Actinomycetota; class Actinomycetes; order Propionibacteriales; family Propionibacteriaceae; genus Propioniciclava. Next base: position 2,425 of record DAIRTI010000061.1, read on the forward strand.
AGCCGGACGCCGCGGGCGCGGCTCAGCCCCCACGAAGGCCTCAGAGCAGTTCGACCGGCACCGGCTCGCTGAACACCCCGGACGCCGTGGGCGACTGGGTGGGACGGAAGTGGAACACCCGTGCCCCGGCCCGCTCGGCGATGCCCGTGAGCTTGCCGTCGCACCAGTGGATGCCGGCCCCGTCGTCGCAGGCGTGGCCCTCGGGCAGCGTGCCGTCGGCGACGGCGTCCGTGTACACGGGGACGCGCCCGTCCTCGCCGTCGAAGTGGCAGCAGAAGCTGCCCGGGATCAGGCCGAGCCCGCCCCGCACGGCCCGGAACGGCCCGAAGCTGTCGGTCACGAACCCCTCACACCAGGCGTTGCCGCCGGCCGCCACGCCGCCCAGCACCACGTCACCGGCCGCGAACCGCCGCTTGAGCGCCTTGTCGACGCCGTGGGCCTGCCACAGCGACAGCATGTTGACGGTCAGGCCGTTGCCGACCAGCACGAGGTCGGCCTCCGCCAGGCGCTCGACCGAGCGGGCGGCGTCCTGCCACAGGGTCAGCACCATCACCCGCACACCGAGGGTGCCGTACGCGACGAGGAACTTGTTGATGTACTGCGGATCATCCCCGGACGCCGTCGGCGCGAAGCACACCAGCGGGCTCGCCTTGCCGGTCAACTCGACGAGGTAGCGGTCAAGGTTCGTGGGGGCGCCGAGCGGAGACATGGAGAAGCCGCCGCCTCCCATGGCGACGATGTGTGCGGTCATGGGGTCATCTTGGCACGATTCCTTCGGGGCCGGACGCGGCCAATAGGCTGCGTCTCGTGACCCAAGACCGCACGATCGGCATCGTCGGCGGGGGCCAGCTCGCCCGCATGATGGCCGCGGCCGCAACCGGGCTCGGGCTACGGCTGCGGCTGCTGTCCGAGGGGCCCGGGACGTCCGCCGCCCAGGTCATCGGTGACACCGTCGTCGGCGACTACACCGATCCGGCGACCCTGCGGGCGTTCGCCGCGTCGTGCGACGCGATCACCTTTGACCACGAGCACGTCCCGACGGCGATCCTGCACGAGCTCGAGGCCGCCGGCGTCGCCGTCCGTCCCGGCCCGGACGCCCTCGTCCACGCCCAGGACAAGGCCGTCATGCGCGCCCGGCTGAGCGCCCTCGGGGTCCCCTGCCCGTCCTGGCGCGTCGTCGCGACCCCGGCCGAGCTGGTCGCCTTCGCCGAGCAGACTGGGTGGCCCGTGGTCGCCAAGCTGTCCCGCGGCGGCTACGACGGCAAGGGCGTCTGGAAGATCGACTCGGATGCCGACGCGCACGTCCCGTTCGACGCGCTGGCTGGCCCCCTGGGCCCGACCGAGCGCCAGGCGGACGCCGCGGCGTCCGACTCCTTGGGGTCCGGGCACGAGCGTCCGGTCATCGTCGCCGAGGAGTACGTGCCGTTCGTCCGCGAGCTGTCGGCGCTGGTAGTGCGGCGTCCGGGCGGGCAGGCGGTGGCGTACCCGGTGAGCGAGTCCGTGCAGCGCGACGGCATCTGCCACGAGACGACCACGCCCGCCCCCGGCCTCGACCCCGAGCACGCCGAGCGCATCCAGCGCACCGCGCTGGCGATCGCCGAGGAGCTGGGCGTCGTCGGCGTCCTGGCGGTCGAGCTCATGGAGCGCCCCGACGGCGAGGCGGTCGTCAACGAGCTGGCGATGCGTCCGCACAACACCGGCCACTGGAGCATCGACGGCGCCGTCACCTCCCAGTTCGAGAACCACCTGCGCGCCGTCGCCGACCTGCCGCTCGGCGACACCGGGCTGCGGGCGCCGTACGTGGTGATGAGCAACGTCCTCGGCGGCACCCGCGACGACCTGGTCGGCGCGCTGGGCGTCGTCCTCGCCGAGGACCCGACCCTGCGCGTCCAGCTGTACGGCAAGTCCGTCCTGCCCGGACGCAAGGTCGCGCACGTCACGAGTTACGGGTCCGACCTGGACGCCGTGGCACGGGCCGCGCGGTCGGCGTCCGACTACCTGGAAGGAAGGCGCGATGACTGAAGCGAAACCCCTGGTGGGGATCGTCATGGGGTCCGACTCCGACTGGCCGACGATGGAGGCCGCCGCCGAGGCGCTGGCGGAGTTCGGCGTCCCGTACGAGGCGGACGTGGTCTCGGCGCACCGGATGCCTGAGGACATGGTCCGCTACGGCCGCGAGGCGCACACCCGCGGGCTCCGGTGCATCATCGCCGGCGCCGGCGGGGCGGCCCACCTGCCCGGCATGCTGGCCGCGCTCACGCCGCTGCCGGTGATCGGCGTCCCGGTGCCGCTGAAGTACCTCGACGGGCTGGACTCGCTGCTCTCGATCGTGCAGATGCCGGCCGGCGTGCCGGTCGCGACGGTCGCCGTCGGCAACGCCCGCAACGCCGGGCTGCTGGCGGTACGCATCCTGTCGGCCGGAGACCCGGCGTTGCTGGAGCGCATGCTGGCGTTCCAGGAGGAGCTGCGCGCCTCCGCGCTGGCCAAGGGCGAGCGGATCCGCGGGCGCTGAGCGGGCGTCCCGTCATTCGTCACGGACGCCGGGCGGCCCCGCGTTCGGGCGGCGGCGTGCCTCAGCCCGTGACCAACTGACCGCCGTAGATCAGGACGCGGCCCTCGGTTCCCAGGCAGACCGCCGGCTGGCTGCCGGAGCAGACGACCCTCGTGGTGCCGTCGTCACCCGGGACCGACAGCACCGCGCCGGCGCCCCGGACGTTCGCGTCGTTGTACGCGTTCCAGACCTTCAGGGCGAACGAGCAGGTCGTGGCGTTGTCGCCGGTGGCCACGGCCGAGAACGCACCGGATCCGGAACGGCCGCACTCCTGCGACCCGGGGCCCGCCGGGACGTTCGCGAACGAGCTCTTGGTCGTCGTGGTCGTCTTCGTCGTCGTCTTGGTGGTGGCCGTCGTCCTCGTCCGGGTCGTGGTCGGCGTCGGGGTGGGCGTCACCGACGCCATCGTGAGCATCCCGGTGGTGGGGGACTCGGACGCCTGCGCAGTGCTCGCTGTGGGGGTGGCGCGCGTCGGGGTCGCCGAGCCGGCGGCCTGCGGCGAGCCGGACCCCAGCGCGCCGAGCGCCGTGGACGCGATCGCCGCGACCGCGATGAGCGCGACCGCCCCTGCCGCCGCGGCTCGTCCGGTCTTCATGCTGCGCTGCAGGGTGACCCGCTCCGGCTCACCGGGCAGCCAGTCGGGTTCCTCCGGCAGTGCGTGCGACGGGGTGGGCTGATCCGCGGGTCGGCCGGACTCTGGCTGATCGGCGGCAGGGCCGTGCTCGCTCTCGGACACGCGTGGCTCACTTCGCTCGTGTACTAGGGGCAGCGAGGGGAAGGAAGCGCTGCGACCGGACGCTCGTCCGGACTGAGGATTCATGGTAGCCGGACGTTCGGCGTCCGGGTCGCCTCAGATGGTGCCCGTGCCCAGCACCTTGAACAGGTCGCCGCCGATGGCGTCCAACAGGGCCTTGCCGATGTCGAACGTCGGCACGCGGCACATCATCGCGGCCAGGTAGTCGCGGCCCTCCCCGGACACGTGGCCCATCGAGTTCACCGCCCACAGCCCGTCGCTGCTCGTGAACTGGACCCAGCCGTTCTTCATCTGAACGGCCACGTCGTCGCTCCGCTTCGTGCCGACCCCCCAGATCTGGCCCGGGTTCGTCTTGCGCATGACGTCGAGGACGTAGAGCCGGTCCTCCTGGACGAGGGCGTCCGTGCCGTGCAGGAGTTTGTCGAGCAGCGTGACCTGATCCTTAGGGGTCGTCCAGGTCCAGGACCAGTCCGGCCGCTTGGGGTCCCGGCGGGTCTCGGTCATCGTCAGTTCGTTCGCGAGCCGCTGGTAGGCGTCCGCGGCGCGCGAGAGGTTCTCGGCGCTGGTGTCGGCGATGTCGCCCCCGACGTAGCGCCACAGCCGGTCGGCCGAGTCGTTGTCGGAGTTGATCAGCGCGTTGCTGACATCGGTCATCCGGTCGAACTCGAGCGCGTGGCCGTCTGACCGCGCCCGGCGCAGCGCGAGCGCCGCGATCATCACCTTCGCCATGGACGCCGACTGGCTGGAGTAGCCGCCCTGGGAGTTCCAATCCTTGTTCGAGCGCAGGTCGCGCACGTAGACACCGAGCTTGTCAGTGTTGGCCGCGTACACGCCCAGGACCTGGGTCAGCTGCTCCGCCACCGAGCCGGTGGGCGAGACCGTCGGCCGGGTGATGTTGACCGGGGGCTTCGCGCAGCCGGTCAATACGGCCGCCGAGGCGGCCAGCAACAGGGTCCGCCGCGAGACCGTGGGCATCCGACTCCTCTGCGGTTCGACTGGTGGGGTGTTCGATGTCGGTGGTCATCATGGCAGACTGCTGCGGTGCGCTACGTCGTGATCATGGCCGGTGGATCCGGCACCCGCCTGTGGCCGCTCTCGCGCAGGGAGTCGCCGAAGCAGCTGCTCAAGATCGTCGACGGACGCAGCCTGCTGCGGCTCGCCTTCGAGCGCGCCCTCGCGGTCGTGCCGCCCGAGCGCATCGTTGTCGTCACGTCCGCCGCGTACGTGGACGCCGTCCGTGCCGAACTGCCGGAGATGGCGTACGACAGCATCCTCGGGGAGCCCGAGGGCCGCGACTCCCTGAACGCCTGCGCCTGGCCGGCGGCGGTCCTCGCCGCCCGCGATCCGGACGCCGTGATCGCTCAGGTGACCGCCGACCAGGTCATCGAGCCGGTCGAGGCCTGGGCGGACGCCCTGAGCGAGGCCTTCGCGATCGCAGAGGAGGGGCCGGACGTCCTCGTCACGCTGGGCGTCGTCCCGACGAGCGCGCACACCGGCTACGGCTACCTGCAGCGCGGCGAGCCGCTGCCCGGTCACCCGTCCGCGTGCCTGGTCGCCAACTTCAAGGAGAAGCCGTCGCTGGCCACGGCGGCGATGTACGTGACCTCCGGCGATTACTGGTGGAACGCCGGCATGTTCGTGTGGCGCGCGGCGACGTTCCTGCGGCAGCTCGAGGCGCTCGAGCCCGAGACCTACGCCGCCATCACGACGCTCGCCGCGCACCCGGAGCGGCTCGCCGAGATCTTCCCGACGCTGCCGAAGAACTCGGTCGACTACGCGATCATGGAGCCCGTCGCCCACGGCGAGGGCTCCGCGCGGGTGGCCGCCGTCGAGCTGCCGGTGCAGTGGAGGGACGTGGGCGGCTTCGCCAGCCTCGCCGACGTCCTGCCCGGCGACGACCACGGCAACGTCGGCAACGCGCGCCTGGCCACCCTGGACGCGACCAACAACATCGTCCTCGACCACAGCGGCCCCGGACGCCTCGTCGCGCTGCTCGGCGTCAGCGACCTCGTCGTCGTGCAGACCCCGGACGCCACGCTGGTCGCCCACCGCGACCAGGCCGAGAAGCTCAAGGCCCTCGTCGCCGAGATCGCGCGGACCTCGCCCGAGTTCGCCTAGGGACGCCCATGCTCGAGAACTTCAAGCGGGTCCGGGAGCCGGCGGGCTGGACCCTGCTGGTGGTGATCGTGGGCTTCATGGCCCTCAACATCGTGCGGCTCGTGTGGGTGCTGACCCACGACCAGGTGCCCCTGTTCGCCGCGTTCGCCGACATCGCCAGCAACTCGATGAACCTGACGCTGGTGGCGCTCCAGGTCGCGTTCGTCTGCCTGTGCCTGTTCGTGGCGCCGGCGACCCCCCGCTCGGCCGCACTCGCGCGCGCCTCGGCGATCGTGGTGTCGCTGGGCACCCTGCTCACCGTCGTCGCCACCGGCATCGGCCTGTGGGCGAACAAGGGCGCGATGGGCGTCATCTTCGAGTTGCTCGGCGGCCTGCTCGACATCGTGTTGAAGGTGCTCGCGACGGTCGTGCTCTGGATCATCGCGCGCGGTGTGGCCACCGGGCGCATGGCGACCCCGGCGCCCCCCGAGGCGGCCGAGCCCGAGCTGATCAGCGCGCTGACCGACGAAGCACCCCCGCTCTGGCAGCCCGGCGAGGCCGCGGGCAGCGTGTGGAAGACGGCGGCCGACGCGGCGTCCGGCGCTGGGCCCGACGCGGCTGCCACGCCGGCGTCCGAGACGGTGCCCTACAGCGCGGGCAGCGCCTGGGCCGCCAACCCGCAGTCGCGTCCGGGTGCGGCCGAGCAGCTGGGCTGGCACCGGGTCCGCGGGAGCCAGCCGCCAAGCACGCCCGCGGCCGGTTCCGGGGGCGACACGCCGTAGCCTCGCGCAAGACGCTAGAAAGAGGCGACGTATCGGCTTGACGCCAGGCGAATCACAGGCGTGTAATTCACCCAACGTGGACGCCACCCCGGAAGAGGAATCGCAATGTCGGAGCCGCTGATTGCCGAAGTTCCCGACGATGGCGCCTTGGCGTGGCAGGAGGCGGCGCTCTGCGCCCAGACCGACCCGGAAGCCTTCTTCCCCGAGAAGGGGGGTTCGACCAGGGATGCCAAGCGGGTGTGCCACAGCTGTGAGGTGCGGTCAGAGTGCCTCGACTACGCCCTCGCCCACGACGAGCGGTTCGGCATCTGGGGCGGCCTGTCCGAGCGAGAGCGGCGCAAGCTGAAGAAGCGGGCCGTTTGACCTGCTCCGGGCGGCCCTCGCCCCCTCATTGGACCGACCCGTACGATAAGGCCCCATGACCGACGCCGCGGCAGCTGCCGACCCCTGGGCCTGGGCACGCGAGTCCGATGACGCCGACGGCGAGCACGACGTCTCGCACGCCGCGGTGACTGCGGTCGTCGTCGCCTACGACGCCGAACGGTGGCTGCCCCCGCTGCTCGATTCCCTCGCCGCGCAGACACTGCGTCCGCGGCGCATCGTCGCGGTCGACGCCGGCTCACGGGACGCCACGCCGCAACTCCTCGCCGACGCGCACGCCGCGGGGCGGGTGGACGCCGTGGTCGCCGGCGCACGCGACGCGACGTTCGGTGCCGCGGTGGCGGCCGCGCTGGCGGCCGAGGCGTCCGCGAAGGCTGCGTCCGGACAGTGGCTGTGGCTGCTGCACGACGACGCGGTCGCCGACCCCGAGGCGCTGGCCCGGCTGGTGGCAGCGTCCGCGCAGGAGCCCGCTGACGTCGTCGGGCCGCTGCTGCTCGAGCCCCGCCGCCGGCGCGGCCGCGCCGCGCGGGTCAGCGAGGCGGGCCAGACGATCAGCGACGACGGAGTGATCACGGGCGTGGTGGCCGAGGGTGTCCTCGATCAGGGCCAGCTCGAGTCGGGGCCGGTGCTCGCGGTCAACGCGTGCGGCATGCTCGTCCGGCGCTCGGTCTGGGACGCCCTGGGCGGCTTCGACGTCGAGCTGCCATCGACCGTGCAGGGCCTGGAGTTCTGCTGGCGGGCGCACTTGTCCGGGCGCTCGGTGATCGTCCAGCCGCGCGCCCGGGTCGTCCACTACGAGGCGTCCACGCGCGGGCTGCGCGACGACGTGGCGACCGATCCGCTGCAGGACCGGCGGCGCTGGGGCCTCGCGCTCAACGAGGCCTTCCGGGCCGATCCGCTGACGGCGGGGGAGCGCGGGCGGCTCGGGGCGGCGTCCACGCGGCGCATGGCGGGCTTCCTGGTCGGCAAGGACATCCTGGATGCCCAGCTGGAGCGCCGCGCCGTCCGCGAGTGGCGCGCAGACCGCGCGTCCGTCGCCCGGCTGCAGGAGACGTACGCGGACGCCGTCGGCGGCCACGATGCCGTGCCGGACATGGGTGCGCTGCGGCTGAGCCGCAGGGCCGTCCGGCAGCGTCGGGTCGACGAGCTGTTCGGACGCGTCACCGATTGGTTCTCGGGCTTCGGCGACCGCGGCGGTGGCCTCGGCCTGGACGCCCTCACCGGTGACGACTTCGCCCGCGACGACCAGACCAGACGGCGCATCTCGCCGACCTGGATCGTCTTCTGGGTGACGGTCGCCGGCGCGCTGCTGGCGAGCCGCGCCCTGTTTTCGACCGCGTTGCTCTCGGGGCCGCAGCTGCTGCCGGTGCCGGCGACGTTCGGTGGGCTGTTCGCCCGCTTCGCCGACCCGGTCGCCGGGGTCGCCACCTCGGCCGGCGCACCCTGGACGGGGCTGCTCTGGCTGGCGTCCCTGCTCACGTTCGGCCACCCCGACGTGATCGTCGGCCTGATCCTGCTGGCCGCCGTGCCGCTGTGCTTCCTGCTGGCGCGGCGCGTGCTCGGCCGGCTGCTGGACGACCCCTGGGTGGCCCTCATCGGCGCCGGACTCTACGCACTGGTGCCGGTGCTGACCGGCGCGGTGAGTTCGGGGCAGCTGGGCACGGTCGTCTGGACGATCACCCTGCCGATCCTCGCCAACCTGCTGCTGACCTGGTACGACGACTACGACCCCGCCTGGCCCGTCGCCGGCGGCGTCGGGCTCGCGGCCACCGTCCTGACCGCGGCCGAGCCGCTGACCTGGCTGCCGCTCGCGGGCGCCGTGGTGCTGCTCGCCGTGCGCGCCAACGGGGGCTGGCCACGGGCCGTCCTCGCCGCCGGCGCGCCGGTGCTGCTGCTGGCGTCCCCGTACACGGCGGTGCTGCTGCGCTACCCCGGCCGCCTGCTGACCGGCACCGAGCCCCTGCTGGCGCCGCTGACCGCGCCGTCGGCGCTCGATCTGGTGCTCGGCCGCTCGGCCGCCCAGGCGCCGCCGCTGTGGGTGAGCGCGCTGACGTTCGGGGTGCTCTGGGCGCTCGCGATCGCCGGCGCCGTGCTGAAGCGCCGCAGCGGGCTGTGGGCGCTGACCGTGGCGATCGGCTGCGCCGCGGTCGCGGTCCTGCTGACCCGGCTGGTCGTGACGGTGCCCCCGACCGGGCTGCCCGCGCGACCGCAGGCGTCCGCCTGGCTCGTGGCGATGGCTGCGGCCCTGATCTGGTCCGCGGCACTGGGGCTCGAGGGCCTGCGCGAGACCATCGCCGAGAGCACGTTCGGCTCGCGGCACACCCTCGTCTACGTGGCGGCGCTGCTGTCGGTGGCGGCGGTGCTCGTAGGCACAGGTTGGTGGGTCGTCGCCGGCCACGGCGGCCTCGAGCGGCGCGAGTCGTCCACGGTGCCGGCCTTCATCCGCAAGGACGCCGCCCGCGGGGCCTCGCGCGTCCTGGCGCTGCACCTGACTGGCCAGACCGCCGGCTGGGCCTTGCTCGAGGACGATCTCGGACGCCTCGGCGACGCCGAGCGCGGGCTGGTCTACGGCGGGTCGACGCAGGCCCAGGCGCTGGCCGAGTCGGTCGCTCAGCGGCTCGCCGTGGGCGCGGCCGACGAGCGGCTCGTCCCCGATCTGCAGACCCTCGGCGTCGGCTACCTGTGGGTGACCGGCGCGACCACCGAGCAGCGCTCGGCCATCGCGAACGTCCCGGGTCTCGGCGTCGGGGCCGTCGATAACAACGGCGCCAACTGGACCGTCCCCGAGTCCGGACGCCTCGCCCTGCTCGCCGACGGCAAGCAGACCAAACTCGACCCAGGCGCGGCCATCCCGGCCGGGGCGGAGGGCCGCGTCCTGCTGCTGGCCGAGCCCACGGGCACGACGCTCGTCCCGACGATCGACGGGCAGCCCCTGACGCGTCTGGCCGACGCCGACGGGCGTCCGGCGTACGCGATCCCGGCGTCCGGGGGCGTCCTGACGTTCTCGGGCGGACCGGGCGCGCCGCTGTGGGCGCTGGTCCCGGGGCTGGCGGTGCTCGTCCTGGTCGCGCTGTCCGCGCCGTCGTCACCGTCGGGGGCGGACGCCCGCGCCCGGGCCCCCCGTCGAGCGCGAGGAGGACGCCGATGAGCAACGCTCCCATGCGCCGCGCCGTCGCCGAACGGCCGCCCCGGACGCCGCTGGTCGCCGCAGCTTGCGCGGCGGTCGTGCTGGTCGCGTCGGCCTTCCTGCCCGCCATGGCCGCCCCCGCCCCCGCCACGGACGGCGGCACCGCGCGCACCACCCGCCTCTGCCCGACCACGGACGCCGGCGCCCAGGTCGGGGTCGGCTCGACCGGCGGCGGGCTGACGCAGGCCCTCGTGGCGTCCCCGACCCAGACCACGGACGTGGCCGCAGGCGGCGTCCTGACGATCGGCAAGGACCCGATCCGGCTGTCCGGGCCTCTGGGCACGGCGTTCTGGGGGGTCGCGACGGCGTCCTCGGCGACCGGCGTCGACCAGGGCCTGTCGGCCGCGCCCTGTCGCCAGCCGCGCGCCGAGCACTGGTTCACCGGGGTGCGGTCGAACGCCAACGCCCAGGCCGAACTCGAACTGGTCAACCTCGACAGCACCGAGGCCGCCGTCAACGTCACGATCTACGGCGCCGACGGCCAGGTGGCGGCCGCGGGCGGGCGCGGCGTCCTCGTCAGCGGGCAGTCGCAGCGGACCCTGGGCCTCGGGCCGATGGTGGACGCCGCGGGTCCGCTGACGCTGCAGGTCACGACGTCCTCGGGCCGGGTCGCGGCGTACGTGCGGCAACGGCTGTTCAACGGGACGGCCCCGCTCGGCAGCGACTGGATCGCGCCCGGCGCGTCGCCCTCGACCACGGTCGTGCTCCCGTCGGTTCCCGCCGGCGCCGGCGCCCGGACGCTCGTCATCGGCAATCCCGGCGACCGCACCGCGCAGGTCAAGGTGGAGGTGCTCGGCACCGACGGCGCCTACGCCCCGGTGGGGGTCGAGCAGGTCGACGTGCCCGCCGGGTCGACGCGCACCTTCGGGCTCGACCAGGCGCTGGCTGGCAAGGGCGTGGCACTGCGGCTGACGTCCACGCGCGACATCGTGGGGGCCGTCGAGGCGGTGACCACCGGCGACGTCGCGACGCTGACCGGGGTGACCGACCTGGGCGCCTCGGTCTCGGCGGTCATCGGGCTGCCTGCCGGCGTGACGCCGGTGCTGACGGTGGCTAATCCGTCCTCGGGCACCGCGCACGTGGAGGTGAAGGTGACGGACGCGTCCGGGAAGGAACTCGCCGCCAAGACCGCCGACGTGCCCGCGGCCGCCTCGCTGGTCGTCGAGCCCGGCGCGACCACGGTCGCCGTCGTCACGATCACGAGCAGCGAGCCCTCGGTGCGCGCGGCCGTCGCGGCGTCCGGGAACGTCGGCTCGGTGCCCGGGCTGACCGTCGTCGGACTGACGGACGCCTCATCGACGGTCGCGACCGTGTCGTTGACGCCGGACCCGCGGCTGGGTGCGTGAGGGGGCCCGGGAGGGCTCAGCCGTCCCAGTCGCCGTCGTCGTCGCGGTGGCCGGAGGGGTCGATCTCGTCCACGGGGATGCCGGTGACGCTGGAGAGCTGCTCGACGATCGTCCGGTAGACGAGGATGCGGAGGCCCTTGCGGGTGGCGGCCCGGCGTTCGAGCGGACGCCGGAACAGCACGATCTGCCCGTTGGCCACGACGGTGGGGGACAGGGCCGCCGCGAGCGGCACCCGGCTCTCGGCCCAGGACGTGTCGATGGTGGGGACGTCCTCGATGCCGATGTCGACGGCGGCCAGCGCCCGGGGGCAGGCGGCGCCGATCTGCACGAGGGCGTCCGCGACGCAGGTGGCGAAGAAGCGCTTGGGGTCGTGGCGCGACCGCAGCGGCACCGGGGCGCCCGTGTAGGGGTTCGGCCACGCGAGGCGTCCACGCAGGCCGCGTCCGTGCCGGTCCCGACTCTTCACCACGGTCGCCCACCCTAGCCGCCGGGGCCGGAGACGACACGCCAGGAGCGTCGGCGGGTGGCGGGCCGGGCCGGGGTAACCTCGCCACGTGATTGCCCGGCGGTGCTCCAAGGCTGGCTGTTCGGCGCCCGCGGTCGCGACGCTGACCTACGTGTACGCCGACTCGACGGCCGTGGTGGGGCCGCTGGCGCTGCGGGCCGAGCCCGGCCACTACGACCTGTGCCGGGCGCACTGCCGCACGCTGAGCACGCCGCGGGGGTGGGAGCTGATCCGGCTGCCGCTCGACACCGAGAACCCGCGGGCGTCCAGTGACGACCTGCTGGCCCTCGCGGACGCCGTCCGTGAGGCCGCGCTGCGCTACGACCCTCTGCCCGCCGAGGAGGTCGCACCGGTGCTGTCGCGGCGGGTCGGGCACCTGGGGGTGGTGGCGGACCCGCCCCGACCCCGGCGGTAGGCTGAGGGCCCCGTAGGAAGGAACCACCGTGAGCGAGATCGTCCCCGACGTCCTCGAGTTGCTGGTGTGCCCCAACTGCCGGGGCCAGCTGACGTGGGCCTACGAGGCCAGCGAGTTGATCTGCACCAACCCCGAGTGCGGGCTGGCCTACCCGGTGCGCCAGGGCATCCCGATCTTGGTCACGGACGCCGCCCGGAAGCCCTCCTCCGAGTTTTCGGAGCGCTGAGATGGCGGAGTTCGACGACTCCCGGCTGGACGATCCGGAAGCCCTCCGCGCCGGCGACGGCGTCCTGCGGCCTCTGGCGGAGGCCGGTGCGCGGCTGCGCCGCGAGGTCGCGAGCGCCGAGGCGGCCCTGTCGGGGCTGGGCAACGAGGGGCGCCCGCGCGCGGTGATCGCGATCGGTCCCGAGGCGCGGCTGCTGCGCGCCGTGCTGGAGCCGGTCTTCCCCGTGCCGTTCGTGGCCTGGCCGAACCTGGGGCTGCCCGGCTGGGTGGGCCCGCTCGACGTCGTGGTCGTGCTGGGCGGCGACGGGCTGCAGCCGTTCGACTGCGTCCGGGAGGGGCTGCGGCGGGGGTCGAGGGTGCTTCTGACGGCGCCGCCTGATTCAGAGTTGGCGCGTCAGGCCGAGTCGCGGCTCACGACCCTGCTGCCCTCGACGACCACCGACCCGCTGTGCCGGGCGGTCATCGCGCTGATGGCGCTGCACGGCCTCGGGCTGGCGTCCTACACCGACCCCCACGCGATCGCCGACACCCTGGACGCCGTCGCGACCGAATGCGCGCACGCCCGCGATATCTCGGTCAACCCCGCCAAGATGCTGGCCCTCGAACTGGCCGACGCGCAGCCGCTGATCTGGGGCGGGTCCGTGCTCGCGGCGCGGGCGTCCCGGCGGATCGCCGAGGCCGTGCGGTCGGCGTCCGGCGTGATCGCCCTGGCCGCGGACGCCTCGGAGCTCATTCCGCTGCTGGCCGAGACGCAGCCGCGCGACCCGTTCGCGGATCCCTTCGAGGAGGACTCCGCCGAGCGTCGTCCGTCGCTGGTCATCATCGAGGACGGGCTGGGCGACGCGGCGTCCGAGGCGGCCCGGGAGATCCTGGAGAACAACGCCGGGGCCGCCGAGGTGCGGGTGTCATACCTCGAGCACGACACGGGCGCCGAGATCGTCCGGTACGCGACCGTGCTGCAGAAGGGACGCTTCGCCGCCGCCTACCTCGCCATCGGCATGGGCCGCGCGGACGCGTAGACCTACAGCTCCTTGACCATCCGCGTCCCCTCGGGGACGAAGCCGAGGGCCTCGAGGTAGCTGCGGTGCTCGTAGGTCGTGGGCGAAGCCACCAGGCGCCGGAAGCCCGCCGCGGTAAACGTTGTGCGTCCATCGCCGAAGAGCCAGCGTCCTGAGCGCGAGTCGCGGTACCGGGGCGTCACGTAGTCGAGTACCACGTCGAGCTCGGTGCCCTGGGGGCGTCCGAGGAAGATGCCGGCGGGCAGGCCGTGGCGGGTGATGATCCGCGCGAACTCGGGCTCGGCGTCCAGGGTGAACTCGGGCTGCGACCGCTGGATGTCGCTGAGATGGGTGCGCAGGAAGTCGTCCAGGAACGGGTGGTGCGATTCGATCGGCACGGCCGCGATGTCGGACGCCGCGGGTGCGGACAGCTCCTGCCGCAGCCGCCACACGTTGAGCACCGCGATGGCGCCGTTGGTGATAACGACGGGCCACGAGCCGATCAGCAGCCCGTACACCACGAAGACGACGCCGCCCATGAACGAGATCGTCCGCAGCCGGACCACCTGGCGCATTCCCAGCGCGAGCACGCAGAGCGCGGACGCGAGATAGCCCAGGCCCTCGACCCACCACGGCATCCGGTCAGCCCCGCGGGATCTCGAACGCGGTCACCTCGCAGGTGTCGGCGCCGAGGTCGGCCCACTCCCCAGCCAGGCTCAGAACCGCGATCGCCGACGTGGGAAAGCGCGCCTCGACCTCGTCGAGCAGCTCCGAGTCGACCGAGAGGCAGCTGATCAGGTCGGACACGCCCGGCTCATGGCTGATCAGCAGCGCCGTCGTGGCCGAGGCGGGCGTCGTGCGCAGCGCGGCGAGCATCTCGTCCGCGGACGCCCCGTACAGGGCTTCGTCGACGCGGACGTCCTCGCAGCTCGCCCCGCCGAGCTGGGCGCACTGCCAGGTCTGGACGGCCCGGGTCGCCGACGAGCACCACACGATGTCGGGGGCGCGGGTGGCGAGCGTCTGGCCGGCGACGACGGCGTCGCGTGTGCCGCGTCCGCTGAGGGGACGCCGCTCGTCGGGCTCGTTCGTCTTCCACGATGACTTGGCGTGCCTCATCACCAGCAAGATTCTGTTGCCCGACATGTGCCGAATCCTAGAGGCTATTCGGACGAGCCGGAGTCGCCGCCAGAGCCCGGGTTGAGGCTTTGCCAGATCTCCTTGCACTCGGGACAGACGGGATACTTGTCCGGATTGCGGCTCGGCACCCAGACCTTGCCGCACAGGGCGACGACGGGCGTCCCCATGACCATCGCCTCGGTGAGCTTCTTCTTGTCCACGTAGTGGCTGAAGCGCTCGTGATCGCCGTCGTCGAGACGGGTTTCGGTGCGCTCGTCGACGACGGTCTGGGTACCGGGAGCCAGCTGGGTCACGTGCGCCATCCTAATTGCGGTCGGGGCGGGCGGCCGTGGTGAGATAAGACGATGGTTGGCTCCCGCCGCGCTCTCATGGTCGGCTTGTTGATGTTGGTCACGGCCGTCGCCTTCGAGGCGCAGGCCGTGTCGACCGCCATGCCCGCGGTGGCCGCCGACCTCGGCCGGCTCGACCTGTACGCCTGGGCGTTCACCGCGTTCATGATCCCGCAGATCCTGGCCCTCGTCTTGGG
>DAIRTI010000062.1:0-7341 GCA_036803965.1 Propioniciclava sp.
GCAAATATGTAGTCCAACGTGCCTTGCTCTGTGACATACTCGAAGACCGCACCATTATGGCCAGCAGACACGCCCCGAGCGACCTTCTCTGCGGTAACCGTCGCAGCAAGATCCGCCTCTGCGGTGGTCGTGGCTCCCGCTATTTTCGCGGCGAGTGCGGCGTCCTGGAGTAAGCGTTCGGTTCGCGCGACCGCGCTTTCCTTCATCATCAAAGCGGCGAGCTTGAGGCTTCCCCCGATGCCTCCGGTCGGCGCCATGGCCATGCAACTCAGGCCGACGGATAATGGGCATAGTGCCCCTTCGGCCATCATGGCCGCGAGATACGCATTTGAAGCGGCGTCGATGTAGGGGGCCGCAATCTCAGCGGCCCGGTTGATCACCACTGCCTGTTCGTAGTATTGAACTACTTGTTGCACGGTGGGCTCGGTGAAGCCGCGGCGCCGCACCCGCCGAAGGCGCCGCAGAAGACGAAGGCGTGACAGACGAAGAAGGGGCCGAAGGTGCTGCACTCGCCGACGGCGTGACAGAAGACGGCGGCGACGCAGAAGCCGAAGGCGACACGGCTCAGCCGATGAAACACCCACCCCGCCTGCCGCCAACAAACCCGCACACAGCACGACAGAAACCAGGAAACAAGACGACGCGCGCACGCCGAACCCCCAGGAGTCTGGGTCAATCGACGCTGTCTCTGGCGCCAGGACCAGGATTCCCCCCGTGGAGGATCCGGCAGTCGGAGGGTCCTTGTCAGGCAGATGATCGAACGTCCGCGGCAAGGTGCTCGTGAACCCTCATTCCGTGACGTAGTCCCGGATCTGTGCGGACGAGTATCAGAATGAGCATCATGACCGACGACCTCGGCACCCTGGGCGGCAAGGGCGCGAACCTGGTCCGCCTGCGGGAGGCCGGTTTCCCCGTCCCCCCATTCGTCGTGCTCGGCACGCAGGAGTACCGCTCCTTCGTCGCCGCCCACGGCCTGGACGCGGTGATCGCCCAAGCCCTTGCCACGAGCGACGCAGACGCGGCGTCCGAGACGATCCGGGCGGCATTCCGGCGTCCGCTGCCCGCCGACCAGCGCGAACACATCACCGCCGCCGTCGCGCACCTGGCCGGCCGGCCGGTGGCGGTCCGCAGCTCGGCCACCGCCGAGGACCTACCCGAGGCGTCCTTCGCCGGGCAGCAGGACACGTTCCTCGACGTGCGCGGCCTCGACGCGATCCTCGACGCGGTCGTCGAGTGCTGGTCGAGCCTGTGGACCGAGCGCGCCATCGCATACCGCGCGCGCAACGGCGTCCCGACCGAGGCCGTCGCGCTGGCGGTCGCCGTCCAGGAACTCGTGGACGCCGAGGCCGCGGGCGTCCTGTTCACCGCCGACCCGCTCACCGGCCACCGGGGCCGCACCGTGGTCGACGCGGTCTTCGGGCTCGGCGAGCAACTGGTCTCGGGGCAGGTCGATCCCGACCACTTCGAGGTCGCGACCCCGGTCAGCCCGGGCGACCCGGTCCCGGCCGAGACGATCCTCGAGCGCACGGTCCACGGCGGGCGTCCCACCTTGTCGGACGCCCAACTGCGCGCCCTGACAGCGCTCGGCACTCGGGTTGCCAACCACTTCGGCAGCCCCCAGGACATCGAGTGGACGCTCGTCGGCGACGACCTCCAACTGGTCCAGACGAGGCCGATCACCAGCCTGTTCCCACTGCCCGCTTCGGACGGCGCCGAGCTGCCACTCTGGCTCAGCATCGGCGGCTTCCAGGGGATGCTCGACCCGATCACGCCGCTCGGCCGCGACGCTCTGGGCCGCATCCTCGCCAGCGGCGCGCGCCTGTTCAGCGACAGCGTCGACCCGCTCGACAACCCGTACCTGAAGGACTCCGCCGAGCGGCTCTGGGTGCGGTTTGATCGGGTGCTGCGCCTCGGCTTCGGCCGGCCCATCGCGACCAAGATCCTGCCGATCGGCGACCCCGCCGCCGCCGGCATCGTCGCCCGGCTGGGCGAAGAGCCCGCCTTCGCACCGGGCCCCACCGGCGCCACGGCGCACGCGGCGCGCGTCCCGGCGATCGCCGCCGGCATCGTGGTCCCCCGCGCAGCCCGCACGATGGTCAACCCGGACGCCACCATCGCCCGCCTCAACGCCGAGGCCGACGCCATGGTCGCCGAGCTGGCCGCCCGGCTCGACGCGGCCGACGCCGTAGCCCTGCCCCACCTGCGCCTGGCAGCCCGCCACCGAGCGATGGCGGCCTCCCTCGACCGCTCCCTCACCCGCCTGCTGCCGGTCTTCGCCCCGGTCATGATGCCGAGCGTGCTGATGCTGCACCGCCTCCGCGTCCTGGCCGCGCACACGGGCCTGCCCGACGCGGACGCCCTCGCCCTCGGCGTCCAGCGTTCGCTGCCCGGCAACGTGACCATCGAGATGGACCTCGCCCTCGTCGACGTCGCCCACGCCATCAGGGCGGACGCCCCCTCGCGCACCGCGATCGCCGACGCCGACCCCGCCGCCGTCGCGGCGTCCTACTTGGCCGGAGTCCTGCCGCCGGTCGCCCAGCGCGCGATCGACGGC
This sequence comes from Propioniciclava sp., assembly GCA_036803965.1. Lineage (GTDB taxonomy): Bacteria > Actinomycetota > Actinomycetes > Propionibacteriales > Propionibacteriaceae > Propioniciclava. The sequence goes on from DAIRTI010000062.1 coordinate 2,555, forward strand.
TTCCTCGATCGCTACGGCATGCGCGGCGTCGCAGAGATCGACCTGGGCGCCCCGCGGTGGCGCGAGCTGCCGGAGGGGGTCGTCCGGACGATCGCCACCTACCTCGCCCTGCCCGACGAGGACGCTCCGGACGCCGCCCACGCCCGCGGCGTCCGTGAGGCGGAGGCCGCCATCGAGCGGGTGGTCCAGGCCCTGTCCCCGATCGAGGGACGGCAGTTCCGATTCATCGCCGACCGGCTGCGGCGCACGTTCGGCGCCCGCGAGACGCCGAAGTTCACCCTGGTCAAGCAGCTCGGCCTGGTGCGGACCGCACTGCTGGCGTCCGGACGCGACCTCGTCGACGCCGGCGTCCTGGACGCCCCCGACGACGTGTTCTTCCTGCACGATGCCGAGCTGTCCGGGGCGTTCGGACGCCGCGACCTGCGCGAGCGGGTGGCCGAGCGTCGCGCGGCGCGAGAGCGAGAGCTGCGCCGGACGCGAATCCCGGTCGTGCTGGTCGGCGACGGACGCACCTTCTACGAGGGCGTCGGCGGCGACCCGAACGCCGACCTGTCGGGCACGGGGGTGTCGCCCGGCGTCGTCGAGGGCGCCGTCCGGGTCGTCGCGGACCCGCGCACCAGCGGCCTGCTGCCCGGAGAGATCCTGGTCTGCCGGGGCACCGATCCGGCCTGGACGCCGCTGTTCCTCACGGCGTCCGGGCTGATCACCGAAGTCGGCGGGCTGATGACGCACGGCTCGGTGGTGGCCCGCGAGTACGGCCTGCCGGCCGTCGTCGGCGTCGGCGGTGCGACCGAGCGGCTGGCGACCGGGCAGCGGATCCGACTCGACGGCACGGCGGGCACGATCACGTTCCTGGACGCATGACCCAGCCGGACGCCGGCACTCACCTGAGGAACCTGCACGCAAGAGCCGCCCGGATGCGATAGGAACAGCGCATGCCTCAGAACGTTCCGGTCGCGGTCGCGCTCATGGTGGTGTCGTCGCTGCTCATCGCGGTGTCGGCGACCGTACAGCACTACGAGGTCGGCCAGCAGACCGGACCCGGAGAGAAGACCGCGCTCAGCGGCGGCCAGTTCTGGGCGCTGATCCGCTCGCCGCGCTGGTGGCTGGGCCTGCTCGCGAACGGCGGCGGGGCCCTCGTCGCCGTCGCCGCCCTCATGCTCGCGCCCGTGACGATCACGCAGCCGCTGGCGGTGCTGGCCGTCCCGTGGACCGTCCTGCTCACCAGCCGCGTGAGCCGCCAGGCGGTCTCGCCGGCCACCTGGGGCGCCGTGGCACTCACCATCCTGGGCACGGCCGCCTTCGCGGTCCTCGCCATCTGGCAGCGTCCCGAGCACGAGGAGTTCGTCCAGACCGGCCTCGTGGCCGGCACGATCGTCGGCTTCGTGGCCGCGTCCGCCGTCGCCCTGTTCGGCCACTTCGGCCCGCCCCGGTGGCGCAGCCTGGGGTGGGCGTCCGCGGGCGCGATCATCTTCGGCCTGGAGGCCGGCATCGTGAAGGCCCTCGGCGAGTACGTCGCCCGGGGCGACTGGCGCACGTCGGTGACCTTCTGGGCCCTCGGCGTCCTGGTGCTGGTCGGCGCGCTCGTCGGCACCGCCTTCGTCCAGCAGGCGTACGCCACGGGGGCGGCCGAGCCGGTCGTCGGCGCCGTCAACGTCGTCGGGCCCTTCGCGTCCGTCATCTTCGGCGTCGCCGTGCTCGGTGAGGGCGTCAACTACATCCCGCTCGGCGTGGTCCTCATGCTGGCGGCTGGGGCGGTGTCCATGGGTGGCGTCGCCCTGCTGTCCCACACCAAGCACGCCGCCGAGGCGGCGCCCGCGGCGTCCAACTGAGAGCCGGGCCTGGGACGCCAGCCTGAGACATTCGTCCGGGGCGGAATCGCCGAGGCACCATGCGGGTAGTACAGCCACAGCGATTCCAAAGGCCCCTGCCCGACCCTTCCTCCAGGGCATGAGCACGGGTCCACCATGGGGGACGATCGAGTTGACCGCACCGACCACCCGGCCGGATCTCGCAGGGTTGCGCAACGACCCGGCACCGCGGCCTCGCCCTGCCCTCAGGCCGGACCCGCGCCCGCACCGTCCCCACGACGACTGGAGCTATCTCGAGGCGATCCCGCGGCCGCGGCGCCTGCACCACTTCGTCGAGCGCGCCGCGGACGCCACCCCGCACGCCACCGCCCTCGTCGTCGGCGACGAGGCCCTCACCTACGCCGACTTCGACGGGCTCGCCAACCGCCTCGCCAATCAACTCCGGGGGTTCGGCGTCGGCCCGGGCTCGGCCGTCGGCATCCTCATCGACCGGTCGACCCCCATGTACGTCGCCATCGTGGGAGCGCTCAAGGCCGGCGCCCGGTACGTTCCGATCGACGCCAAGGCCCCCCGCGACCGCATCGAGTACATCACCGCGGACGCCGGCGTCCAGATCCTGCTCACCTCACGCGACAAGGCCGAAGAGAGCGCGGGCCTGCCGCTGCGCCAGGTCTTCGTCGACGACCTCGAGGTGCTGTTGCACGCGTCCGACCCCACTCGTCCGCACCTGCCGGACGCCGACGACCCGGTCGCGTACGTCATCTACACCTCCGGCTCCACCGGACGCCCCAAGGGCGTCGCGATCGCGCACTCGTCCATCTGCAACTTCGTGACGGTGGCGTCCGAGGTGTATGCCGTCGACCCGAGCGACCGCGTGTACCAGGGCCTCTCGATCTCGTTCGACTTCTCCCTCGAGGAGCTCTGGACCACCTGGGCCACCGGCGCCACCCTCGTCGCCGGGCCCACCGACGGCCGCCAGGTCGGCCCCGGGCTGGCCGACTTCCTGGACGAGAACCGCATCACGTTCCTGCACACCGTCCCGACGGTGCTGACCACCCTCGACCGCACCCCGCCGAGCATCCGCACGGTCAACCTCGGCGGCGAGGCCTGCCCGCAGGAACTCGTCGAGCGCTGGGGCGCCGGACGCCGCCTCCTCAACACCTACGGCCCCACCGAGTGCACGGCCAGTTGCACCTGGTCGGAGATGGCCCCGGGCGTCCCCGTCACGATCGGCGCCCCCCTGCCCACCTACGACGTCACCCTGCGCGACGAGAACTTCCGCATCGTCGGTCACGGCGAGATCGGCGAACTCTGCGTCACCGGCGTCGGCGTCGCGGTCGGCTACGTGGGACGCGACGACCTGACCGCCCAGAAGTTCGTCCTCGACGAGCGCGGACGCCGCACGTACCTGACCGGCGACCTCGGCCGCTTCAACGCCGACGGCGAGATCGAGTACCTGGGCCGCAAGGACGCCGAGGTCAAGGTCCGCGGCCACCGCGTCGACCTGGGCGAGATCGAGTCCGTGGTCATGGAGCTGCCCGAGGTGGCGTCCTGCGTGGTGAAGAAGCTGGCGACCGAGGGCACGGGCGGCGAGCTGGTCGGCTACGTGCTGACGGCGTCCGGGGTCGACGGCACCCGCGAGCTGGCCGCGAGCGTGCACGAGCACTGCCGCCGCCGCCTGCCGCCCTACATGGTCGTCGACTACGTCGAGTTCATCGACACGGTGCCGCTGATGCCGTCCGGCAAGGCCGACCGCAACGCGCTGCCCGCGCCGACCCACCCGCGGCTCATCGGCGGCCTCGACGCGTACGCACCCCCGGCCACCCCCACCCAGGAGGCGATGGTCGGCCTGTGGGGCGGCGTCCTGCGCATCCCACCCGCCTCGCTCAGCGTGGACGCCGACCTGTTCACCGACCTCGGCGGCCACTCGCTGATCGCCGCCACGCTCGTGTCGCGACTGAGGGCGTCCGACATGCCGGGCACCGACGACCTGGCGATCCCCGACCTGTACGCGAACCCGACGGTCCGCGGCATCAGCGCCTTCCTGGACGAGGCGTCCGCAGGCGAGGCCGGCGAGGAGAAGGTCGCCGCCGTCAGGCGCCGCTACCCCGCGGCGCGCATCTGGCTGTTCGGCTTCTTCCAGTTCCTCTACATCTACCTGGTCGTCGTGTTCGCGATGTTCCCGCTGGCCATCATCTACTGGCTGGCCGAGGGCGACCCCTCGACGTCGATGCTGTTCCAGATCATGGCGTCGATCCCGGTCTCGTACCTGTTCGGGCGCTGGGTGCTGCCGCTCGTGACCTGCCGCATCGCCGGACGCGGGCTGCGCGAGGGCGAGTACCCGCTGTACTCGCTGACCCACTACCGGGTCTGGGTCGTGCAACGCGCGCTGTCGCTGTCGCCACTGGCGCACCTGACCGGCTCGCATCTCATCGCGGGCTACCTGCGGCTCCTGGGCGCCCAGATCGGACGCGCCACGCACATCGGCACCGCCCAGATCCCGCTGCCGGGGCTGGTCACGCTGGGCGACAACGTCACCGTCGGGTACGAGACCCACCTGCGCACGTTCGAGATCGAGGACGGGATGCTCCACCTCGGCCGCATCGCGATCGGGGACGACGCCATCGTGGGCCCGAACTGCGTCCTGTCGGGCACCTGCTCGCTCGGCGCCCGCACGGCGCTGCAGCCCCAGTCGCTGTTGCGCCATGGCGAGCACATCCCGGACGCCGAGGAGTGGGCCGGCTCCCCCGCGACTCCCCAACCGCCCGCCCGCACCGACCCGGCCCTGGCCACGATGCGCGGCTGCGATCACGCGCCCGCCGAGTGGGCCCCCGACCTCAAGCGCAAGCTGCTCTCCGGCGTCGTCTTCCTCGAGCTGCTGCCGATCTTCGCCACCGTGCCGATCATGATCCTGGTCTGGTGGGCGCTGCTCACCTTCGACCACGTCGCCGCGCTGTACGTGACGCTGGCGTCCGG
>DAIRTI010000062.1:7441-11511 GCA_036803965.1 Propioniciclava sp.
CCCGACCTGCTGACCCTCAAGGACGGCACCTTCGTCGCCGACATGGCCTCGATCGGCGCCGCCAGCTACGGCAACGGCCACATCGCGTTCCGCCGCACGGTCGTCGAGGAGCGGGCGTTCGTGGGCAACGCGTCCTACATCCCGTCGGGGACGCGCCTGGGCTCGAACTCGCTCATCGGCGTCCTGTCGACGCCGCCGTTCCGCGGGGTCGAGGCCGGGACGTCCTGGCTGGGCAACCCGCCGATCTTCCTGCCGCAGCGCGAGGTGCTCGACGACTTCGCCGAGTCGACGACGTTCCACCCGCCGCGGTGGAAGGTCGTGGTGCGCTACTTCGTCGAGTTCTTCCGGGTGTGCCTGCCCGCGACGCTGCTGGGGCTGTCGGCGTTCTTCACGCTGATGGCCATCTCGTGGCTCGCCACCCAGGGCTGGGACCTGCCCGCCCTCATCGGGGCGATCGGCCTCGTCGCCCTCGTCGGCAGCCTGCTGGTGACGCTCGCGGTCGCCTTGCTCAAGTGGGTCCTCCTCGGACGCTACAAGCCCCGCGTCGAGCCCCTCTGGGGCAACTTCGTGCGCCGCACCGAGTTCATGACCGGCGTCTACGAGACCAGCGCGGTGCCGGTGGCGCTGGCGCTCGTCCAGGGGACGCCGATGCTCAACCCCCTGCTGCGCCTGTTCGGGGCCAAGATCGGACGCCGCTGCCTCATCGACACCACGTACCTGACCGAGTTCGACCTGGTCCGCCTCGGCGACGACGTGACGATCGGCAGCGACGTGTCGCTGCAGACGCACCTCTTCGAGGACCGCGTCATGAAGATGGGCTTCGTCACGATCTCCTCGGGCGCGAGCGTCACCGCGCGCGACGTCGTGCTCTACGGCGCGACCGTCGGCGAGGACGCCCATCTCTCCCAGCTCACCCTCGTCATGAAGGGCGAGACGGTGCCGGCGAACACGCGCTGGGCCGGCGTCCCCGCGCGACGCGACCGGGGCGTCCGGGCGTCTCTCGCGACCCCGACCCAGGCGAGCCCGGACGCCGTCCCCGGCCCGGCCGTGCCCCTCGCGTCGCTCGACACCGCGACGACGAGCGCGGACGCCGACCCGCAGATCGACGTGTCGCCGCTGCGCAACCCGACGCAGGAGCCGTCCGAGGACCTGGCGGCCGTGCCGCACGGCTCGGACGATCCGACCGAGGAGGTCCGGGCCGTCCACGGACGCCGGATCATCGGCATCGACACGGCGCGCTGCCTCGCCCTGCTGGGGATGATGGGCGTCCACCTGGTCGACCCCATCAACGCCAACGGCGACATGGCCTGGCAGTGGCGCATCGGCGCGGGCACCTCCGCCGCGCTGTTCGCCACGATCGCCGGCGTCGGCATCGCGCTGGCCGCCGGCGGCACCGCGCGCCCCAGGGGACGCCGCCTGCTGGCGGCCTGGGCGGGCACGGCGGTGCGGGCCGTCCTCATCGGGCTGCTCGGGCTGACGATCGGCCTGTTCGTCGGCACCGACGTCACCCACGTGATCCTCCCCTACTACGCGACGCTGTTCGTGCTGGCGATCCCGTTCCTGCGGCTGCCGCCGCGGGCACTGGCGGCGCTCGCGCTGATCACGGCGGTGGCCGGGCCGGTCTTCAGCCACCTCATGCGGCAGGGGCTTCCCACCCTCGACCCCGTCAACCTCAGCTTCGTCGTGCTGGCGTCCGATCCGGTCCGGGTGGCGCGCGACGTGCTGCTCACCGGGGTCTACCCGGCGATCCCGTGGATGACGTACCTGCTCGCCGGCATGGCGATCGGACGCCTCCGCCTCCGCCGCGCCCTCTCGGTGGTCCTCACGATCGCCGGCGCCGTGCTGGCGCTGCTGGCGTCCATCGGCTCCTCGATCGCCATGAACCAGCTGGGCGGACTCCAGGCCATCGCCGACGTGGCCCAGCAGTCGATGTCCCTGCGGGAGTTCACGTCGTTGCTCGTCTGGGGCGCCGAAGGGACGCTGCCCACCACGTCCTGGTGGTGGCTGGCCGTGCTGGCGCCCCACACGACCACCCCGTTCGACCTGCTGTTCACGCTCGGGGTCTCGGTGGCCGTGATCGGGGCGGCGCTCATGGCGGGCTTCGTGATCCCGTTCGCGGTGCGTCCGTTCGCGATCATCGGCTCGATGCCGCTGACGATGTACACGATGCACCTCGCGCTGACGACCGTCCCCGTGCTGCCGCACGGCGAGCTCGGCTTCTGGATCCAGCTCGCCATCCTGGCTCTGTTCGCCCTGGTGTGGAGCAGATTCGCCACCCGCGGACCGCTCGAAGCCATCATCGCCGCGGTCACGAAACCCGTCCGGAAGGCCGTCGCCGGGCCCCAGCCGAGGCGGCTCGCGGAGTGAGCCGCCCGCTCGCCGTCGTGTACGCCGGGCCGGCTTCTCTGCCCGGCTGTCCCGAGGCGGCGGCCGGGGCGCTGGCGTCCAGCTCGTTCGCGTTCGAGATCGAGTTCGCCGGACGCCGCGACCTGGCCCGGCTGCTGGCGGCCCGTCCCGCCCTGTACTGCCAGCCCGGCGGCGGCGAGTTGCGACCGGCGTGGCGACGGTTGCGCCGGGACGCCGAAGCGCTCCGCGCGTACGTGCGCTCGGGCGGGCGGTACCTGGGCTTCTGCCTGGGCGGGTACCTGGCCGGGAACGACCCCGGGTTCGGCCTGCTCGCCGGGCCGGTCGACAGCTACCTCGCGGCGCCGGGGGCGGAGGTGGCCGGGCCGCAGTCGACGATCGTCGAGGTCGACTGGGCCGGGACGCCGCGCCGGCTCTACTTCCAGGACGGCTGCTTCTTCACCCCCGGCCCCGGGACCGAGGTCGTGGCTCGTTATCGCACCGGGCTGGCCGCCGCGGCCGTGGCCGCGTTCGGGGCCGGCCGGGTCGCGGTCTCGGGGCCGCACCCCGAGGCGACCGACGACTGGTTCCGCGACGAGGACCTGCCCCCGCTCGCCCGCCCGACGCTCGATCTGGCCCACGACCTGATCGACCGGGTGATGGAGCCGTGATCGAGGTCTGGTCCGCGCGCGCCGAGCCGGCCCGCGGGTGCGGGATCGCGCTGGTCCGCGTCCTGCTGGCCGGACGCCTCGGCGTCCCCGCTTGTGAGGTGGCGATCCGGCGGTCTTGCGCGCGCTGCGGGGCGTCCGATCACGGCAAGCCCTACCTCGACGGCACGACCCTCCGCGCGACGGGGCACGAACCCCCGGCACCGCTGCACTTCTCGGTCAGCCATGCCGGCGGACGCGTCCTGGTCGCGCTCGGCCCGGTTCCGGTCGGTGTCGACCTCGTCCGGGTCGCCGACGTCACCACGGACGCCGCAGGCGCGATCCTCGCTCCGGGCGAGTGCGCCGAAGACCCCAGGGAGCTTGCGATCCTCTGGGCCCGCAAGGAGGCGGTGCTCAAGGCGACCGGCGACGGCCTGGCGATCGACCCGTGCCGCGTCTGCATGTCACCTCCCCACGCCCCACCCGCACTGCTCGCCTGGCCACGGGGGGCGACCGACGGCGTCCGAATGGCCGATCTGCATCTCGACCTGGATGGCGACGACTCACAGGATGACTACGTATCGTCGCTGGCATGGCTGTCGGCCGCGGACGAGAGCGTCGTCGTTCACCCCGACGCGACCGCCCTGCTGAAGGGAGCGCCCCGGTGAGACCCCGTGCCCGCGCCGCGGCCGCGCTGACCGCCGCCCTCGTCGCGGGGCTCGCGATCGCCGGCTGCACACCGTCGGGGTCCGACGGGCAGCAGAACCGGACGCCGAACGTCGCCACGGCGTCCGCGACGCCCGCGGCGAACCGGCCGGTCGTGACGCTCGCCTACGACGTCGCCGACGACCTGCGCTCGGTCACCGGCTCGGAGACCATCGTGCTCACCCCCGACCAGCAGGTGTGCGAGGTCGTGCTGCGGTCGTGGCCGAACAAGCCGGTCCTGACCAAGGCCGGCAACGGCATGACGGTGGGCGGCGTCCGGGTCGACGGGAAGCCGCTGCGGGCCGACGTCCAGGCCGCGGGGGCGTCCGCCGGCGCCGCCGGGACGCTCGTCGAGGCGAAGCTGCCCGCGTGCTC
>DAIRTI010000062.1:11611-17201 GCA_036803965.1 Propioniciclava sp.
CCGCCTCAACGACGTCGCCGCCTGGCAGCAGCGGGTGGACGCCTCGCTGGCCGGCCTGGTCGGCTACCTCGGGGCGGTGCCGTTCTCCGACGTCTGGGTCAACGTCGTGCCGGGCGGCACCGAGGGCATCGAGTCGTCCGGCGAGGTGCAGCTGGGCGGCAACGGACGCCGCGTCGAGACCTGGCTGGTCACCCACGAGCTCGCCCACCAGTGGACGTACGCCCTGGTCGGCAACAACCAGGCCCAGCACCCGTGGCTCGACGAGGCGGTCACCTCGATGATCCAGGCCGTCGTGGACGACCCCCGTCACTCCCCCGAGCCGTCCGACGACTACTCCGACTCGGCCGCCGGCGACATCGGACGCCCCATGTCGTTCTTCGCCACGTCCCGGCACCCCGACGACGCCTACAACGAGTCGGTGTACGGGGCCGGTGCGGACGTCCTCATCGAGGCCCGGGACGCCGCCGGTCACGATGCCTTCGACGCGGCCCTGAGGAATTACCTGGCGGCGAACGCCTACCGTGTCGCGGCTCCCGCTGACTTCGCGGCCGCCTTCGCCGGCCTGCCCGCCGTCACGTCGGCGTTGAAGAAGTACGGGCTGGCGTCCTGATCCTGAGGAATTCCTAAACTACAGCGACGTTGTTCAGCCCAGGTTGAGGCCTTGGACGCCGAGGTCCGCTTAGGGTCGGCGGATACCCCCGTCATGCCGATCCCCCCGGCGGAAAGGACGCAGTCATGCAGAGACTCCGTTCGCGCACCCTCTCCCTACTGATCGCCTCGCTGCTCGTCGTGCTCACCTTCGGCGCCTGGCAGACCGCGACCGCGGCCACCACCTACACCGACCAGACCAACGTGACGTTTACCTCGTCCGCCGGCGTCTCGTCGAAGTACCACGTCTACGCGGCCGGCATCACGGCCCCGGCCGGCCTGCTGCTGCAGTTCCACGGCGACGGCGCCTACGAGTTCAAGAACCCGACCTCCAGCTACTCCCTCGGCGGCAGCAAGGGCATCGTCGCCCAGGCCCGGGCCCGCAACCTGATCACCGTGCCCGTGCTGGCCCCGGACACCAGCGGCGACATCACCTGGTGGGAGTCCGGCTCCCGCAACGCCGACTACGTCCGCGAACTGCTGCTCGACCTCGAGTCGCGCTACAACGTCCGCACCGACCGCATCTGGCTCGTCGGCTACTCCGGCGGCGCCCAGTTCATCACCCAGTTCTTCCTGCCGAAGTACTCCTCGCTCGTCGCTGGCGGCGGCGGCGCCGTCATCATCGGCGGCGGCGGGAAACCGCAGGTGACCGCGCAGCCGTTCTCGGCGTCCGTGCTCTCGAACTTCCCGATGCACTGGTACACCGGTGCCAGCGACACCAGGGACGAAGACGGCTGGAACGCCCTCGCGGACGCCAAGGCGGGCGAGTCCTGGTACGCCGGCAAGGGCTTCAAGACCACCCACGAATGGCCGGCCGGCGTGACGCACAACCTCGACGGCCAGTTCGGCACCATCGTCGCCCGCCAGCTGGACGCCCATCCGGCCAGCGGCACCGGCCCGACGTCGACCCCGACGTCGCCGACCACCACGACGGCGTCCCCGACCACGTCGCCCACGACGACCACCCCGACCAAGCCGCCGACCACCTCACCGACGAGCCCGACGGTCACCCCGACGACGAGCCCGACGGGCTCGGGCTGGGTGACGGCAGTGACCCCGAACCGCACGGGCGTCGCGGTGACGGTGAACATCCCGGCGTCGGCGTCCGGACGCACGACGCTCACCGTCTACGGGACCGGCGGCAACTACTGGTACGAGTACACGACGTCCAAGGGACGCGTCGTCACGCTGAGCATCGACGGCGAGTTGCGCGCGGGCCGCGCCTACACGTTCGAGGTGACCAACAACGGCGCGGTGGTCGGCTCGGGCTCGTTCTCGACGCCGTCCTGACCCGGGCGGCACCGGCTCACGAACCGCCCCACCGCGGCTCGACCTTCTTGCCGTTCGCGTTGATGTAGGAGATGTCGTCGAAGATCTCGCCGGCCTGTTTGGCGGTCTTGGCGGCGGCGACCAGGAAGACCTCCCCGGACGCCGCCGCGACCGTCTGCAGGCTGGGGTCGGCCGCGCCGCGCAGGAACTGCATCTTGAGGTCCTTGCTGCCCGCGGGCAGGACGCCGACGAAGAAGGTCGGATACTTGCCGTCGGCCGACTGGGCCGTCGAGAACAGCATGCACGGGAACGGGTCGGAGGACCGTCCGGGCCGGTACGACCCCTCGTAGCCGGACGCCGTCACGACCCCGAACACGTCCAGGGCCGTGTCGTGGTAGAGGGAGAGCGTGTCGCCGCCGGCCGAGACGTCGAGGGTCGTGACGGCCTCGCCGGTGTCCTTCCGGAATGTCCCGCCGGCCACCCGCCAGATCAGCCCCTGCACCTTGGAGGCGTCTGCCGCGTTGTCGTAGCGGATCGCCAGGCAGGTCGAGTCGACGGCGTCGAGGTACCCGGCGCCGACCGAGTAGTCGTGGCCCGCCTCGTTGGGGTTGTCGGCGATGACGTCGAGGTCGTTGACGTCGCCCGGGACGATCGCCAGCACCCAGCCGGCGCCGAAGGTCGCGGCCTGCCACAGCGCCTTGCCGGAGTCCGGCGCCGGCAGCGTCATGTCGACGCCGGTCCGGACGCCGGACGCCGACGTGGCGGTCCACGTGAGCCGGCCCGTGCCGTCGACCGTGCAGTTGATCCGCGCCGGATCGCCCTCGGGCAGGGCGGCCCCGGTCGACGTGGTGAGCGGCGTGACGTCGGAGCTCGCGATCGCCGCGCTGCTCTGGTGGGTCGGCGTGTCGGTGGCCGACGGGGTGGCGTCCGGAGCGGCGGTGCACGCGCTCACGCAGAGGAGCGCTACCAGCGGCGCGGCCAGCGCGCGGTGTCTCATGGCGGCGGGCCTCAGCGCGGGAGTTCGACGGTCGTGACCTCGTACGGCCCGTAGAACACGGCGATCTGCCACATCCGGTTCGTCGTCGGGCTGCTCGAGGCGGACGCCGTCGCGTCCGTCACCACGGGCTGGTCCACCGGCGCGGGCGTCGCCGTGTCGACGGCGGCGAACGGCCAGATCAGCGCGGCCGAGCCGGTCGCGGGCGGGTCCCCCGTCGTCGGATCGGGATCGGACGACGGCGGGTCGCTCGTCTCCGGCGGGCTGCTCGTCTGAGGCGGCGGGTCACTGGTCCCCGGCGGCGGGTCGCTCGTCTCGGGCGGCCTGGTCGTCGTGGTGGTCGTCGTCTCGGGCGGCTTCGTCGTCGTGGTGGTCGTCGTCTCCGGAGGCTTCGTGGTCGTGGTCGTGACGGGCGGCGGCGTGGACGTGCTCGTCGCGGTGGTCGTCGTGGTCGTCGACGGCTTGACCGTCGAAGTGGTGGTCGTGGTCGTGGTCGTCGAGTTGGTTGTGGTCGAGGTCGTCGTGGTCCCCGGCTGCTGGCTCGAGGCCACCGGAGCGACCTGCGGCGGCGCGGCGGGCAACCGGGAGGTCCCGGCGCGGGTCGTCGTGCCGCCCACACGCGCGATCGTGCTTCCGCCGCCCGAGGCCGTGCTGCCCGGCCGCGTCGGGATGACAGGCGTCGCGGTCACGACGGTGATCTTGCTCGGGATGTTGCGCCCGGACGCCGAGTCCGACGGAACCATGTCGTATTCCACCTCCCGGGTGAAGATCACCTCGAAGGGGTGCTTGTCCTCGGAGTAGCGCAGCCGGGCCGTGTGCGTGAACGTCACCTTCAGCGTCGGCGTGCTGGCGGCATCGGCGGCGAGCGGGGCGGCGCCGGTCGGCGTTGTCGGCGTCAGGACGTCGACCAGCACGTGCGAGATGGCTTGGGAGTAGACGATCTTCCCGTCCGGGTTGATCGTCCACGTCGGCTGCATCAGGCCGAACATCTGCAGCGCCCGCACCTCCTCCTGGGCGTCGCGGTTACCGGACGCCGCCTGCTCGACCAGCTGGTTCCAGAGGGTGAGTGTGCCGGGTGTGAGGGCGTCCTGGATCGCCGGGGCGTTCAGCTCCGAGACCGTGTAGTCCTCCTGGACGGGGTCGAGCAGGGCCGGGTTGAAGCCGGTGGCCAGCGCGAACGAGGTCGCCTCGTCGGCCGCTCCCTGCGCGCGGTCCTCGCCGACCAGGGCGACCGCGCCGTCCGTGATCACCGCCTTCTCGACGAACTCCGCGGGCACCGCGCGACCCGGGCTGGAGATCAGCCCGCAGCCGGCGAGAGCCATCGCGAGTGCAACGACAACTACAACGGCGAGCTTCCTCGTCATCGCCGGCCCCCTGAACGATCGAAAACACGGTCCTTCGGGGGCCTTACCCAAGGCCCGCGGGGATCACACCCTGAGCCGGGCCTGTGTGTCGCCTATGAGTGTGCGCGGCGGGGCATCCGGGCGGGCTCGCCGTCGGACACCCCGAGGATCTCCCGGACCCGCTCCCACGTCGCGGCCCGCCGGGCGGCGTCCGCGTCGGCCAGGCGCCAACTGTCGGCGTCCTCGATCGTGAGCTCGGCGTGCCGCGGCTCGGCCTCGAGCGGGAAGCGGGTCACCTCGACGTCGAACGGCAGGCCGGGGCCGTCGTCCTCGGCCATGGTGGCGATGACGTCGGCGACGAGCTCGATCAGGTCGGCGTCCCGGCGCAGCGGCTGCGCGGCGTGGACGCCGTACGTCGTCATGTCGAGCAGGAACGAGCCGGCGTCCGCGTCCACGAGCACCGAGCGGCCGAACACATCGCCGTCATGGGTGAGCACCACGCGCAGGATGTCGTCGGCGGAGCTGACCATCGTGCCGATCGCCGCACCGAAGCCGTCGGCGACGATGCCGGCGTCGTCGAGGCCGGCGATCTCGCGGACGAGCAGGGTCGCGTAGCCGGCCCGCAGCGCTGTCGGCTCCTCCAGCAGGGCGTCGATGCCGACCGCCTCCAGGACGCGCCGGCCCTGCGGGGTCGTGTTCATGTCGACCAGCGCCGCCAGCTCGTAGTCAGTGATGCTGACCGCGGACGTGCCGGCGTCCTCCTCGCTCATGCGTTTCCCCTTGTCTTGACAGTCCGCTCACTCTACGACGACCAGCAGGTCGCCGCCCTCGACGGCCTGCGCGTGCCCGATCGCGCAGCGGGCGACGACGCCCGAGATCGGCGAGGTGATGGCGGCCTCCATCTTCATGGCCTCGATGGTCGCGACCGGTTGGCCCTCGCCGACCCGCTGGCCGGGCTCGACGGTCAGCGTGACGACGCCCGCGAACGGCGCCGCGACCTGCCCGCGCTTGGCCGGGTCGGCCTTCTCGCGGGCCACGACCGTCGACTTCACGGACTCGTCGCGCACCCAGACCTGCCGCATCTGCCCGTTGATGGTGGCCAGCACCGGACGCATCCCGCGCTCGTCGGCCTCGCCGATCGCGATCAGCGACATCAGCAGCGTCTTGCCCCGCTCGATCGGCACCTGGTGCTCGATGCCCAGCTGCAGCCCGTGCAGGAACTGCCGCGTGGTCAGCACCGACAGGTCCGAGTACTCCTCGGTGGCCTCCTCGTAGTCGCGGGTCGGGCCGGGGAACAGCAGGCGGTTGAGCGTCCGGCGCGGGTCGGACGCCAGGG
>DAIRTI010000063.1:0-17109 GCA_036803965.1 Propioniciclava sp.
CCTTTCGGACACACGGACCTGAACCGTGCGCGTCTGCCATTCCGCCACTCGCGCATCGCCCTCCCCAAGGGGAGAACAGCCCGGCTAGGTTAGCACGGCGTCAAGGCCGTTTCCCAATCGGTCCAACCACCCGGCCACAGCCCCCAACGCGACCCGCGCCGACCACCAACCCACCCCGCCGCAACGCCCCAACTGCACTCCGAGACGCGAGGACCACGGGCTGACACGGCCGGACCCGCCCGAGAACGGGGTGCTGATGCGGCCAGCACGGAGGACCCGGCTAGGCTTGGGCGATGTCCGGACGCCGAGGGAATTGAAGGGGGCCGGCCAGTGGGAGTCTTCGACAACATCGAACGCCGCCTCGAGGGAGTCGTCTCGAACGGGTTCGCGCGCGCCTTCAAGGGCGAGGTGCAGCCGGTCGAGATCGCCGCCCGCCTGCAGCGTGAGTTGGACGCCGAGGCCCGCCTGCTCTCCCGCGAGCGCAAGCTCGTTCCCAACGACTTCACGGTCGGCCTCTCCCAGCACGACTACGACAAGCTCTACCCCTACACGCGCTCGATCAACGCCGAGATCATGCCCCAGCTGCGCGAGTACGCGGCCACGTCCGGCTACGTCTTCAACGGCCCGTTGACGATCGACTACGTCCTGGACGCCGCCCTCCCCACCGGACGCTTCACTGTCGCCAGCGCCGCGGTGGCCGCCGTCGAGGCGCCCGGCGCGTTCGGTCTCGGCCCAGAGCACAAGAGCCTGGTCCTCGAGGTCAACGGCGTCCGGCACCCCCTGGTGCCGCCGGGCTTCACGATCGGCCGCGGCGTGGACGCCGACATCCGCATCAACGACCCCGGCATCTCCCGCCAGCACGCGCGGGTCGTCGTCTCCGGCCCCCCGGACGCCCTCGAGATCACGATCGAAGACCTGGGCTCCACGAACGGCATCATCGTCAACGGCCAGCGCGTCCGCTTCGCCCAGCTGGGCGAGGGCACCCGCCTCGAGATGGGCAACACCCGCCTCCTCGTCCGGACGCCGGTGCGCGATGTCTGACCTCGTCGTCCTGGGCCTGAAGCTGCTGTTCCTCGCCCTGCTGTGGCTGTTCGTGCTGTTCGCGGTCAACGTGATCCGCACCGACCTCTTCGGGCGCAAGGTCGAGGCGTCCGCCGTCGCGGGCTCGGACGTCGCGCTCCCGTCCCCGGCTCCGATCCCTGCCCAGCCGGTCGCGCAACCAGCCCCCGAAGCAGCCAAGCAGCGCCGCTGGGGACGCCCCAAGTTGCCCACCACGCTCCGCATCACCGACGGCCCCAACGCTGGGGCGTCCCTGCCGCTGGGCGAGTCGATCCTGATCGGCCGCACGCCGGACGCGACCCTCGACCTGCACGACCAGTACATGTCGTCGCGCCACGCGGTCATCGCCCGCACCCCCAGCGGCTACGTGGTCGAGGATCTCGGCTCCACCAACGGCACCTACGTGAACGACCGCCGCATCACCGCACCCACGCCGATCACCCCCGCCGACACGCTCCGCATCGGGCGGACGACGATCATCGTGGACAAGTGATCCAGTGTGTCCCTGACCTTCCGCAGCACCGCCCACTCCGAGATCGGCCTGGTCCGCAAGAACAACCAGGACTCGGCGTACGTCTCCGCCGACATGATCGTGGTCGCGGACGGCATGGGCGGCGCCGCGGCCGGCGACCTGGCGTCCGCGGTCGCCGTCGCGACCGTCGGTGAGCTGGACGCCGACCTGGCAGACCGTCTCGCGGCGGCGTCCGAGAAACGACCGGACGCGGCACCGCGCGACCTGCCCGAGGGCGAGCGGGGCGACCTGCTGGCCGTCCTCGCCGACGGCCTCGACCGCGCGAACCGGTCGATCGCCGACCTGGTCGCCTCGGACAAGTCCCGCGACGGCATGGGCACGACCCTGTGCGGCTTCGTCCTTCACGACGACGGTGCCGCGCTGGTCAACATCGGCGACTCGCGGGCGTATCTGCTGCGCGACGGCGTCCTGATGCGCGCCAGCCGCGACCACTCGTGGGTGCAGACGCTCGTCGACTCGGGGCGCATCACCGAGGAGGAGGCGCTCGAGCACCCGCACCGCTCGCTGATCCTGCGCGTCCTCAACGGCAAGCCGCACCACGATCCCGACCTCGACTTCGTCGAACTCCAGCCCGGCGACCGGCTGCTGGTCTGCTCGGACGGCCTCTGCGGCCTGGTCACGGACGCCCAGATCGCGCCCAAGGCCGCCCTGGAAGACCGCGAGGTCGCCGTCGCCTCGCTGGTCGACCTGGCGCACGAGGCCGGCGGCTACGACAACATCACGATCATCCTGACCGACGTCGTCGAGGGCGAGCCCACCGACGGCGTCCAGATCCTCGGCTCCGCGCGCACCCAGCTGGTGCCGCGCAACGAGCCGACGACACGCATCCCGCTCCTGCGCAACGCCGCTTTGTGGACGCTCTCCCCCGAGGACGAGCGCTACGCCCTCGCCCCCCGCCGGGGCTCGCGGCTCGGGCTGAAGGTGCTGGTCGGCGTCCTGCTGCCGCTGCTCGTGCTCGCCGGGGGCGGGTTCGGCTGGTACTCCTACACGCAGACCCGTTACTACATCGGGCCCAACGCGGCCGAGAGCGCGAAGGGGTCGACGGTCGCGGTGTTCCGGGGCGTGCCGGACACGATCCTGGGACGCCCGCTGAGCCAGGCCGTCGCCGACGACGGCACGCTGCTGAGCGATCTGCCGCCGCTCTACCGCGAGAAGGTCAGCTCGCTGATCACCGTCGACAACCTCAGCGCCGGCCAGACACGACTCGCCGAGCTCAAGGTGATCGCCGCGCGCTGCGTCGCCCAACGTGCCGCCCGCGCCCGCGCGACCGAGGCTCCGGTCACCCCGTCGCCGACGCCGACGACACCCGCCACCCCGGTCGTCACCACGGAGACGCCCGGGGTGTCACCCGCGCCCGACACGTCGCCGGCGGCCACGACGACCATGTCGGTCACGCCCTCGCCGACGCCGACCGAGCCGTCCGCCCCGGAGGACTGCTGATGGCGGAGGTGGTGGTCTACTCCAAGCGCGGGCTGGCCTCGCTCGGCATGGTCGTGTTCGCGCTGGCCATCGGCATCGCCGGCTACGCGATGGTGGGGCTGAACCAGTTCGACGGCCAGTTGCCGTCCGACTTCCCGTACGCCGCCGGCATCTGGGCCGGCCTCGGCCTGCTGTCGTGGGCCGTCATCCGCTGGCGGCTGCCGTACGCCGACCCCCTGCTGCTGCCCTGCGTGCTGCTGCTCAACGGCCTCGGCATCGTGATGATCTACCGGCTCGACCAGGCCACGAGCCCGCCGATGCAGTCAGGACGCCTCCAGCTCGCCTGGACCGTCGCCGCCGTCATCATCATGCTCGCGGTCGTCGTGCTGCTCCGCGACCACCGCCGCCTGCACCGCTACACCTACATCTGGTTCGCGCTCGGCCTCGTCCTGCTCCTGCTGCCCCTGATCCCCGGGCTCGGCAAGGAGAGTCACGGCGCCCGCGTCTGGATCCAGCTCGGGTCGCTGAGCTTCCAGCCCGGCGAGGTGGCCAAGATCATCCTGTCGATCGCCTTCGCGTCCTACCTGACCGAGAAGCGCGACGTCTTGGCCCTGGCCGGACGCCGCTTCCTCGGCATCGACTTCCCGCGCATGCGCGACCTCGGACCGATCGCGATCATGTGGGGCACCAGCCTGTTGATCCTGGTGTTCCAGACCGACCTGGGCATGTCGCTGATGTTCTTCAGCCTGTTCGTCGCGATGATCTACGTCGCCACGCGGCGTCCGAGTTGGGCGATCCTCGGCGTCCTGCTCGTGGGGGTGATGGGCTTCCTGGGCTACCTGTACGTGAGCCACGTCAAGGTGCGCTTCGAGTCCTGGCTCGACCCGTTCTCCAACGTCGACCAGAACGGGCAGATCATCAGCGCCCAGTTCGGGTTCGCCTACGGCGGCCTGTTCGGCACCGGGCTGGGCCTGGGGCGTCCCTACCTGACGCCGATCGCCAAGAGCGACTTCATCGCCGCCGCGCTCGGCGAGGAGCTCGGCATGGTCGGGCTGTTCGCGATCCTGATCGTCTACCTGATCGTCGTGGCCCGCGTCCTGCGCGCGGCCCTGATCTGCCGGGAGCCGTTCGGCAAGCTCCTCGGCGCGGGCCTCGGCTTCGCGTTCGCCCTGCAGGTGTTCATCATCATCGGCGGCGTGACCCGCCTGCTGCCGCTCACCGGCCTGACAACGCCGTTCATGTCACAGGGCGGCTCGTCGCTGGTCTCGAACTACCTGCTGCTCGGCCTGCTGCTGACGCTCACCCACCAGGTCCGGCGTCCCCAGGCCCGCCTCGAGCCGTACGAGTACAGCGTCCTGCGCGACGACACGACGACCACGATCCCGGTCGCGTCCCTCGGGGTCCGGACGCCGACCTCCCCCGACTCCCCGCCCAGCCCTCCTGCGGCGCACTCCGCGACGCCGGACGCCCAGGCGACTCCGGCGTCCGGCACGCTGCCGACCACGGACCAACCGGGCGCGACGGCGTCCGGGCATCTCGACGACCCGACGCAACTCGTCCTCGGACCGACCCTGGAACCCGGCACCGAGAGCGCTTGGGCGAAGCTGGCGCGCAAGGACGGTGGGAAGCCGTGAACGGACCGATCCGCAGGGTCTCGCTGGTGATCCTCGTGATGTTCTGCGCGCTGATGCTGAACTCGACGTACGCCTACGTGTTCCGCACCGACTCGCTCAACAACAACCCCGCCAACCGCCGGGTCACCGAGGCCGAGTTCGGCACCGACCGCGGGGCGATCCTGGTCGGCAACACCGCGATCGCGACGACCAAGCCCGTCGAGGACCGCTTCCGCTTCCAGCGCAGCTACCCCCAGGGCGAGCTGTACGCCGGCGTGACGGGCTACTACTCGTTCCTCTACAAGCGCTCGGGGCTCGAGCAGACTCAGAACGCCAACCTGGCGGGCACCTCCAACAACCAGCTGGTGCAGCGGCTGATCGACATGGCGACCGGGAAGCGTCCGACCGGCGCGAGCGTCGTCACGACCCTGGACGCCGCCGCGCAGCAGGCCGCCGCGAAGGCCCTGGGCGACCGTCCGGGGGCGGTCGTGGCGATCGACTACAAGACCGGCGCGGTCAAGGCGCTCGTCACCTCGCCGACCTACGACCCCAACGACCTGGCGACCCACGACCTGACCGCCGCGCAGAAGTCGTGGGAGGCGCTCAACGCCGACGCGAACAAGCCCCTGTCGAACCGGGCGACGCGCGAGATCTTCCCGCCGGGATCGACGTTCAAGCTCGTCGTGAGCGCGGCGGCGCTGGCGTCCGGGATGACGCCGGACACCCTCGTCGACTCCCCCGACTCGCTGACGCTGCCCGGCACCTCGCGGCCGCTGGGCAACTCCAGCAGCTGCGGCGGCACCAAGATCAGCCTCGAGCAGGCGCTCAAGGTCTCGTGTAACACGGCGTTCGCGGGCCTGGGCATGCAGCTCGGCGCGGACGCCGTCCGCACCCAGGCGCAGAAGTTCGGGTTCGGCAGCGGCAACGAGCTGCCCGACCTCGGTTCGGCGACCAGCAACTTCCCCGCGAAGCTCGACCAGGCGCAACTCGCCCAGAGCTCGATCGGCCAGTTCGACGTGGCGGCGACCCCGCTGCAGATGGCCATGGTCGCCGCCGGCATCGCGAACAACGGTGTCGTGATGCAGCCCTATCTCGTGCAGCAGGTGCGCGCCGCGGACCTGACGGTGCTGGAGACGGCCCGACCCCAGCAGTTCTCGCAGGCCATGACGGCCGAGAACGCCCAGGCGCTGCAGCGCATGATGGTCGCCGTGGTGACTGACGGCACCGGAACCCGGGCCCAGATCGACGGCGTCCGGGTCGGCGGCAAGACCGGCACGGCGCTGACCGACGGCAAGCACACCCCGTACGCGTGGTTCGTCGCGTGGGCGGACAATCCTTCAGTGGCGGTGGCGGTGTTCGTCCAAGACGCAGGCGTCGAGGCGAGCGACATCTCCGGCGGGCGGTACGCGGCCCCCATCGCCAAGAGCGTGATCGAGGCACTCCGATGAACGAACTACGGCTGCTCGGCGACCGCTACGAGGTCGGCGAGATCCTCGGACGGGGCGGCATGGCGACGGTGCGCCGCGCCCGCGACCTGCGCCTGGCCCGCGATGTCGCGGTCAAGGAACTGCGGGTCGACCTGGCCTCCGACACCACCTTCCAGGAACGCTTCCGCCGCGAGGCGACCGCCGCCGGAAACCTCAACCACCCCAACATCGTCGCCGTCTACGACACGGGGGAAGAGACCGACCCGGCCACCGGCGTCGAGGTGCCCTACATCGTCATGGAGCTCGTCGGCGGCCGGACACTGCGCGACATCCTGCGCGACGGGCGTCCGATCCTGCCGCGCCGGGCGCTCGAGTTCACCCTCGGCGTCCTGGACGCCCTCGCGTACAGCCACAAGGCCGGCATCGTCCACCGCGACATCAAGCCGGCCAACGTGATGATCACGCCCACCGGCACGATCAAGGTGATGGACTTCGGCATCGCCCGAGCCGTATCGGACACGTCCTCGACCATGACGCAGACAGCAGCGGTCATCGGCACCGCGCAGTACCTGTCGCCCGAGCAGGCCCGCGGCGAGACCGTGGACGCCCGCTCCGACATCTACTCGGCCGGCTGCCTGCTGTACGAGCTGCTCGTGGGGCGTCCGCCGTTCACCGGCGACTCGCCGGTCTCGGTCGCCTACCAGCACGTCCGAGAGGCGCCCACGCCGCCCAGCGTGCTCGACTCCGAGGTCACCCCGGCCATGGACGCCGTGGTGCTCACCGCGCTCGCGAAGAATCCGGCCGACCGGTACCAGACCGCCGCCGACATGGCCGCCGACATCCGCCGGCTGCTCGCCGGCCAGCAGGTGCAGGCCTGGCCCCCGGTGGTGCCTGGCGACGGGGCGTCCGCCCAGACGGCGACGACCGTGCTGCCGTCGGGGCCGGCCCAGGGCCCGCGGGTGCCCGAGGTCTCGCCGCAGACCGCGGTGACGACCCAGCTGCCGCCGCGGCGGCGCATGGGCTGGCTGTGGCCGGTGATCACCGGGCTGCTGCTGCTCGCGCTGGTCGCCGGCACGATCTACCTGGTCATGCCGCGGAAGACGCAGGTGTCGGTGCCCGGAGTGGCCGGGCTCGAGCAGGCCGTCGCCGAGGTGATGATCCGGGAGAAGAACCTGAACCCGGTCGTCAGCCAGGTCCAGGGCGAGGACGACGAGACCGTCGGCCGCGTCACCGATCAGAGCCCGCGCGCCGGCACCCAGGTCGACCCGGGATCGAACGTGGCGCTCACGGTCAACGTCGGGCCCACGAAGCTGATCCTGCCCAGCGGCATCGTCGGCAACGACGTCAACAAGGTCAAGGAGTCGTTGACAGCAGCCGGCTTCACCAACATCGACCCGGTCAAGGCCGAGACCGAGCCGGCCTCGGCGAAGGCCAACCAGGTGCTGCGGGTCGACCCGACCGAGGGCAGCAAGGTTGCGCCCGGGCAGCGGATCACCCTCTACTACGCGACCGGCCAGGCCAAGGTGCCCGCCGTGGGCGCCTACGACATCGAGGTGGCGCTGCGGATCCTCGCCGACGCCGGCTTCACCAACGTCGTGAAGGTCGGGCAGCCCTCGCCCCTGGCCGAGGGCACCGTCCTCGGCACCGACCCGGCCGCCCCGACGCTGATGAACAAGACCGACAAGCTCACGGTCATGTACGCGGTCCCCCAGCCGCCGCCGACCACGGTCACCACGACATCCGAGGAGACCCCCGCCACGCCGCCCCCCACGACGGCGTCGCCCCGGACCGCGTCCCCTCGCTCGCCGTAGCCGGTCTCAGGCGGTGACGTTCATCAGCGGCGTCAGTCCGGACGCCCGCGCGACGGCCTGGGCGTCCCCGCAGGTCGCCAGCCAGTTGCCGAGCATCTGGTAGCCGCCTTCGGTGAGCACCGACTCGGGGTGGAACTGCACCGACTCGACGGGCAGCTCCCGGTGGCGGATCGCCATGATCACCCCCGACTCGGTGCGCGCCGACACCTCCAGCACGTCAGGGACCGTCGCCGGGTCGAGCGCGAGCGAGTGATAGCGGGTCGCGACGAACGGGCCGGGCAGGCCGGCGAACACGCCGCGTCCGTCGTGGAACACCTCCGACGTCTTGCCGTGCAGCAGTTCCGGAGCGCGTCCGACGACGCCGCCGTAGGCGACGGCGATCGACTGCAGGCCGAGGCAGACCCCGAAGATCGGCAGGCGCCCGGCGTGCGTCCGCACCAGCTCGACGCAGACGCCGGCGGCCTCGGGCGTCCCCGGGCCCGGCGACAGCAGGACGCCATCGAAGGCGTCCGACCAGGTCGGATCGGCGAACCGGGCGTCGTCGTTGCGCCACACGTCGACCTCGGCGCCGAGCTGCGCGAGGTACTGCACGAGGTTGTAGACGAACGAGTCGTAGTTGTCGACGACGAGGATCCGGGCCATGCCGGCAAGCCTAAGCGGTCAGGGCGGGGCGTCCCGACCCGCTAGGCTGGTCCGGATCATTCACGCGTCGACAGGAGTTCCGGGGTGCCCGAGTCGAAGGGACGCAAGGCGGCCGAGACCAAGGCCACCGTCAAGCGCAAGAGCGAGGCGGCGTCCAAGCAGCAGGAGAACCGGGCCAAGAAGGCCTCGCTGGAAAGCCCCGCCTGGGTGGCCCCCACCTTCATCGCAGTCGGCCTCTTGGGCGTGCTGTGGCTGGTCCTCTACTACATCGCGAGTTCGTACATCCCGTTCATGGCCGCCCTCGAAGGCTGGAACATCCTCATCGGCATGGGCCTCATGGTCGCGGCGTTCGGCATCGCGACCCAGTGGAAGTAGCGCCGGTTACGTAGCGCCGGGGAACGCGCGCGACGGACGCCGACGGCGTCCGCTCAGCCCTGCGGCTTGAGCAGCGGGAACAGGATCGTCTCGCGGATCCCCGCGCCGGTGAACAGCATCATCAGCCGGTCCATGCCCATGCCCATGCCACCCATCGGCGGGGCGCCGAACTCGAGCGCGTTGAGGAAGTCCTCGTCGAGCTGCATGGCCTCGACGTCGCCGGCCGCCGCCTTGAGCGACTGCTCCACGAGCCGCTGCCGCTGGATCACCGGGTCGATCAGCTCCGAGAAGCCGGTGCCGCGCTCGACGCCGCCGATGATGAGGTCCCAGGCCTCGACCTTGCGGGGGTCGTCGCGGTGGGGACGGGCCAGCGGCTGCGCGATCGCCGGGAAGTCGCAGACGAACGTGGGCTGGATCAGGGTCGGCTCGACGAGCTCGGCGAAGAGCTCCATGACGAGCTTGCCGTCGGACAGGGCCGGGTTGTAGACGACCTCGCGGGCGTCCAGGTGCTTCAGCAACGTCTCGCGAGGGGTGTCGGGCGTGATCTCCTCGCCGACGACGTCGCTGACCGCGTCGTAGACGGCCAGCCACGTCCATTCGCCATCGAGGTCGATCTCGCCGTCCGCGGAGTCGAACTGTCGGCGTCCGAGGGCGTCGGCGGCGTCCACGATGATGCGCTGGGTCATCTCGGCGATCGTGCGCTGGTCACCCCAGGACTGGTAGGCCTCGAGCATCGTGAACTCGGCCGAGTGGGAGCTGTCGATGCCCTCGTTGCGGAAGATGCGTCCGATCTCGTAGACGCGGTCGGCGCCGCCGACCATCGCGCGCTTGAGGTAGAGCTCGAGCGCGATGCGCATCGTCATCGGGATGTCGAAGGCGTTGAGGTGCGTGCCGAACGGGCGGGCGGTCGCGCCGCCATGGATCAGCTGCAGCACCGGCGTCTCGACCTCGATGTAGCCCATCGCGTGCAGGCTCTCGCGGATCGCCCGCGTCACCGTGGCCCGCGCGCGCACCATTTCGCGGGCCTCGGGCCGCATGACGAGGTCGGCGTAGCGCTGCCGGACGCGGGACTCCTCACTGAGGTCCTTGTGAAGGGTGGGCAGGGGGCGTAGCGCCTTGGACGCCAGCGTCCAGCTCCCCGCGAGGACCGAGAGTTCGCCGCGCTTGGAGGCGATGACGCGTCCGGTGACGGAGACGTAGTCGCCGAGGTCGACGTCGTCCTTCCATTCTTGGAGGGAAGAGGCGCCCACCTCGGCCAGGCTGAGCATGACCTGCAGGCGCTCGCCGTCGGCGTCTGTGGTGAAGCCGTCCTGGAGCGTGGCGAAGCAGAGCTTGCCGGTGTTGCGGATGAAGATGACGCGTCCGGTGACGCTGACGATCTCGTCGGTCTCTTCGCCGGCGGTGAGGTGACCCCAGGCCGTCCGGACCTCGGCCGCCGAGTGCGTGCGCGGCACCGACACGGGGTAGGGCGCGCGGCCCTCGTCGAGCAGGCGGGCCCGCTTGTCGAGGCGCACCTGCATCTGCTCGGACACGGAGGGCTGCTGGGGCGCGGCGGCGGAGGGGGATTCGGTCACCGGGTCAGCCTAGCGAGGAACGCGGAGGCGCTCGGCGCGAGTCTGTGCAGGTCCGCGGGTGTAACAAACTGGAGTCCCGAGCGCCCCAATGGCCCTGAAGCGCGCGGAATCGGGCGTTCAGCCTCCAGGAAGTTACATCTCGCTCAGACCAGGACGCCGCCCGCCTCGAGGTCGAGCAGCCAACGCTTGCGGTCGAGTCCGCCGGCGTAGCCGGTCAGGCCGCCGGACGCCCCGACCAGGCGGTGGCAGGGGACGATGATGCTGATCGGATTGCGTCCGGTGGCGGCGCCGACCGCCCGGGTGCCGCGCGGGTGGCCGATGCGCTCGGCGAGGTGGCCGTAGGTCTCGGTGGCGCCGTAGGGGATCGTGCGGAGGGCGTCCCAGACCTGGCGCTGGAAGTCGGTGCCGGCGGGTTCGAGGCGCAGGTCGAAGGTGGTGCGGGTGCCGTCGAAGTACTCGTGGAGCTGTTCGACGGCGTCGGCGGCGGCGGTGTCGTCGGACTCGCCGAGATCGGCGTCCGGGGCGGGTCCGTGGCGCTGGTCGGCCATGTAGAGGGCAGCCAGGGCGCCGTCGTCGGTGACGACCAGCGTCAGGGGGCCGAGCGGGCTGTCGACGATGCGGTGCTTCATGGGTGCGTCCTCTCGGTGGGGAGACGGTTGATCGGGTGGTCGAGCGTCGCCCAGAGGTACTGGGCAGCATAGGAGCGCCAGGGTCGCCAGCGCTCGGGATCGGGATTGCCCAGCCCTTGGAGCGCCCGAACGAGGCCGAGGTCGGTGGCCGGGAAGGCGTCCGGGTCGCCGAGGCCGCGCATGACGACGAGCTCGACGGTCCAGGGTCCGATGCCGGGTAGGGCGGCGAGGGCGCGGCGGGCCTCGGCGCGGTCGGCGCCGGGTCCGAGGTCGAGGTGGCTTGTGGCCAGGGCGTTGGCCAGGGTGATGAGCGTGACTGCGCGTTTGCGGGGGCCGGGGATGTCTTCCGGGGCCAGGGCGGCGAGGGCGTCCGGGGTCGGGAAGAGGCGCGTGAGTCCGCCGGCCGGGTCATCGACCGGGACGCCGTGGGCGGCGGCGAGGCGTCCGGTCTGGGTGGCGGCCGCGGCGGTCGAGACCTGCTGGCCGAGGACGACCCGGACGGCGAACTCGGCCGCGTCCACGGTGCGTGGGATGCGGGCGCCGGGCCCAGTGGCGACGAGCGGGGCGAGGGCTGGGTCGGCAGCGAGCGGCTCGTCGACGGCGGTGGGATCGGCGTCCAGGTCGAGCAGCCGGCGGCAGCGTCCGATGGCGGGGGTGAGGTCGCGCGGGTCGGCGAGCCAGAGCGTCGCGGCGACGTGATCGTCGCGCGGGCTCAGGGCGACGATGCCCGGGCCGTGCGGCAGGACGAGGGTGCGGCGGTAGGCACCGTCCCGCCACTCCTCCACACCCGGGACCGCCGTCGCCACCAGGTGCCCGAACAGAGGCGCAGCAGCGAGTGGCGGGCGGAACGCCAGACGCACGTCGAGGCGTCCGAGCGCCGACGGGGTCGTGGTGGGCCGGGCTGCCCGGTGCTGGGCCTGGCTGCGCGCGGCCACACTGGGCCCCTCTGCGATGTTGCCTCCGGTTGCCAGACGTTTCCCCGCGTTGTTTCCCGGGGAAACGTCATGAAACTGGAGGCAACTTTCGGGAAGAGGCGCCGCGGACGATCCGGGCGAGGACGCGTCACGCCGGTGGGGACGGGACGCCGCGCGCTCCCGGACCTGCGACGGGGTCAGCCCGAAGGCGCGCCGGATCGCGTCGTTGAACGAGCGGATCGACCCGAACCCTGCCGCGAACGCGATGTCGCCCAGCGCCATACCCGAGGTCTCGATCAGGACCCGCGCCGTATGCGCCCGCTGGCTGCGGGCGATCGCCAGGGGCGAGGCGCCCAGTTCGGCGGCGGTGATCCGCTGCAGCTGTCGGGTCGAGTAGCCCAGCCGCGCGGCCACCCCGGGAACACCCTCGCGCTCGACGACCCCGTCACCGATCAGCCTCATGGCCCGGGCGAGCGCGTCGGCGCGGACGTCCCACTCCGGACTGCCGGGCACCGTGTCGGGACGGCACCGCCGGCACGCCCGGTAGCCGGCGTCCTGGGCGGCGGCGGCCGAGGGATAGAACGTCACGTTCTGAGCGCGCGGCGTGATCGCTGGGCAACTGGGCCGGCAGTAGATTCCGGTGGTCCTGACCGCCGTGAAGAACAGCCCGTCGAACCGCGCGTCGCGGCTCGCGATCGCGTTCAGGCACGCCTGCCGGTCGAGGATCATGTCCCCCATCCTCCCCGCCCACCGGGACGCTTCCTAGCAGGAATGCGACATCACCCTCGGCCCCACCCCCACACCACACCGCTGTCGGCGCGCTGGACGCGCATGGTTGACTGGCGCCCGTGAAGAAGCTGATCAACGACCCCGAGGACGTGGTCGCGGACGCGCTGCGCGGCGTCGAAGCCGCCCACCCCGGACGCCTCCGCGTCGACCACGCCCACCGCCTGATCCTCCGCGGGGACGCACCCCGTCCCGGCAAGGTCGGACTCGTCTCCGGCGGCGGCTCGGGCCACGAGCCCCTGCACGGCGGCTACGTCGGCCCCGGCATGCTCGACGCCGCCTGCTGCGGTGAGGTCTTCACCTCGCCGACCCCCGACCAGATCCTCGCCGCAACGCTCGCGGTCGACGCGGGCGCGGGCGTCCTGCACATCGTCAAGAACTACACCGGCGACGTCATGAACTTCGAGATGGCCGCAGAGCTGGCTGCCGACGAGGGCGTCCTCGTCGAGTCGGTCGTCACCGACGACGACGTCGCCGTCACCGACTCGCTCTACACCGCCGGACGCCGCGGCGTCGGCGTCACCGTCCTGCTCGAGAAGATCGCAGGCGCCGCCGCCGAGGAGGGCCAGGATCTGGACGCCGTCGCCGCCATCGCCCGCCGCGTCGACATGAGCGGCCGTTCGATGGGCCTCGCCCTCACCTCGTGCACCGCCCCCACCGTCGGACGTCCCACGTTCGACCTGTCCGAGGACGAGTTCGAGCTGGGCATCGGCATTCACGGCGAGCCCGGACGCGTCCGCCTCGCCATGCGTCCCGCCCGCGAGCTGGCCCCGCTGCTCGTCGACCCGATCCTGGCCGACCTCGACTTCACCGGCGCGCCCGTGATCGCGATGCTCAACGGCATGGGGGGCACGCCGCTGATCGAGCTCTACGTGATGTACGCCGAGGTCGCCGCCCTGCTCGCCGCCCAGGGCGTCCAGGTCGCGCGCACGCTGGTCGGCAACCACATCACGTCCCTGGAGATGGCCGGCTGCTCGCTCACCCTGCTGCGCGCCGACGACGAACTCCTCCGCCTCTGGGACGCCCCCGTCGACACCCCCGGACTCCGCTGGGGCCGATGATGCGCCACCGAGGCACCCGATGAGACCCCTGGACGCCACCGCGCTCGCCGCCTGGCTGGGCGCGTTCGCGGACGACGTCGCCGAGCACGAGGCCGAACTCACTGACCTCGACCGCCGCATCGGGGACGCCGACCACGGCACCAACATGCGCCGCGGCATGACCGCGGTCGCCGCTCTGCCCCCCGAGGGAACCGCCGCTGAGTACGCCAAACGCGCCGCGATGACCCTGATCTCCACCGTCGGCGGCGCGGCCGGCCCCCTCTACGGCACGTTCCTGTTGCGCCTCGCGGCCGCCCTCCCCGCCGACGGCCCCATCTCCGCCGGTCAGTGGTCGGACGCCCTCGCCGCCGGCGTCCGGGGCGTCGCCGACCGCGGCAAGGCGGTGCGCGGCGACAAGACGATGCTGGACGCCCTCCTGCCGGCCCTGGACGCCTTCACCACCGCCACCACCGACCCCTGGGCCGCCGCGGCGGAAGCAGCAGCCCGAGGACGCGACGACACCGTCGACCTCGTCGCCCGCAAGGGACGCGCGTCCTACCTCGGCGAACGCTCCCGCGGCACCGCGGACCCGGGCGCGACGAGCGCCACGCTTCTCATCCAGGCCGCGGCCCGGACGCTGACATGATCGGCATCGTCGTCGTCTCGCACAGCCGGGCCCTCGCGGAGGCGGCGGTCGAGCTGGCGTCCGCGCTCGTCCCGGACGGCAGCGGCCCCGAGATCGCCGTCGCCGCCGGCCTGGACGACGGCACCCTCGGCACGGACGCCGCCGCCATCTCGATCGCGATCCAGCGCGTCGACTCCGACGACGGCGTCCTGGTGCTGCTCGACCTGGGCAGCGCGGTGATGAGCACCGAGCTGGCGGTCGAGTTCCTCGACCCCGACCTCGCCGACCACGTCGTCATCAGCTCGGCCCCCCTCGTCGAGGGCCTCCTCGCCGCCGTCGCCACCGCCTCGACGGGCGCCCCGCTCGACGTCGTCGCCGCCGAGGCCCGCCGCGCGCTCGACGCCAAGGTCGCCCACCTCGACGACGCCGGCGAGGCCACCGCGCCGATCCCCCTCCAGGTGCCCCGCCAGCAACCCGCGGCGGCGCAGCGCCCCGCCGTGCTCACGTGGCGGACCCCCGTCGACAACGCCCACGGCCTCCACATCCGGCCGGCCGCCGCGATCATCACCTCGCTGCGCGGCCTGGACGCCGACGTGCAGCTCGCCAACGCCAGCACCGGCGCCGGCCCGGTGCCCGCGACCAGCCTCAGCCGCCTCACCGGCCTGGAGATCCGCCGCGGCCAGATCCTCGAGGCGCGCATCACCGGCACGGACGCCGAGAAGGCCCGCGACGTCCTGTCCGACCTGGCGGCCCGCGACTTCGGCGAGGGCACCAATCACGCACGGCCGGCGCGTCCCGCCCGCGAGCAGCCGATCCCCCTCGATCCGCCGGGCGAGGCCGGACCCACGGCGTCCGGCAGCCAGATCGTGATCGGGCCGATCCACCGCCGCACGGCCGTCCCGAACGTCGACGGCTACCACCCGCGCAGCCCCAAGGCCGAGCTGGCCCGGTTCAACGACGCCGTCGAAGAGGTCGTCGACTACCTGGACGCCCTCGCCGCCGCTCGTCCGGCGTCCGCGGGCATCCTGCAGGCGCAGATCGTCCTGACCGAGGACCGCGAACTCGCCCACGCCGTCGTCGAGCGCATCACCGAGGGCTTCAGCGCCGTGGACGCGGTCATCGACCATCTCACCCGGATGGCCCGCGCGGTCGACGGGCTCACCGACCCCTACCTGCGCGAGCGCGCCCAGGACGTCCGCAGCGTCCGGCGGCTGCTGCTGCTCGCGCTGATGGGGCGTCCACTGGCCGACGACGAGCCGGACGAGCCCTGCGTCTGGCTGCTCGACGAGCTGGACGCCGCGACGGCGTCCCGGCTCGACCAGCGGCTCTGCCTCGGCGTCATCACGATGGCCGGCGGCGAGCACGGGCACGGCGCGCTGACCGCGGAGGCGCGTGGAATTCCCGTGCTCGCCGGGCGCGACGACGCCCACGACCTGCCCGAGGGACGCCGCATCGCGTTCGACCCCGTCTCGCGCGAGCTGTGGGTCGACCCCTCGCCGGTGCTCGTCCGGCAACTCGAAGAACGCAACCGCGAACGGGCCGAACTGGCGGCGTCCGCGCTCTCTCGGGCCCACGACCCGGCCTACACGCTCGACGGACGCCGCATCCTCGTCGAGGCGAACGTCTCCTCGCTCGCGGACGCCCGCGCCGGCGCCGAGGCGGGCGCGGAGGGCTCGGGGGTGGTCCGGACGGAGATCCTGTTCGCGGCGCGCGGGCAGGCCCCGGACGCCGAGGAGCAGGCCGAGGTGTACCTGGCGATCGCGCGGGCGCTGGGCGGGCCGATCTCGATCCGCACCTGGGACGCCGGCGGCGACAAGCCGCTCGCCTTCCTGCCGGCGGCGCACGGCGCGAACCCTGCGCTGGGCGAGCGGGGGATCCGGACGATGCGCCGCGCCCGCGACCTGTTCGCCGAGCAGCTGCGCGGCATCGCGCTGGCCGCGCGCCAGGTGCCCGTGCGGGTGATGTTCCCGATGGTGACCCACCCGGAGGAGGTCGTCTGGGCGCGCGGCGTCCTGTCGGAGGTGCTGTTCGGGATGGGTCCGGTCGACCTGCCGGTCGGGATCATGGTCGAGGTGCCCGCGGCCGCACTGAGGGCGTCCGACTTCGCCGGGCTGATCGACTTCGCGTCCGTGGGCACGAACGACCTGGCCCAGTACACGCTGGCCAGCGACCGCACGAACGCGGCCGTCGCCGCCATGGCCCCCATGGACGACCCCGCCGTCTGGGACCTCATCGAGCTCACCTGCCGCGGCCTGCCGCGCATCCCGGTGGCGGTCTGCGGCGACCTCGCCAGCGACCCCGCGACGACCGCCAGGCTGGTGGCGCTGGGGGTGACGGAGCTGAGCGTGCGTCCGCCGATGGTGGCGCAGGTCAAGCAGGCGGTGCGCCGATCCTGAGGGGGACGCCGTGAGCCGCTGGCCGCCCGGGTGCGGTACGCGTCAGGCCAGCCCGACCATGATCAGCGGCATCGCGACGATCGCGACCACGACGCTGGCCGACGTGATGAACGCGGACGCCTCGACATCCAGCCCGGCCTCGGCCGTGAAAGCGGACATCATCGCCGCCAGCGGGGCGGCGAGCAGCAGGGAGATGGCCACCTTGACGCCGTGGTCGATCGGCAGCGCGAACCAGACGATGGCGAACCAGGCGATGGCCAGCGCGTA
>DAIRTI010000064.1:0-16763 GCA_036803965.1 Propioniciclava sp.
TCAGACATCGCTACCCCTTATAGCTGATGCCTCCACACTTCCGGGGGAACCTCATGCACACCAGCGAGGCCGCGGTGACGAGCAGCGCGGTGCCCGTGTCGAAGCCGATCGTCTTGCTCTTGAGGAAGGTGGGCATGTAGGAGAACAGGACGTAGTAGCCGGACTGGTTCATCAGCGGGATCGTCAGGGCCAGCAGCAGCGCGCGGCGGTGGGCCGGAGTGGCGAAGGCCTCGCGGAGCGGGTTCTTGGCCAGGCCGCCCTCTTCCTTGAGCTTGGTGAAGTTCGGGGTGTCGGCGATGGCCTTGCGGATGTAGTAGCCGATGAGGCCCATGGGGATGGCGACCAGGAACGGGACGCGCCAGGCGAAGCTGCCCCAGCCGCCGCCGCGGATGGCTTCGGCGGTGAGCCATGGCGACATCGAGAAGGCGACCAGCGTGCCGGTCAGCAGGGCGACGAAGGACGCGACCTGCGCGAGCGAGGTGAGGAAGCCGCGTTTGCCCTCGGGGGCGTGCTCGGCGAGGAACGTCATGGCGCCCGCAGCCTCGCCGCCGACGGAGAAGCCCTGCATGATCCGGAGCAGCACCAGCAGGATGGGGGCCGCGATGCCGATCGCCTGGTAGGTGGGCAGCAGGCCGATGCCGGCGGTGGCGACCGAGATCAGCATGATGACGAACACCAGCATCTTCTGGCGGCCGAACCTGTCGCCGAGGATGCCGCAGACGACCGCGCCGAGCGGGCGGACGAAGAACGACACCGCGTAGCCGGCGAAGACCATCAGCAGCGCCTGGCTGGAGTTGTCGACGTTGAAGAACGCGATCGCGAGCGCCGTCGCCATGAAGGCGAAGATGCCGTTGTCGTAGAGCTCGACGAAGATGCCGACGCAGCCGGCGGCGATCGTCTTCGAGACGCGCGGGCTCACGGTGGTCGGTTCCTTCGCGGCGATGAGCGGTGGACGGGTTTGCTGGGCCATGGTTTCTCCTGTTCGGGACGGGTTGTCTTGCGGTTCGGAACGTGGGCGGCTCATGACGCGGGCCGCAGGCCGTGGGTCTCCAGGACGGCGGACAGCCGCTGACGGAGCCGGTCGATCTGGAGTTGCTGGGCGCGGGCTTCGGCGACGGCGTCCGCGACACTGGTGCGGACGAAAGTGACGCTCTGGCCGGGACGCGCCTGGCCGAGGCGCGACAGCCCGACGGAGGTGACGACGGCCAGCACCGGGTAGCCCGCGGTGACGCCGCGGCCGCGGTGCAGGACGAGCAGCTCGTTGCCGGCGGGCACCTCGACGGCGCCGATCGGGACGCCGCGGGACAGGATCTCCCCGGACGCCTCGCGCACCGGCAGGGCCGTCCCCTTCCCGGGGCTCAGCCGCAGGCCGATGTGGTTGCTGTTCGGGCCGACGGTGAAGGTGCCGCGGCACAGGCGTCCGGCGCTCGCGCCGAACTGGTCGCGGTCGGGCCCGTCGGTGACGGGGATCGTCCAGCGCTCGCCGAACGTCGGCACCGGGGCGCCGACCCGGAACACCGGGATGCCGAAGTACTGGTGGTCGAGCAGCAGGGTGTCCGGCCGGACGCCCACGCGGTCGCCGCGCTGCAGCGGGCCCGAGAAGCCGAGGACGCTGTCCGGAGCGCAACTGCCGAGCAGGTTCGGCGCCTCGACCGTTCCGTGCACGGCGATGTAGACCCGGACGCCGACGCGCATGCCGGTCACGGCGAGTTCGGTGCGGGCGGGCCACAGGAAGGGCTCCCACTGCGGCATCGGGACGCCCTGCACGGTGATGTCGGCGGGGGCGCCGGTGACGGCGACGAGCAGGTCGGTGGAGGTCACGGCCGCGAAGTCGAGCGCGACGATCTCCAGGAGGGGGGCCGTCTCGGGGGCGGCGACCAGCGTGTTGGCGACCTTGGCGCTGTATTGGTCGAGGGCTCCGCCGGTGAGCTGGCCGACGCGTCCGCCGCGGGTGCGGCCGAGGTCGGTGATCGCGCTGATCCCGGGCTTGGTGATGGTCAGGTGAGCGCTCATGCGAGCACCCCGCGGTGCGCGTCGAACTGCGACTCCTCGATGGCGAAGAACTGGAACGAGTCGCCGGGCCAGTACGCCGACAGTGGCTCGCGCGACGGGTCGACCAGGGTGACCGGCGTCGTCCCGAGGACGTGCCAGCCGCCCGGCGCCGGACGGGCCGAGACGACGGCCTGGCGTCCCGCGACCGCGGCGGCCCCTGCCGGCACGTGCGGCCGCGGGCTGGCCAGCCGCGGGATCGGACGCTCGAAGTGTGGGCCGTCCAGCATCGGCGCGCCGGCGGGGGCGCCGAAGCAGCGCATGAGCAGGGGCTTCGCGCCGTGGATCGCGATCACGTCGGCCGGGGTCAGGCCGAGGTAGGACGCCGTGGCGTCCAGGTCAGGGCCCAGCTCGCCGCCGTACAGCACGGGGATTCCGAAGGTGCGCGGACGCCGCGGGGTGAGCGCGTCGACGCGATCGAGGACGCCACGCACAGCCCGCCGGGTGGTCTCGTGGTCGGTGAGGAGGCAGTCGAACTCGACCAGCACCGCGTCGTAGGTCGGCAGGGTGCCCAGGACGCCGGTCGGCGCGTCGGCGTCCAGCAGTGCGGCGATGCCGTGGGCGACGCGCCAGGCGTCCCCGGGCGAGGACGCCGTCACGCCCACCCTCACCGCTGAGTCGCCGCAGTCGAGGATCTCCAGGACGCAGCCGGCCACCGTCGTCGTCGCCATGTCAGGCACCCATTCCCAGGACCTCGGCCATCGGCCGGACCGCCACCCCGGCCTCGGCGAGCCCGGCCCGGATGGCGGTGGCGGTGGCGACGGCGTCCGCGTTGTCGCCGTGGAGCAACAGGGAATCGGCCCGCACCGGCAGCGTCCCGCCGTCGGCAGTCTCGAGGACGCCCTCGGTCGCGATCCGTACGGCGCGGGCCACGAGGGTGGCGCGGTCGTGGATGACGGCGCCGGGCTCGCCGCGCGGCACGAGGGTGCCGTCGGCCCGGTAGGCCCGGTCGACGATGCCGACGATCGCGAGCGGCAGGCCGCGGCGGCGAGCCTCGTCGGCCAGCTCGCCGTCCTGGGCCACGACGATCAGCGAGTCGTCGAAGGCGCACAGCGCGTCGGCGACGGCGACGGCGTAGTCGGCCCGGACGCCCACCAGGTTGCCGAGGCGTCCGTGCGGGGCGACGTGGCGGACCCGCGTGCCGTGCGCCACAGCGAAGGCGCTCAGCGCGCCGAGCTGGTAGAGCAGGTCGTTGCGGACCTCCGCCGCGCTCAGGCCCATGTCGCGGCGTCCGAAACCGACGCGGTCGGGGAAGCTCGGGTGCGCGCCCAGCTGGATGCCGCGCTCGGCGCAGGCGGCGGCGGTGGCGTCCATGATCGTGGGATCGCCGGCGTGGAAGCCGCAGGCGACGTTGGCCGACGACACGATGCCCAGCAGTGCATCGTCGTCGCCCATGCGCCAGTCGCCGTAGCCCTCGCCCAGATCGGCGACCAGGTCGATCCTTGTCTGCATCGTTGCGTCCTTCGCCCTCGGTTTCTTAGAAGGTAAGGAACGCCGGGCGCAGTGTGGTAAGACGAGTTTTGGGTGATGTGATAAGGCGCGCGCATGGTTCGAAGCGCCGCGGGAGGAGGGTCGATGGATACCCGCCGACTGCAGACCTTCGTCCGCATCGTCGAGATCGGCAGCCTGACCCGCGCCGCCGACGTGCTCCACGTCGCGCAGCCCGCGCTCAGCCAGCAGATCAGCGCCCTGGAGGCCGAACTCGGCCAGCGCCTGCTGACGCGCAGCAAGCAGGGCGTCCACCCCACCGAGGCCGGGGCGGCGCTGTACCGGCACGCTCAGGTCATCCTCAAACAGGTCTCGGACGCCGTCGCGGAGGTCGGCCTGTCGGGCCGCGAGGTGGCCGGTCACGTCTCGCTGGGGCTCGCGCCGTACAGCTCGGCCAACCTGATCGCGCTGCCGCTGCTGAGGGCGGTCCGCAGCCGGTACCCCCGGATCGTCCTGCGCGTCACCGACAACTTCGGCGCCGTGCTGAGCGAGGCCATGATGACCGGACGCCTCGACATGGCCCTGCTGTTCGACTCCGGGCCGATCAAGGGCATCACCTTCGAGCGGCTGCTGACCGAGGAGTTGGTCCTGGTGTGTGGCGCGGGCAACTGCCCGGGCGGCGGGGAGCTTGCCGGGAGCGAGCAGGACGATGTGGCGTCTCTCGGCGGCGAGCCGGTGGGCGAGGGCGTCCACGGGGGAGGGTCCCTGCGTGAGGTGAGCGTCGGGGACCTCGCCGACCTGCCGATGCTCATGACCGGACCGACGCACACGATCCGCAAGGCGGTCGCGCGGGCCTGCGAGGCGTCCGGCATCGAATTGAATGTCGTCGCGGAACTCGAATCCGTCGGCCTGATGGGACAAGCGCTGGCCGCCGGACTGGGCGCGACGCTACTGCCCGAGTCGGTCGCCCAGCGCGTCGCCGAGCAGCCGGGCCTGCGGATCCTCCGCGTCACACCGGCGATCGAGGTGCACCTGTCACTCGGCGTCCCGGCCAGTCTCCCCTTGTCGCGGGCGGCGGAGTGCGTCCGCGACCTGCTCCGCCAGGTGCTCGCCGAGACCCTCTGACTCTGACGTCGATCAGTGCAATGAAATTCGCACCCCGGTGCGATCAGTGCAATGTGGTTCGCCGTTTTTCGGCCGAACTCATTGCACTGATCCGTGGGGCCCGGAGAATCTCATTGCACAGATCCGTGGGGCCCGGAGAATCTCATTGCACAGATCCGTGGGGCCTGGAGAATTTCATTGCACAGATGAGAGGTCCCCGCGACACCCCCGGCACCTCCTGCCCGAGGTCCGGCGTCCCGCGCGTTCGAGCCCAGCCGGACCCTCGGCGTCCGCTCTCTGTGATCTGGACGCCGTCGACAGCCTGTTCTGC
This sequence comes from Propioniciclava sp., assembly GCA_036803965.1. Lineage (GTDB taxonomy): Bacteria > Actinomycetota > Actinomycetes > Propionibacteriales > Propionibacteriaceae > Propioniciclava. Next base: position 4,913 of record DAIRTI010000064.1, read on the forward strand.
TCAGGTGTAGCATTACTTGTGCTCAAGTTGAGCAAATCAGATCCGGGAGGCGCCATGACCCCCACCGCAGCCGAGCTGTACAGCAAGGTCGACCACGTGATCCCCGCCGTCGAGTGGGCCACGATGGCCGACGACGTGGACGCGATCTGGCGCCTCAAGCGCGAGAAGAACGCCGTGATCCTCGCCCACAACTACATGACGCCGGACATCTACCACGGCGTGGCCGACATCGTCGGCGACTCCCTCGCCCTGGCCCGGGAGGCGACCAAGGTGGACGCCGACGTGATCGTGCTCGCCGGCGTCCACTTCATGGCGGAGACCGCCAAGCTGCTGAACCCGGCGAAGACCGTCCTGATCCCCGACCCCGCGGCCGGCTGCTCGCTGGCCGAGTCGATCACGCCCGCCGACGTGCGCGCGCTGCGGGCCGCGCACCCGGGCGTCCCGGTCGTGACCTACGTCAACACGTCGGCCGCGGTGAAGGCCGAGTCCGACATCTGCTGCACCTCGGGCAACGCCGTCAAGGTGATCGAGAGCCTGGGCGTGGGCGAGGTGATCATGATCCCCGACCAGTACCTGGCCGCGAACATCGCCGCCCAGACAGGCGTGAAGATGATCGTGCACCCCGGCTCGTGCATCGTCCACGAGCGGTTCACCCCGGCCGACATAGAGCAGATCCGGACCGACCACCCCGGCGTCGTCGTCCTCGCGCACCCGGAGTGCCCGCGCCCGGTCGTCACGGCGTCCGACTTCGCGGGCTCGACCGCGCAGATGCAGGACTACGTCGAACGCAAGCGTCCGCGCAGCGTGGCCCTCATCACCGAGTGCTCGATGAGCGACAACCTGGCGCAGGCGAACCCCGACGTCGAGTTCGTCCGTCCGTGCAACCTGTGCCCGTTCATGAAGCTGAACACGCTGGCCAAGATCCGGCACAGCCTGGAGACCATGACGACCCGCGTCGAGATCGACGCCGACGTCGCCGACCGGGCCCGCGCGGCCGTCGACCGCATGCTCGCGGTGAAGTGAGGAGTGGCATGAGCGTCGAAGCCAGCGTGGTCCGCGTCGGCGGACCCGTCATCGTCGGAGCCGGCCTCGCCGGCCTGATGACCGCGATCGAGCTGTCGCCGATCCCGTGCATCGTGCTCTCGGCCGGGCCGGTCACCACCGGCACATCGACCGGCTGGGCCCAGGGCGGCGTCGCCGCGGCGGTCGGCCCGGACGACTCCGCCGACCTGCACACCGCCGACACCCTGGCGGCCGGCGTCGCGCTCTGCGAACTGGACGCCGTCGAGCGCATCACCCGCGCCGCGCCCGCCGCGATCGAGCGGATGGCCGAGGTCGGCACGCGCTTCGACCGCAACCCGGACGGCAGCTACATCCTGGGCCTGGAGGGCGCGCACAGCCGGCGGCGCATCGTCCACGCGCGCGGCGACATGACCGGCGCCGAGTTGCTGCGCTCGTGCGTCGAGAAGGCGCGCTCGCTGCCCAGCGTCTCGCTGTGGGACAACGCCTGGGGCTCCGAGGTGCTGGTGAGCGACGGGCGCGTCGTGGGTCTCCGGGTCGAACTCGGCGGCGAGTCCAGCTTCGACAAGCTCTTGGACGCCTCCGGCCCCGGCCGCAACCGCACCGGCGGCCGTTCGGTGATCGTCGAGACCGACCGGGTCGTGCTCGCCACCGGCGGCATCGGCGGACTCTTCCAGCACACCACGAACCCCTTGTCGTCCCGCGGCGGTGGGCTCGCGCTGGCCGCGCGCGCGGGCGCGGTGCTGCGGGACGTCGAGATGGTCCAGTTCCACCCGACCGCGCTCGACGTCGGCATCGATCCGATGCCGCTCGTCAGCGAGGCCGTCCGGGGCGAGGGGGCGATCCTCGTCGACGAGAACGGCGACCGCGTCATCGAGAACCCGCTGTCGGCGCGCGACGTCGTCTCCCGCGCCGAGTGGGCGGCCCTGCAGAAGGGCCACCAGGTGTTCCTGGACGCCCGCGTCCGGCCTGGCGAGCGGTTCGCGTCCCGGTTCCCCGGCATCTTCGAAATCCTGCACGACGCCGACATCGACCCGCTGTTCGACCTCCTCCCGGTGCGTCCCGCAGCGCACTACCACATGGGCGGGGTGCTCGTGGACGCCGCCGGCCGCACCACCCTCGAGGGCCTGTACGCCGTGGGCGAGGTCGCGTCGACCGGCCTGCACGGGGCCAACAGGCTGGCGTCCAACTCGCTGCTGGAGGCGATCGTCTGCGCCCGCTGGGTGGCCGCCGACCTGAGCCTCGGACGCGCCGGCAAGCCGCTCGCCAAGCCCGTCGTCACCCACACCGTCTCGGTCGCGGACGCCCGCACCGAGACGCCCAAGGCCGACGTGGACGCCGTCCGCGCGATCATGAGCCGGGCCTGCGGCGTCCTGCGTGACGATGCCGGGCTGCGGTCGGCCCTGGACGACCTGCGCGACCACATCGACACCGACGAGGGGCTGGTCGGGTACATGCTGGCCTCGTGCGCGCTGCAGCGGCGCGAGTCGCGCGGCGGGCACACCCGCACCGACTACGCCCAGCTCGACCCGGTCGCCGAGCACACGCTGATCGACCTCGCCGACGTCCTCGACCCCGTCTAGCTCGCGCCCACTAGGAGAGACATGCTGCGCCAACTGCCCGACTTCGTGATCGAGCCCGTCGTCCGGGCCGCCCTGGTCGAGGATCTCGGCCGCGCCGGCGACGTCACCACCGACTCCCTGATCAGCCCGGACGCCGTCGCGCGAGTCCAGTTGGTGTCGCGGGAGGACGGGGTGATCGCCGGCCTCCGCTGCGCGGAGCTGGCGTGGCGGCTGGTGGACCCGCGCATCGAGGTCGAGGTGCACCTGCCCGACGGATCGCGGGTCGCACCGGGCAGCGTGATCGCGACGGCGTCCGGGCCCGCGCGTGGCCTGCTGACCGGCGAGCGGGTCGCGCTCAACTTCCTGGGGCAGCTGTCCGGGGTCGCGACGGCGACGGCACGCATCGCGGACGCCATCGCCCACACCCGCGCGATGGTCGCCGACACGCGCAAGACCGTGCCGGGGCTGCGGGCGCTGCAGAAGTACGCGGTGCGGTGCGGCGGCGGGGCCAACCACCGCTTCGGACTTGACGACGCGGTGCTGATCAAGGACAACCACGTCGCGGTCGCGGGCGGGATTCGGGCTGCGGTCGAGGCTGCGCGCGCCAACTGCGGGCACCTGGTCAAGATCGAGGTCGAGGTCGACAACCTCGACCAGTTGCGCGAGCTGCTCGAGCTGCGCGTGGACGCCGTGCTGCTCGACAACATGGGTCCGGAGCTCCTGCGCGAGGCCGTGGCCCTCGTGAACGGCCGGATGATCACCGAGGCGTCCGGGCGGATCACCGTCGAGACCGCCGTGCCGCTGGCCGAGGCCGGCGTGGACCTCATCTCCTCGGGGGCCCTGACCCACAGCGCCCGCGTCCTCGACGTCGGCCTGGACTACCTCAGCGCCTGACGCCCGGTAGCCTGGCTCGCCGTGGGGGTGAAGCACGTCGACTGGCGACGCGGCGGGGCGGCCGGGCTCGTGCTGGTGACGCTCGCGGCGTCCGGGTGTTCGATCCCCGGCGGGACGACGCCCGCGCCCGGCATCGCGACGCCGACGGCGTCCGCGAACGCCAACGTCACACCCACCGGGACGCCGACGCCCCTCTCCCCCACACAAGCCGCCAGCCCGGGCGCGACGCTGGCGCTGCTGCCCGACACGCGCACGGGCAAGGGCCTGGACGTGCCGCTGATCGTCCGGGGCCTGGCCGTGATCAACCGCAACCACCCGGTGTCGGCGAACTACGCGCCGAAGGTGTCCGGCGACTACCAGCTGGTGCCGCAGGCGAGCCAAGCGTACGCGGCGATGATCGCCGCCGCGAAGAAGGACGGCGTCAACATCATCTGGCGCGTGGCCTACCGCAGCTACGACACCCAGCAGGCACTCTCGGCCACCCCGCCCACCGCCTACGGCGACGACGCCGACAGCTACGTCGCCAAGCCCGGGCAGAGCGAGCACCAGGCCGGACTCGCCGTCGACGTCGCCTCCAAGCAGGGCTACGGCACGCGCTTCCCCGAGACCAAGGAGTTCGCCTGGCTGCGCGCGAACTCCTACAAGTACGGGTTCATCCTGCGCTACCCCCAGGGCAAGACCGACATCACCGGCTACAACTACGAGCCCTGGCACTACCGCTACATCGGCGTCGAGGCGGCCGCCGCCTTCGGGCCCAACTCCGACCTCACGCTCGAGGAGTACCTCGGCGGACGCTGACTCGCGCCATCGGCGTCCGGGTCAGGACAGGCCCGTCCGCGTGAAGTTCTCCCAGCTCCTGGACGCCGTCGGCCCCCGCTGATCCTGGTAGTGGGAGCCGCGCCGGACGTCGCCGTAGGGATGCTCCGCCGGCGAGGACAGCTGGAAGAAGCACAACTGGCCGATCCTCATGCCGGGCCACAGCTTGACCGGCAGGGTCGCGACGTTCGACAGCTCCAGCGTCACGTGCCCGGAGAACCCCGGGTCGACGAAGCCGGCCGTCGCATGGGTGAGCAGGCCGAGGCGTCCGAGCGAACTCTTGCCCTCGACGCGGGCCGCGAGATCGGACGCCAGCCTGACCGTCTCCAGCGTGCTGGCCAGCACGAACTCGCCCGGATGCAGGACGAACGCCTCGTCCGCCGCCACCTCGATCAGGTGGGTGAGCTCGGGCTGCTCCTCGGCCGGATCGATGGCCGGGTAGCGGTGGTTGTCGAACAGCCGGAAGAACCGGTCGAGCCGGACGTCCACGCTCGAGGGCTGCACCAGGACGGGGTCGAAGGGTTCGAGTCCGATGTCGCCGGCGTCGATGCGGCGCACGATGTCGCGGTCACAGAGCAGCACAGCACGACCGTACGGCATCGCCGCGGTGACCCTGGTGCGGCCTGAGGCGCGACACGTGGTTAGGTGTCCGGTGTGACACCGGACGACGCGCGACGCACCGGGCTCGTCGCCGGCGTCACGGCGTACGTGCTGTGGGGGCTGCTGCCCCTGTTCTGGACGCTCCTCAAGGCCGCCGGCCCGCTCGAGATCCTGGCCGAGCGGATCGTGTGGTCGTTCGTGAGCGTTGTGATCGCGCTGCTGGTGCTGCGGCGGTCCTGGCGGTGGGTGCCCGGGGTGTTCACGCGCGTCAACTTCCCTCGGCTGGCCGCGGCGGCGGTCCTGATCGCGGTCAACTGGCTCACCTACATCTTCGCCGTCAACAACGGCCACGTCGTCGAGGCGTCGCTGGGCTACTTCATCAACCCCCTGGTCAACGTGGTGTTCGGGGTGCTCCTGTTCGGCGAGCGGCTCGGCACCGGCGGACGCATCGGAGGCTTGCTCGCCCTCGCCGGGGTCGCGGTCATCGCCTGGGGCAGCTGGTCGACGCTGTGGATCTCGCTCGCGCTCGCGGCGTCCTTCGGCCTCTACGGGGTCGCGAAGAAGAAGGCGCACCTGCCCGCGCTGGAGGGGCTGGCGGTCGAGTCCGGGTTCCTGCTGGTTCCCTCGGTCGCGTACGTCGCGTGGCTGGCCGCTCACGGCATGGGGCAGTTCGGCCTGACGGCGTCCATGACGACCCTGCTCGTCCTGACCGGACCCATCACCGCCCTGCCCCTGTGGCTGTTCGCCATCACGGCTCCGCGGCTGCCGTTCGGGGTGGTCGGCGTGCTGCAGTACCTGGCGCCGACGATCCAGTTCCTGATGGGGGTTCTGGTCTTCGGCGAGCACGTGACGCCGGCGTACTGGGCCGGGCTGGTGCTGGTCTGGGCCGGCTCGGCGGTCTACCTGACGACGACGCTGCGACCGGCGCGGGCGTCCCGGGTAGTCTCGCGCCATCGAGCGTGAGACGCGAGGGGGCGCCCATGGAAGCCGAGCCGACGGGACGGCCGTCCGAGGCGTCCCCGGAGACGGCTCCCACGCAGGTTCCGCCGGACGCCTCGATCGCGTCCGAGTCCGCCACCGGGGGGGCGGCCGCCCTCCCCACGCCCCGGCTGCGGGAGTTGCCGCGTTCCGCGTGGTGGTACGCCGTCCGCCGATCTCTTCACAACTTCGTCGTCGGGCTGCGCATCGACGTCGCCGGCACGCTGACCTACTACGCCGTCCTGTCGTTGTTCCCGGCCCTGCTCGCGCTCACCACCCTGCTCAGCCTGGTGGGCGAGCAGGAGGCCACATCGGCCTGGCTGCTGGACTTCGCCGCGACCTATCTCAATCCCGAACTGGTCGAACTGCTGCGCGAGCCGATCGTGCGGCTCACCTCGGCGCAGCACGCCAACTGGGTGCTCGTCGTGTCGCTCGTCGTCTCGATCTGGGCCGCCAAGGGCTACGTGAGTGCGTTCGGCCGGGCGATGAACCGGGTGTTCGGGGTGGTCGAGGGGCGTCCGATCTGGATCATCCTGCCCCTCAACGTGCTCCTCACGGCGGGCACGCTCGTCGTCGGCGTGCTGATCCCGCTCGCCATGGTCTTCTCGAACAACGTCGTCGCCGCCCTGCTCGCGCACGCGGAGAACCTCCGGGAGTTCCTCGATCGCTGGGGGGCATTCCGATGGCCGATCGTCCTGGTCACCGTGATGATCTACACCGCCGCCCTCTACCACTTCACCCCGAACGTACGCCGGAGCAGGCTCCGCCTGTTCACGCCCGGCTCGATCCTGGCGGCGGTCGGCATCGCTCTCGCGGTGCTGGGCTTCAACATCTACGTCGACCGGTTCGCGACGGTCAGCGACACCTACGGCGTGGCGGGCTCGTTCATCCTGCTGCTGCTCGGCCTGTGGCTGATCAACTGCGCGCTGCTGTTCGGCGGCGAGTTCGACGCCGAGCTAGAGCGCGTCTGCCAGCTGTACGCGGGCGTCGAGGCGGAGCGCGAACTACGGCTGCCCCCGCGCGACACCCGCATGATCCACGCCGTGGACAAGGCCCTGGAGAAGCTCGTCGATGAGGGACGCCGCATGCGCGAGTCCGCGCAGGATCGGGCCCGTCACTCCGGACCGGCCGCGGAGGACGATGCCGCGGTCTAGCGTGAGAGCCATGACCGCACCCGCCGCCTTTGCGAGCAAGTACCCGCCCAGCGAGCGCACGTTCCGCGGCGCGATCACGATGCGGCTCGCCTCGGGCGGGGCCGACGTGGACGAGCTCATCGAGGAGTTCATCGAGTTCGCCGCCGACTTCGGGCAGTTCTTCCCCGACGACGCCCCCGTCGAGCCCGAGGAGGTCGAGGGCATCGTCGACGAGGTCATCGCCGAGTACGGCAGGGTCGTCACCGAGTTCTCCCCGGACGCCCTGGGCCTCCTGAAGTCCCTGGACGACCTGTACGATGCCGGCATTCTGTACAGCTACGGGGACGCCTTCGAGACCTCCGACGCGATGGAGTACCTCGAGGACGGCTTCGAGGTCATCGCCGAGAAGGGTGGCCAGTGCCGCGGCTACCTGTACTCGCTGGTCGGAGACCTCGACGAGCTCGTCCTGCACCAGCGCCTGGAGATCGCCTTCGGCACCTTCGACGCCGACAGCGCGGCGGTGCCGTCCCTGGCGCAGGAGGCCGTGCGGATCCTCAGGGCGAACGGGCTGGCGGCGTCCTGGTCGGGCGACGTCACCGAGCCGATCGTCATCGAGCCCATGGTCATGGACGCCCCGCTGGAGCCCGACGATGAGGACGACGAGGGCCACGACCACGACGGCCACCGCCACTAGCGGATCGCGAAACGCCGCCCGGGGCCCGGGTGCCCGCGCGTAGGCTCTGCCGCGTTCGATGTCGAAAGGTGCCTGCGTGCGCAAGCTGCTGAGCGGAAACGAGGCCATCGCGCAGGGCGCGTGGGAGGCGGGGGTCGCGGTGGGCTGCGGCTACCCCGGGACGCCGTCCACCGAGATCCTGGAGGCGCTGGAGCCCTACGCCGGCGTCTACACGGAGTGGTCGGTCAACGAGAAGGTCGCCCTCGAGGTGGGTCTGGGGGCGTCCCTGGCCGGTGGACGCGCGCTGGTGACGATGAAGCACGTCGGCGTCAACGTGGCGGCCGATCCCCTGTTCACCAGCGCCTACACGGGCGTCAACGCCGGCGTCGTGGTGGTCACCGCCGACGACCCGTCGATGCATTCGTCGCAGAACGAGCAGGACAACCGGCACTACGCGATCGCCGCGAAGCTGCCGATGTTCGAGCCGTCCACGCCGGCCGAGGCGCGGGCGTTTACGCGGGCGGCGTTCGAGCTGTCCGAGCGCTACGACACCCCCTGCTTCCTGCGCACCACCACCCGCCTGTCGCACAGCAAGGGCGTCGTCGAGGGCGTCGATCTCGACATGGTCCCCGAGAAGCACCCCGTGGCGGTCGACCAGAACCCGGCCAAGTACGTGATGATCCCGGGCAACGCGCGGGTGCGGCGGGTCGAGGTCGAGGCGCGGCTGGCCGAGCTGCGGCGCGTCGTCGAGACCCATCCGGCCAACGTCGTGGAGCGGCGCGGCACCGTCGGCGTCCTGACGTCGGGGGTCGCCTACAGCTACGTCCGCGAGGTCATGCCGGACGCCTCGGTGCTCAAGCTGGGCATCGTCAACCCGCTGCCCGAGCAGCTGATCCGCGACTTCGCGGCCTCGGTCGAGACGCTGTACGTGGTCGAGGAGCTCGACCCCGTCATCGAGCAGCAGGTGCGCGCCTGGGGCATCGTCTGCCACGGCAAGGACACCTTCCCGGTCATCGGCGAGTTCTCGCCCGAGGTGCTGCGCGCCTCGCTCGCGCTGCCGGCGCCGGCGTCAGTGCCCGCGGGCACGATCGACGTGCCGCCGCGGCTGCCCGGACTGTGTCCCGGCTGCCCACACGGGCACGTGTTCGACGTGCTGCGCGACAAGGGGCTGTTCGTCTCGGGCGACATCGGGTGCTACTCGCTCGGCGTCCTGCCGCCCTACCGGATCATGGACACACTGCTCGACATGGGGGCGTCCATCACGATGGCGCACGGCATGGACGTCGTCCTCGCCCAGGCCGGCCAGGACCACGGCCAGCGCGCCCACGTGTCGGCGGTGATCGGCGACTCGACGTTCGCCCACTCGGGCATCACCGGCCTGCTGAACGCGATCTGGAACAAGCGCGACGGGCTCTACGTCGTCCTCGACAACGGCACCACCGCGATGACCGGCATGCAGGAGAACCCCATGTCGGGCGAGCGGATGGGGCATGAGAACTCGTCCCACGTCGACTACGTGCTGCTGTGCCGGGCGCTCGGCATGCCGGAGGAGAATGTCAAGGTGATCGACGGCAACGACCGGCGCGCGATCACCGAGGCGATCGACGAGCTGTCCGGACGCCCGGGCGTCAAGCTGCTCGCCGCCGTCGGCCTGTGCGTGATGGAGGCCAAGGAGCTGCGCAAGACCGGCAAGCTCGAAGAGAAGAAGGCCTGGCGCACCCTGGAGTTGACGCCGGTCTGCCAGGGGGTGGCCGCCAATGCCTGAGGTGTTCAACGTCCTCATGGTGGGCGTCGGCGGGCAGGGGATCATCCTGGCGTCCGACATTCTTGCCGAGGCGGCGATGCTGGCCGGGCTGGACGCGAAGAAGTCCGAGGTGCACGGCATGAGCCAGCGTGGCGGGCCGGTGTTCAGCCACGTCCGGTTCGGGCCCGAGGTGCATTCGCCGGTCATCGGGCAGGGCGAGGCCGACGTCATCTACGCCCTCGAGCGCATGGAACTGCTGCGCTGGGCTCCGTGGGCGCGTCCGGGGGCGGCTGCGGTCTACGCCGACACCGACCTGCTGCCCACCACGCTCGAGGCATACCCGGCCGGCATCGACGAGGAGATCGAGGCCCGGTTCGGACGGGTCGTCCGGTACGACATGCGCGCGCTGCGGTCGCAGATCAACCCGAAGGCCAAGAACACGGTGCTGTTGGGGGCGGTCGCGCTGCTGGCCCCGCTGCCCCTGGACGCCTACGCCCGCGCCATCGCCGCGCTCGTGCCCCCCGGCACGGCGGACGCCAACCTGGCCGGTTTCGAGGTCGGACGCCGCATCGCGGCCGAGGCGCTCGGGATCGACGCCGACGCCCAGGCCGCGCCGACGGCGTCCCCTGTCAGCAGCGGAGCGGAGTAGCCCATGTGGAACGCGACAGCGCAGACGATGCCCGCCGAGCAGCTGCGGGCACTGCAGACCGAGCGGCTGCTGGCGCAGGTGCAGCGGTTGTACGACCGGGTGCCGTTCTACCGCGGGCGCATGGACGCCGAGGGCGTCACTCCGGCGGACGTGCGGACGCTGGCCGACATTCGGCACCTGCCGTTCACGAGCAAGTACGACATGCGGGAGGTGTTCCCGTTCGGGCTGCTGGCCGTCGACCGCGACGAGATCGTCGAGGTGCACATGTCGTCGGGCACCACCGGCAAGCCCGTCGTGGACGCCTACACCCGCGGCGACCTCGCCCTCTGGGGCGACGTCATGGGACGCACCCTCGACATGGGTGACGTGGGGGCGTCCGACGTAGTGCAGGTGGCCTACGGCTACGGGCTGTTCACGGGCGGATTCGGCGCCCACTACGGAGGACAGACCGTCGGGGCGATCGTCCTGCCGGTGTCGTCGGGCAACACGCACCGGCAGCTGCAGACGCTGCAGGACTTCGGCACGACCGCGCTGGCGTGCACGCCGTCGTACGCGCTGTACATCGCGGAGTACGCCGGGCGCAACGGGGTCGACCCGGTCGAGCTGCCGCTGCGGGTCGGATTCTTCGGCGCCGAGCCATGGAGCCTGGAGATGCGCTGCGAGATCGAGAAGCGACTCGGCATCAAGGCGTACGACATCTACGGGCTGACGGAGATCATCGGGCCCGGGGTGGGGTCGGAATGTGCCTGCCAGGACGGGCTGCACATCTTCGAGGACCACTTCTACCCCGAGATCGTCGATCCCGACACCGGCGAGCCGCTGCCGGACGGCGAGCGGGGCGAGCTCATCCTGACCACGCTCACGCGCGAGGGGACGCCCGTGCTGCGCTACCGGACGCGCGACATCACCTACCTGATGCCCGAGCCGTGCGCGTGCGGACGGACGTCGCGGCGCATCCACCGGCTCATGGGACGCACCGACGACATGCTGATCATCCGGGGCGTGAACGTGTTCCCGCAGCAGGTCGAGCAGGTGCTGCTGCGCGTCCAGGGCGTCGAGCCGCACTACCGGATCATCGTCGACCGCGAGGGGTCCATGGACACCCTGACGGTCGAGGTGGAGATGTCGGAGACGCTGTTCAGCGACGACCTCGCGGACGTGATCGCGCTCGAGCGAGCGATCGAGCGCGAGCTGCATGCGGAGACGGGGATCCAGGCGCGATGCGTCCTGGTGAACCCGCAGACCATCGAGCGCTCGGAGGGCAAGGCCAAGCGCGTCTTCGACCGTCGGAAGGTGACCACCCATGTCTGACGCACTGCGCGATGCCCTGCCCGACGCCCCGCGGCACGCGCTGGCCGAGTCCGCCGCCGAGGCCTCCGTCCCTGACGCTTCTGGCGAGTCCGAGGAGCACATCTTCTCGCTGGCGCAGATCTCGGTCTTCCTCGAGAACCGTCCCGGGACCCTCGCCGAGGCCACCCGGGTGCTCGCGGCGGCTGGCGTCAATCTGCGGGCCCTGATGATCGCCGAGACCGAGCGGTTCGGCATCATGCGGATCATCACCGATTCGACGGACGCCGCCATCGCCGCCCTGTCGGCCGCCGGCTACACCACCAGGACGACCGACGTCATCGGCGTCGAGGTGCCCGACCGAGCCGGCGGCCTGGCCGACCTGCTCGGTGTCTTCGAGGGGTCGCAGGTGGCGATCGAGTACATGTACGCCGAGTTGGCCGGTCGCGAGGGCCGCGCCCTGCTGATCATGAAGGCCACGCCGCGCGACGAGGC
>DAIRTI010000065.1:0-16725 GCA_036803965.1 Propioniciclava sp.
CCTGCGGTCTCCTGCTCCCAAAGCAGGCGCGCTAGCCACTACGCTACGCCCCGGTCGACCGCGCCGAGTCTACGGGCCCCGGAGCTCAGATGCCCAAATCGCCGAGGAGCAGCCAGGCCAGTCCGTCGAGGTCGGCGTGCAGGGCGGCCTCCTCTCCCGGCGGCGGAGCATAGTCGGCAAGCAAGAGTCCCTCGGCCTTACTCGCGGCCTCCGCGGCCTGTTCGCTGCGAGACCACCCCTCAGGACACAGCTTGAGCAGCGACACCGCGATCGCGGCCCGCGAGGCCGGCAGTCCGACCGGACGCCCCGGCAACGGCCCGCCGAGCAGGTCGATGAGCCCGGCCAGAGGTCCGTCCAGGCCGATCATCTCGTCGGGGCCCTGGTACCTGAGCACGCACAGTTCGAGGTCGGTCGAGTCATCGGGCGCCTCCCGCGCCAGCAGCTCCCGCGCGAGGGCGGGCGGCTCCCCCGTGGCCGACAATGTGGCCAGCCACAGGCGCATCGTCACCAACCCGTAGCCAGGCGAGAGTGGACGCCGAGCCAGCAGTCTCCACGCCGCGTCGAGCTGCAACTCCTCCCCCTGCACCGCGGCGGCCAGGCCGGCGGTGGCGTCCCCCAAGAGGGAATCCCGCTCCAGCCAGTCGACCCCGTCCAGCCAGTCCAGTGCCTTCTCACGATCAGGTGCGAGGCCGCGCGCAACGGCGTCCACGACCACGTAACCCGCGGCGTCCGAGGCTCTGGACGCAGGCCGCCGGGTGAGTCCGGTGACAAGCGCCGGCAGGAGCTCGCCCAAAGCGGGATGCCACGAGAGCCGGACCCGGTCCACGCCGCGCCCCTGCACCGACACCTCGCGGTGCCCCATCTGGCCCGTGAGCACGACGTCGGTGTCGACCACCATCGCGTCGACCCCAGGACCGGGCACGACCGCATGGTCCGGCAGCGAGAGGTCGATCTGGGTGCCGGCCCGCACGACGACCCCGGGCAGCCACGCCGGCAGACCGGCGACGGCGTCCGAGAGCGAGTCGAGCGTGTCGATCTCAAGCGTCACCGAGTGCCGCCGGTGTCCGCCGAGCAGCGCCCCTGGCGGGCTCAGGTGAAAGGCGCCGCGACCCACGGCGTCCAAGCCACCCGGCTCATGCGGCTCGTCGGCGAAGACCGGCAGTTCGCGGGCCGCCCGCAGGAAGCCCTGCCGGAGCCGCAGCAGGACGCCCCCGCGGGCGTCCCGCGCCGACGTGACGGCGATCAGGCCGGCGGCGTCCGAGGTCCACGACCAGCCGGCGTACCCCTCCCCCACGGTCACCCCGAGGCCGAGGTACGGCAGTTCGACCGGCTCCGGACGCAGGTTGTCAACCGTCAATTGCAGCAGAAGCGCCCCGTCCCAGGACGCCCTCAGCAGCGAGCGGACGCCGCCGGTCTCGGCCAGCAGCAGCTCCTCGCCATCGGCCTCCCAGCCGGGCACCGCCTCGCCGGGGATGGCGAACGCGAGCGTGACGATCGTCTCGCCGGCGAGGTCGACGAACTCCAGCGTCCGGTCGTCGAACTCGGCACCCACGACGATGCCGCCGCGCAGCCTCATCGCGGCGTCCCGGCCGACCCGGACAGCTGGCAGGTCGGACACCAGTAGAGCGTGCGTCCATGGAAGTCGGCCCGCGCGACCTCGGTGCCGCAAACGTGACAGGGGTCTCCCGCCCGCCGGTAGACGTACACCTCGCCGCCGTGCCGGTCGACCCGCGGCGGACGCCCCATCGCCTCGGGCGTGTGGTCGTCCTCGACGGTGTCGATGCGCCCATCCCGGACGCCCAGCGGCATGAGCTCCACGAGATCCGACCACACCGAGTCGAACGTCGCCCGCCCCAACTCCCGCCCGGGCAACCAGGGGTCGATCCGATGCCGGAACAGCACCTCGGCCCGGTAGATGTTCCCCACACCGGCGGCAATCGCCTGGTCCATCAGCAGCGCCCCGATCGGCCGCCCAGAACGGTGGATGCGCGCCCACGCCCGCTCCGGATCGGCATCCGGACGCAACGGGTCGGGCCCCGACGAAGCCGCCACGGCGTCCTTCTCGGCCGTCGTGATCAGCCGGCACCACTGCGGACCCCGCAGGTCGGCCCGGACGCCATTGGCGGCGATCCGCAGTCGCAGGGTCTCGGGGCTGGCCAACTCGGACGACGGGCCGAACTGCAGCTTGCCGATCAGGCCGAGGTGGATCCACACGACGCGGTCGCACTCGAAACTCACGAACAGGTGCTTACCGACGGCCTCGGCCCCGCACAGGACCGTGCCGTCGAGCAGCGCGGCCGCCTCGGCGAACCGTCCCTGCGGAGACGCCACCTGCACCGGGCGCCCGCCGAACTCGGCGGTCAGCGTCCGCGCCAGGCGGTGGATGACGTGCCCCTCGGGCAAAACGCTCCCCTCTCGCCCGGCCCCCGTGTGAGCCAGGCAGTCTACGCTGCGCCTGTGGCGGACAAGCACCTCGACCCCGGCTTCGGCCGGGACGGCATCTCGGGCATGGTGAGCCCCGACCGGGCCACCCGGGCCCGCGAGGTGTCGCGTCCGGACGCCGTTTCCCACGTCCCTGACCAGTCCGTCCCGGACCCGGCCGATCCCGCCGCAACCACCGACCAACCGCACCACCGCAGCCTCATCGACCGGGCGTCCGGCCGTGTCAGTCGAAGATCGGATCGACCGTCCGAGTCCGCTTGAGCTCGAAGAAGCCCGGGTAGGCGGTCATCTTGACGAAGCCGTCGAACAGCTCGCCGGCCTCCTCGCCCTTCGGCGCCGGCGAGATCACGGGCCCGAACAGGGCCATGCCGTTCACGTGGATCACCGGCGTGCCGACGTCGGACCCGACCGGCTCCATGCCCGCGGCGTGCGAGGCCCGCAGCGCCTCGTCGTTGGCGTCGGTGTCGTACGCCTCGATCAGGCTCGCGTAGTCGGCCGGGCTTCCGCAGTCCGGCCGGGCGACGGCCAGATCCGCCAGCGCCGCCTCCACCGTCGAGCGCTCCTTGGCCTCACCAAGGGGGTGATACCGGGTTCCGAGCAGCGTGTAGAACTCCCGCAGCGCCTCCGCCCCGAACCGCTCCTCGACGGCCAGCGCGACGCGGACCGCACCCCAGCCGGCGTCCATCGAGGCGCGATAGGCGCGTGGCAGCCTGCGGCCCTCGTTGAGCACCGAGAGGCTCATCACGTGGAACCGCGTCCGCACCGGGCGCACCTTCTCCACCTCGAGCATCCAACGCGAGGTCATCCAGGCCCAGGGGCACATCGGGTCGAACCAGAAGTCAACATCCGTCATGGCCGCCACCATAGACGCCGATCACCAGCCCTCGCCGAACCGAAAAGTGAAGGTGCCAACACCGGACGCCTGGCCTTCGGTACGCCGTGAGCCAGCGGTTACAGTGCGGCGCAGACCACCCGTCCGGGCCACCGCGACAGTAAGGACTCCGAGGAAATGTTCGCCGCCAACATCACCCGCGCCGAGGCGCAGCTCCGCTCCACCCAGGTCCGGGCCGAGGCGTACGAGGTCGTCGTCGACCTCACCGGACGCGACGGCGACGGCCATCCCCTGGACGCCCCCGAGGCGACGTTCCTCTCGACCACCCGGCTGCGCTTCACCGGCCTCACCGAGGCCGACACCTGCGCCAACCTGATCGCGGACGCCCTCGTCTCGGCCAGGCTCGACGGCCAGCCCCTGGACGCCGACGCCTTCGACGGCGAGCACCTCGCCTTCCACGTCACCCCCGGCGAGCACGTGCTGGAGGTGGCGTCCGTGATGCGTTTCTCGCGCACCGGCGAGGGGCTGCACCGCTTCGTCGACCCCGCCGACGATCGCGTCTACCTCTACAGCCAGTTCGAGTCCGCGGACGCCCGCCGCATGTACGCGACCTTCGAGCAGCCCGACCAGAAGGCCACGTTCCAGCTGACCGTGCTGGCCCCGGCGTCCTGGACGGTCATCAGCAACGCCGCGCAGCCGGCCGACACGGGAACCGGTGCCGACGGCGTCCGCCGCTGGGAATTCGCCGCGACGCCGCGGGTGTCGACCTACATCACGGCCCTGTGCGCCGGGGAGTTCCACGTCGTCCACGACACCTACGAGGCCCCCAGCGGCCCACGCGACCTCTCGATCGCCTGCCGTCAGTCGCTGGCGCCCGCGCTGGACGCCGAGCGCATCTTCACCACCACCAAGCGCGGCTTCGCGGTGTTCGAAGACACGTTCGGCCAGCCCTACCCCTTCGACGACTACGCCCAGGTCTTCGTGCCCGAGTTCAACTTCGGCGCCATGGAGAACGCGGGCTGCGTGACGTTCCGCGACGAGTACCTGTTCCGCAGCCGGGTGACGGCGGCGTCCTACGAGGCGCGCGACAACACGATCCTGCACGAGATGGCGCACATGTGGTTCGGCGACCTCGTGACGATGACCTGGTGGGACGACCTCTGGCTGAACGAGAGCTTCGCCGAATGGGCGTCCCACTTCGTGCAGGAGAGCATCGCCGCCACCTACGGCACCGGCGTCGACCCCTGGGCGACGTTCTGCAACCAGCGCAAGACCTGGGCCTACCGCCAGGACCAGCTGCCCACGACCCACCCGATCGCCGCCGACATGTACGACCTCGAGGCCGTCGAGCTCAACTTCGACGGCATCACCTACGCCAAGGGCGCCTCGACGCTCCGGCAGCTGGTCGCGTTCGTGGGCGTCGAGCCCTTCATCGCCGGCCTGCGCGCCTACTTCGGCAAGCACGCCTGGGGCAACACCGAGCTGCCGGATCTCCTCAAAGAGCTCGAGGCGGCGTCCGGACGTGACCTCTCGCGCTTCACCGGCGAATGGCTGCAGACGGCCGGTGTGAACACGATGTCGGCAGAGTTCGAGACGGACGCCGAGGGTCGCTTCACCTCCTTCGCGGTCCGGCAGTCGGCGCACACGCAGTGGCCCACGCTGCGTCAGCACCGGATGGCGATCGGGCTCTACGAGCTGTCCGGGGACGCCCTGGTGCGGGCCCGCCGCGTCGAGCTGGACGTCGACGGTGCGCTCACCGAGGTGCCCGAACTGGTCGGGGTGGCCCGTCCGGATCTCATCCTGCTCAACGACGACGACCTCACCTACGCGAAGATCCGCTTCGACGACCGCTCGCTGGCGACGCTGGTCTCCCACGTCGCCGGCCTGCCGACCGCGCTGGCCCGCGCCCTCTGCTGGGGCGCCACCTGGGACATGTGCCGCGACGCGCAACTTACGGCGTCCGACTACGTGGAACTCGTGCTGCGCGGAGTCGGCGTCGAGACCGACCTGACCGCGGTCGCGGCCCTGCTGAACCAGGCGCGCACGGCCGTCGACCTGTACTCGCCGCGCGACGAGCGGCGCGCGCTGGCCCGCCGGTTCTCCGACGGCGTGCACGAACTGCTGGGCGCCGCCGAGGCCGGCTCGGACCATCAGCTGGCCCTCGCACGCGCGTTCTCCTCCTCGATCTCGGACGCCGACGGCGCGGCTGTGCTGAGGGGCTGGCTTGTCGGAGCCGGCGTGCCGGACGGGCTCGCCGTGGACGCCGACCTGCGCTGGCGGCTGCTCACCGACCTGGCCCGCGTTGGGGCGGTCGGGGTGGCCGAGATCGACGCCGAGCGCGCCCGGGACGCCACCGCCGCGGGGGCCGAGAAGGCCGCGGGGGCGCGGTCGGCCCTGGCGTCGGCGGAGACGAAGGAGGAGTCCTGGCGGCGGGCGGTCGCCGAGGACACGCCCAACGAGACCCACGCCCAGATCTGCGCCCAGTTCGTGCAGTTCGACCAGGACGAGCTGCTCGCGCCGTACACCGAGCGTTACCTCGACGTGGTCAAGGCGATCTCGGACGGCACCGACGGCTGGGCCGGCAAGTCGACGACGATCCGGCAGCACGTGCTGATGCTGCTCTTCCCGCGTGCGCTGGCCGACCGCGCCTACGTGGAGCGGGTCAAGGCCTGGCTCGGGGAGAACAAGCCCGTCGACTTCGTGACCCGCCTCGTCTCCGAGCGCGTCGACGACGCCGAGCGGGCGCTGCGCTGCCAGGAGGCTGCGTCCTCGCAGGCGGTCGCGACGCCGTAGTCAGCCGGCCTGGGGCGCACGGAGCATCAGGAAGGCGTACAGGGCTCCCGCCGCGACGTGCAGGACCGACCCGATCACGATCAGGACCATGCCGATCGTCCCCAGAGTGGGCGCGACGGCGAAGTCCGCGGCGCCGAGGATGAGCAGGGGCAGCGCCGCCATCAGGATCACGGTACGGAGCTTGCCGAGCCACGTGACCTTCAGGTCGAGGGCGGAGGCGGTGCGTACAGCCAGGATCGCGAACAGGCCGAGGTCGACGCTCACGATCACGACCACGGCCCACCACGGCAGGACGCCGACGGCCAGCATCGTCGCGTAGATCGCCATCTCGCCGGCGCGGTCGGCCAGGGGGTCCAGGAGTTCGCCGAGGCGGCTCACCTGGCCGAGACGGCGGGCAAGGAAGCCGTCGACCCAGTCCGACGCGGCGTAGACGGCAAGCAGGACCGCCGCAGCGATCCAGTGCTGCCGGCTGGCGATCATGCCGATCACGAGGGGGGCGAAGAGGACCAGCCGCGCCATCGTGATCACGTTCGGGATCGTGGCCCAGTCGGCGTGACGGTCCGTGTCCGGGCTCACGGTCGCCTCCGGGCCCAGCGGGCCCCCGTCAACGTCCGCGGCCCCCACCTCATGGGGACGAGGCTACTGTCCGCGCCGGTGCGGCGGTGGGACGAAGAACGCCGTGGCGACGATCGCCACGACCAGGACGCCCGCCGGCAGCAGGATCGACTCCGCCATCGCGGCCGAAAACGGCGCCCGCACGGCCTCGGGCAGCACGGTGCCGCTCGATACGCCCGTGGACGCCCCGGCGCCGGGCAGGTGCGCGGCGATCCGGATCTCCATCAGGGCCGCGATCGACGCGCTGCCGAGCACGGCGCCCAACTGCCGGGTGGTGTTGAAGACGCCGGCACCCGCGCCCGCCCAGCGGGGCGGGAGGCTGCGGTTGGCGGTCGTCGAGATCGGACCCCACATGAACGACCCGCCCAGACCCAGCAGCGTCGCAGGCAGCAAAAACAGCCACAGCGGCGTCTCGGCCCCCATCAGTGAGGCGTACCAGACGATGCCGAGCACGTAGGCGACGAGCCCCGGCACCGTGAGAACCCGCACGTTCGCGACCCGATCGACGAGGCGTCCGGCCGTTCTGGCCATCAGCGCCGACAGGATCGCTGAGGGCGCCAGCAGCAGCGCTCCCTGGGTCGGCGTCAGGCCGCGGACCGTCTGCAGGTAGAAGATCAGCGGCAGCGACATGCAGGTCGCCGCGAAGCCGACGGCGCTGATCGCCGTGTTGGCCAGCGCGAAGTTGCGGTCGCGCATCAGCGGCAGCGGCAGCAGGGGCTCGCCCTTCTGCACGGCCTGCCACACGACGAACACCGCGATGATCGCCACACCGGCCACGATCAGCCCCCAGACCGGGATCGGCCCGACGATCGGACCCCAGTCGTAGGTGTTGCCCTCCTGCAGCGCGAAGACGATGGCGAACATGCCCACCATGAACAGCACCATCCCGGGCACGTCGAACTTGTGCGGGTGGGTCGCCAGCCGCGGCAGCAGCCGGGACGCCGCCACGAACGCCGCGATGCCGATCGGCACGTTGACGAAGAAGATCCACTCCCAGCCCAGGGCGTCCACCAGGACGCCGCCCAGGATCGGCCCCACCAGCCCCGCGATGCCAGCCACCGAGCCCCACACCGCCATCGCCGCACCCCGCCGCTCGGGCGGGAAGATGCGGGTGATGATCGACATCGTCTGCGGCGAGATCAGGGACGCCCCGAGCCCCTGCACCGCGCGGGCCACCACCAGCATCGCGAGCCCGCCGCCCGGCATCATGCCCGACAGCCCGCACCACGCGGACGCCAGCGTGAACACCACCAGGCCGAGCAGGTACATGCGCTTGGGGCCGAACCGGTCGCCGAGGCGTCCGGTGACCAGCAGCGGGACGGCGTACGCCAGCAGGTACGAACTCGTCACCCAGATGACGCCGCCGTAGTCGGAGCCCAGGCCGAGCCCGCGCATGATCGCCGGGTTCGCGACCGACACGATCGTCGTGTCGAGCAGGATCATGAAGAAGCCGACCACCAGCGACCAGAGGGCCGTCCACAGCTGTCTCTCGCTCAGGACCGGCTCGGCCGGACGGCTCCCTGCTGTCGAACTCACCCGCGCACCCTACCCCTGGTCAGGAGACTGGTATCGTCCCACCTGAAGGCGCTTTCTCGATATCGAGATAGTTCTGAACTAACTAGTACATTGGCCCTCGGTCGCGATAGGCTCAGGGCACACTCAGCGACGACGCTACGAGGGAGACCGGCACCCATGGCCAAGATCATGTACACCCGCACCGACGAAGCTCCACTACTCGCCACCTACTCGTTCCTGCCCATCGTGCAGGCGTTCTGCAAGCCCGCCGGGGTGGAGATCCAGCTGCGCGACATCTCGCTGGCCGGACGCATCCTGGCGCTCTTCGGTGAGTACCTCACCGACGACCAGAAGATCGAGGACGCCCTGGCGTCCCTCGGCCAGCTCGCCAAGACCCCGGACGCCAACATCATCAAGCTGCCGAACATCT
Source organism: Propioniciclava sp. (assembly GCA_036803965.1). GTDB lineage: Bacteria > Actinomycetota > Actinomycetes > Propionibacteriales > Propionibacteriaceae > Propioniciclava. Next base: position 8,628 of record DAIRTI010000065.1, read on the forward strand.
CGGCGTCCGTGCCCCAGCTGCTCGCGGCCATCAAGGAGCTGCAGGAGAAGGGGTACGCGATCCCGGCCTACCCCGAGAACCCGGCCACCGACGAGGAGAAGTCGATCCGCGCCCGGTACGACGCCGTCAAGGGCTCGGCCGTCAACCCCGTCCTGCGCGAGGGCAACTCCGACCGCCGCGCGCCGCTCGCGGTGAAGAACTACGCCCGCAAGCACCCGCACTCGATGGGCGCCTGGTCGACCGACAGCAAGACCAACGTTCAGACGATGAGCGCGCACGACTTCCGCAACAACGAGCAGTCGGTCATCTGCCCGGCCGACGGCACGCTGACCGTCACCTTCGTCGGCGCCGACGAGAAGACCGAGCTGAAGAAGATCAAGGTCCTCGCGGGCGAGGTCGTGGACGCGACCGTCCTGCAGGTCGCCCAACTGGACGCCTTCCTCGCCGACGCCATCGCGCGCGCCAAGGCCGAGGACGTGCTGTTCTCGGTGCACCTGAAGGCCACGATGATGAAGGTCTCCGACCCGATCATCTTCGGCCATGTCGTGCGCGCGTTCCTGCCGAAGACGTTCACCACCTACGGCGACGAGCTCCGCGCCGCCGGCCTCAGCGGCAACAACGGTCTCGGTGCGATCTACGCCGGCCTGGCCGAGCTGCCGCACGGCGCCGAGATCAAGGCGTCGATCGAGGCCGAGCTGGCCGCCGGCCCGCGCCTGGCGATGGTCAACTCCGACAAGGGCATCACGAACCTGCACGTGCCCTCCGACGTGATCGTGGACGCCTCGATGCCGGCCATGATCCGCACGTCCGGCCACATGTGGGGCGCCGACGGCCAGGAGTACGACACGCTCGCCGTCATCCCCGACAGCTCGTACGCCGGCGTCTACCAGGCCGTCATCGACGACTGCCGCGCCAACGGCGCCTTCGACCCCCGCACGATGGGCACCGTCCCCAACGTCGGCCTGATGGCGCAGAAGGCCGAGGAGTACGGCAGCCACGACAAGACGTTCGAGATCGCCGCCGACGGCGTCGTCCAGGTCACCGACGACGCCGGCCAGGTCGTCATGGAGCACCAGGTGGCGGCCGGCGACATCTGGCGCGCCTGCCAGACCAAGGACGCCCCGATCCGCGACTGGGTCAAGCTGGCCGTCACTCGGGCCCGCCTGTCCGGCATGCCCGTGATCTTCTGGCTCGACCCCGAGCGCGCCCACGACCGCAACATCACCGGGCTCGTCCAGAAGTACCTCGCCGACCACGACACGACCGGGCTCGACATCACGATCGCGTCGCCGATCGAGGCCTGCAAGACGTCGATCGAGCGCATCCGCCGCGGCGAGGACACGATCAGCGCCACCGGCAACGTCCTGCGCGACTACAACACCGACCTGTTCCCGATCCTGGAGCTGGGCACCTCGGCCAAGATGCTGAGCGTCGTCCCGCTGATGGCGGGCGGCGGCCTGTTCGAGACGGGCGCCGGCGGCTCGGCCCCCAAGCACGTGCAGCAGCTGCAGGCCGAGAACTACCTGCGCTGGGATTCGCTCGGTGAGTTCCTCGCCCTGGCCGAGTCGCTGGAGCACTTCTCGCTCGCCGAGGGCAACGTGCGGGCGTCCGTCCTGGCCAAGGCCCTGGACGCCGCCACCGGCCGCCTGCTGGAGGAGAACAAGTCCCCCGCCCGTCGCGTCGGCCAGATCGACAACCGGGGTAGCCACTTCTACGAGGCCATGTACTGGGCCCAGGAACTGGCCCAGCAGACCGCCGATCCCGAACTCGCCCAGACGTTCGCCCCGGTCGCCGAGGCGCTGACGGCGAACGAGGCGGCCATCGACGCCGAGCTGCTCGCCGTGCAGGGCAAGCCGGCCGACATCGGCGGCTACTACGTGCTCGACGAGGCGAAGACGACGGCGGTCATGCGTCCGTCGGCGACCCTCAACGGGATCATCGACCAGCTCTGCTGACGATGCCGGAGCCGGCCCGGCGCTTCCCCACCTCGGTCTTCGGGGTCGGGGAAGAGCCGGACGCCCGGTTCAGTCTCGCGAACGAGCGCACGTTCCTCGCCTGGATCAGCGTGGGCCTCGCCGTCCTGTCCGTCGGCGTCGGCGTGGACGCCCTGGCGTCCGGCCTGCACCCGGTCTTCGGGAAGGCGGCCTCGGTCGTGCTGATCGTGGCGGGCATCGCCTGCCCGGTGCAGGCGTGGGTGGGCTGGACGCGCGTCGAGCGTGCCCTGCGCACCGGACGCCCCCTGCCCGCACCGTGGCTGTCGCCGTGGCTCGCGGTGGCGCTGGGTCTCGCGGGGGTGCTCGTCCTGCTGGGAGTGCTGATCCCGTGACCGTTCGCCCGCGAGCCCTCGGACGCCGGTGAGCACCTCGGCGACGCCGGGGGACGCCGGCCTGCAGCGCGAGCGCACCAGCCTCGCCTGGCGTCGGCTCGGCCTCGCGCTGGCCGGGCTCGCGGCGTCCATCCCCGCGGTGACCTGGCAGAAGCTTGGCCCCTGGTGCCTGCCGGCGAGCGTCCTGACGCTGGCGTGCGCGGCCGTCGTCCTGGTCGCGGCGAACATGCGCTTCCCGCAGGGCGCGCCGGCGGCGTCCGGGATCTATCGAGGCGACGGTCGACTGCTGCTGCTCGTCACCCTGGACGCCATGGCCGTGGCGCTGACCGGGGCGGCGGCGGTCCTGTGGGGAGCCGCCGGGCCGTAGAGTCGCGCGCATGATGAGCGTGCGCGACGTGCTGGCCTGGATCGAGGACGCCTACCCTCCCCGTCTGGCGGAGGACTGGGACCGCATCGGCCTCGACTGCGGCGACCCGCACGCCGAGGTGACCTCGGTCGCGTTCGCGGTCGACCCGACGGACGCCGTGGTCGCCGAGGCTGCGGCGCGCGGCGCGGACCTGCTCGTCACCCACCACCCTCTGCTGCTGCGCGGAGTGACTGCGGTGCGGCGCGACCAGCCCAGGGGACGCCTCGTCATGGCCCTGCTGCGCGCCGGCATCGCCCATGTCTGCGCCCACACGAACGCCGACGCCGCTAGTGGAGGGGTGAACGACGCGCTGGCCGAGGCGCTCGGGCTGACCGAGGTGCGTCCCCTGGAGGCGCTGCCGGCCGACCCGCTGAGCAAGATCGTCACGTTCGTGCCCGAGTCGGACGCCGAACGGGTCCTGGACGCCCTCGCCGACGCCGGCGCCGGGGCGATCGGCAACTATGACCGCTGCGCGTTCGTCTCGCCGGGCGAGGGGCGGTTCCGGCCGCTGACAGGTGCGAACCCCCACCTGGGTACGGTCGGCGAGGTCGAGCGCGTGGCCGAGGTGCGGGTCGAGGCCGTGCTCCCCCGCCAGGCCAAGGCGACCGTCGTGCGCGCGCTGCTCGCGGCCCACCCCTACGAGACGCCGGCGTTCGACCTGATCGACCTGGCGTCCCTCGACTCCGAGCGCGGTTCGGGACGCGTCGGCGTCCTGAAAGAACCTCTGACCGCCGAACAGGTGGCGCGACGGCTGGCCGCGCGGGTGCCCGCGACCGTCGGCGGGCTACGGCTGGGCGGCGACCCAGCGCGGATCGTCCGCACGGTCGCCGCGGTCGGCGGCGCCGGCGACTCCCACCTGGACGCCGCCCGCCGCGCGGGGGTCGACCTCTACGTGACCGGCGACCTGCGCCACCACCCGGCGAGCGAGTTCCTGGCCCACGACGGGGCCCCGGCGCTGCTCGACGTGCCGCACTTCGCCGCCGAGTGGCTGTGGCTGCCGCTCGCCGAGCGGCTCGTCCGTCAGCGCGCGGACGCCGCAGGCGCGGCCCTGGCCACCTACGTCTCGACGATCAGCACCGATCCCTGGACGCTGCGTCTGCCCTGACTAGGGGTGATAGGACTCCGCGTCGGTCTTGCCGGCGCGGACCGGACGATCGCCCCGGTTCTCGTGTGCCAGCGCGGCCTGGTGGACCAGCTCGCGGCGGGCCGCCAGCAGCTCCTCGTCGGTCGGCTGCAGCTCGGGCCGCGGGTCGGGGGCGGAGGCCTCGTGGGCGGCGGCGTCCCGGGCCAGCCAGCGGCGGCCCATTCCGAGGCCGACGATCAGCAGCGTGATCAGGCCGGGGATCAGCAGGATCACCACGAGGATCTGCAGCGGCGCCGGGTCGGGTGCGTACGGGAAGCCCGGCAGCGTCTTCAGCGGGAGCAGCGGCGACATGACCACACGGTACCCAACCGGCCCCTCCCTGGACAGCACGCGTTCGCCCTGCCCAGCCGCTAGATTGAACGGTCGGCGCCTTCAGCCGGTGCGCCGCACGACGAGGTCGACCGAAGCGAGGAGATCGATGCCAGGCCTGCTCATCACCGGAGCCACGCTCGCCGACGGCACCCGCACCGACCTGCTGGTGCGCGACGGGGTGTTCCGCGACCCGGCCGAGGCGTCGGCGTCCGACGAACGACTGGACGCCGACGGACTGCTCGCGCTCCCCGGCTTCGTCGACCCGCACACGCACCTGCGCGAGCCCGGTCGCGAGGACGCCGAGACGGTCGCCACCGGAACGCTCGCCGCCGCGCGGGGCGGGTTCACGGCCGTCCACGCGATGGCGAACCTGAGCCCGGTCACCGACACCGGGGAACGGGCGTCCGCGCTCGCGGCGATCGCCCACCGGGACGCCAGCGCGCAGGTCGTCGTCGTGGGCGCGATCACGCGCGCCCTGGCCGGCGAGGAGCTCGCCGACATCGACGGGCTGCACGCGGCGGGCGTGACGATGTTCTCCGACGACGGCCGCTGCGTGATGAACGCCCAGTTGATGCGGGAGGCGTTCGATCTGGTCAGGGCGTTCGACGGCGTCCTGGCCCAGCACTGTCAGGACCACAACATGGCCGGCTCGTCCGCGTGCTGTCACGAGTGCTACGTGTCCGAGGAACTCGGGCTGCCCGGGTGGCCGAGCGTCGCCGAGAGCTCGATCGTCGCCCGCGACGTCGAACTGGCCGCCTACACGGGCGCCCGCTACCACGCCTGCCACATCAGCACGGCCGAGAGCGTCGAGGTGATCCGCTGGGCCAAACGCCGCGGACTGCCGGTGACCGCCGAGGTCATGCCGCACCACCTGCTGCTCGGCACCCCCCTGCTGCGCACCGGCGACACGGTCTACAAGGTCAATCCCCCGCTGCGCACCGACGAGCACATCGAGGCGGTCCGGGAGGCCCTGGCCGACGGCACGATCGACATGGTCGGCACCGACCACGCCCCCCACGCGGCGAAGGACAAGGCGAAGCCGTTCCCCGAGGCGTCCCCGGGCATGATCGGCCTCGAGCAGGCGCTCGGGGTCGTCATGGAGACGATGGTCGTCCCTGGACGCCTCACCTGGGCCGAGGTCGCCGAGCGCATGTCGTACGCCCCCGCGCGCCTAACGCGGCTGGCGGGCCAGGGGCGTCCGGTGGCGGTCGGCGAGCCGGCCAACCTGGCGCTCGTCGACCCGTCCGTGCGCGGGACGGTCGACCGGGAGGCGACGGCGTCCAAGTCACGCAACAATCCCTACGCGGGGCTCACGCTGCCCGACCCGATCGTCGCGACCCTGTGGGCGGGGCGGGTGACCTACCGCCGATGAGCGAGCAGCCTCCCGCGCCACTGGCCGGCAGCCGGGCCGGCCGCTGGGTCTGGAAGCACCGTTACGCCTTGTCGCTGCTGTATATCCCGGTGTTCTTGATCTGGTTCCTGTCGACCGAGTACCGCGAGCCCAAGCACGAGACGAGCGTCCGGTGTGCGCTGGACGACAAGATCCCGTTCCGGGAGGAGTGGATCCTCGCCTACGGCGCGTGGTTCCCGTACCTGCTCGGCTTCGCGGCCTGGCTGTTCAAGCACGACACCGATCGCAGCGAGTACAAGCGGGCCTACTACCTGCTCGTGTCGGGCATGACGATCACGATGATCATCTACGACCTGTGGCCCAACCGGCAGGACCTGCAGCCCGCCGAGTACCCGCGCGACAACCTGTTCACCGAGGTCGTCCGGCGGCTGCAGGCGTTCGACAACCAGTCCAACGTCTGCCCGAGCCTGCACGTCTTCACGACGCTGTGCGTCAACGACGCCCTGCAGAGCTCGAAACTGCTCAAGCACCCCCGCATCGTGCGGCAGGCGTCCTGGGCCCTGACAGGCGTCATCTCGGCATCGACGTGCTTCCTCAAGCAGCACTCGGTGCTGGACGGCCTCGCCGCGGCCGGGCTCTTCGGCGTCCTGAAGTTCGCCCCGCGCCTGGTCGGCAAGCGGATCTAGCCGGACGCCCGGGCCCTCGCCGCAGCCAGGATCAGGTCGACCACCTGGTCCTCCGTGAAGCGGGTCGTGTCCAGGACGAGGTCGTAGTAGTCGTCGCCCGTCGGGTCGAACTTGAAGACCTGCTGGGCGATCGACCGCCGGAAGTCGTCCTCGAGGGGCTGCCGCTTGGCCGACCGCTCACGCGAGATGCCCGCCAGGACGGCCCCGCGGGCGACACGGTCCTCGAGTTGTCCGACGAGCTTCACGTGCAGCGCGCCGGGCCACTCGTGCAGCAGGAAGGCGCCGTTGCGGCCCAGGATCAGGCCGCCCTCCGCGGCCATGCCGGCGACGTCCTCGCGGACCTGCCGCGCGATGTCGGCGACCGACTGCGCCTGGGTGATCGCGGCGTCCGCGGCGCTGCTGCCGGGCACCGTCGCCGGAGCCAGGTTGCGCAGGAAGCGTCCGACGACGCCCTCCTTCTCGCGGCGGGCGGCTTGCTCCTCCACCTGCTCGCTCGAGAACGCCTGCCCGTGCACCGGGACGCCGAGGGCGGCGGCCACGCGAGCGGCGATCTGTTCCATGCCGCAGCCGTACAACTCCCACATCGTGATGATCTGGGCCGGCCTGCTCGACTGACTGGTCATCGTTCACTCCTGGTTCTGCGCGAGCGGGGCAGCCATCTCCGCGGCGTGCCGGCGGTTGAGGATGTCGCTGTTCTGCTCGACGGTCTTCCTGCTCAGCGGGTACCACAGCAGGAGCACCACGGTCACGAGCGCGTAGAGGATGCCGGGGACGAGCGTGGTCAGCATGTAGATGCCGGTGACCGTCCGCGGCTCCTGCGTGGTCGTGCCCGCCTGGTAGCCGATGATGCCGAGCGCCCAGCCGCCCAGGCCGGCGGCGAGCGCCTGTCCGACCTTGCGGGCCCATGAGTACACCGAGTAGACGACGCCGTCGTCGCGCTGGGAGACAAGCACCTCCTGGTAGTCGATCACGTCGGTGATGAACGCCCAGATCAGCATGTTGAAGATGCCGAGCCCCACGCCGGCGAGCGTGATCGCCACGATGAAGGCCCACGGCGAGTTCGACAGCGGCAGGAAGAACAGCACGATGTAGATCAGCGCGGCCAGGCCGACGCCGACCACCGAGATCTCGCGCTTGCCGAACCGCCGCGCCAGCGGCGTCGCGACCGGCAGCAGCAGCAGGGTGGGCAGCAGGGCCAGCGTCGTGGCGATGCTGGCCATCTGCCCGTTGTTGAAGTAGATCAGCCAGAGGTAGGACGCCATCGCCTGCACCAGCATCGTGGCGATGAGCAGGAGCAGGGCCGCCACGACGATGGCGACCATCGCGCGGTTCTTGAACAGGCTGCCCAGCGTGGCGCCCATCCCGGCCACCTCGTCGCGGCCCTTGGTCTCGACGCGGACGCGCTCCACCGACAGCGAGTAGCAGCCGAAATAGGCGAGGATCGACAGCACCGCGCACACGATCGCCACCCACAGGAAGGCCTGCGGGATCACCTGCGACTTGCCGCTCGCGTCCTTGGTGAAGATCACCAGCGGCACGACGAAGCTGATCAGCAGGTTCGCGAGGAAGGCGCCGAAGGTGCGGAAGACCGACAGCGAGGACCGGTCTACGGCGTCCGAGGAGATGACCGCCGCCATCGAGCCGTAGGGGATGTTGACAGCCGAGTACAGGACGCTCCAGAGGAAGTAGGTCACCGCGATGTAGGCGGTCCGGGCGGCCAGGTCCCAGCCGGCGACCGGGAACATGTACATCGCGACGGACGCCAGCGCGACGGGGATCGCCATCCTGATGATCCAGGGCCTGAAGCGTCCGGCCGGTCTCAGCCCTGATCCACCGGCGTTGATTTCTGCGGGTGGCTCGGTGATTTGTGGCG
>DAIRTI010000066.1:0-1376 GCA_036803965.1 Propioniciclava sp.
CTCGGACCGCCCGTGCCGTTCGAGGACCTGCCCGCGCTCATGGCCGACCTCGCCGCCGGTACCCCCACCGCGCCGTGTCCCCTGATCGTCTACCCGCAGGACGACTGATGCCCCGCCGTCCCGTCGTCGCCCAGCCACAGGAGGACCCATGTTCGAGCTGACCGTCCGCGAACACGTGATGATCGCCCACAGCCTGCCCGGGGCGTTCTTCGGGCCCGCGCAGAACCTGCACGGCGCGACCCTCGTCGCCGAGGTGACCTGGCGGCGTCCGGCGCTCGACGAGCACGGGGTCGTCCTCGACATCGGGGAGGCGGCTGCCCGGCTGCGCGAAGTGCTGGCCGAGCTGGACTACCGCAACCTCGACGACCATCCCGCGTTCGCCGGACGCCCCAGCACCACCGAGCACATCGCCCACCACATCGCCCACGCCCTCGCCGCGGTCATGGACCTGTCGGACTTCTCCGGCCTCGACGTCACCCTGCGTGAGCACCCGGACGCCTGGGCCACCTACCGGATGCCCTTGTGAGGCTGGGGTTCATCGGGCCGGCGCTCGGGCGTCCGTCGGGGGGCAGCACCTACAACGCGGAGGTCCTGGTGCACTGGCCGGCGAGCCTGCCGCGGCCCGCGTCGGTCGAGCTCGCGGGGGCCTGGCCCGAGCCGGACGCCGCAGCCCTCTCGGCCCTCCGGGCCGCCCTGGGCCGCTTCGACGCGGCGATCGTGGACGGCCTCGTGGGCGCGGCCCAGCCCGAGATCCTGGCGGAGGCGACGGCGTCCGGACGCCGGGTGCTGCTGCTCATCCACCTGCCGCTGGCCGACGAGGGCGGCCTGGACGAGGCCGACCGCGCCCGGCTCGAGGCGCTGGAGTGCGCGAGCGTCCGGGCGGCCTGGCGCGTCGTGGCGACCAGCCGGCGAGCCGCCGCCGATGTGGCCAGGCGGCACGGGCGTCCGGATGCGGTAGCGGTCGCCCCAGGCGTGAACCCCGCGCCCGTCGCCCCGCCCCACAGCCCGCCGCACCTGCTGTCGATCGGCGCGATCGGGCCCCTGAAGAACCAGCTTGCGGTCGCGTCCGCGCTCACGGCCTGCGCCGACCTGGTCTGGCGGGCGTCCCTCGTCGGGCCCGTCGCCGACCCCGCCTACGCGGACGCCGTCGCCGCCGCGCTGCACACCATCCCCACGCACGGGGTCTCGAACGCCGGCCCTCACGGCGTACCGGCCGAGCCCCGAGTCCGGCTCACCGGCCCGCGGACCGGCGCCGTGCTGGACGCGACCTGGGCGTCCGGGGATCTGCTCCTGCACCCCAGCCGCGTCGAGACCTACGGGCTGGTGGTCACCGAGGCGCTGGCCCGCGGCATCCCGGCGATCGTCGGACGCGGCAC
>DAIRTI010000066.1:1476-16353 GCA_036803965.1 Propioniciclava sp.
GGGGATTGCAAGGAGGGGAACGCGTTGCGCGTTGTGGTCGTGGATGACTCGGGGATCTTCCGCGAGGGCCTGGTGGCGCTCCTGACGGTGGCGGGGGTGGAGGTCGTCGAGGCGCTGGCGTCCACCGACGGGCTCGGCGCGGCGATCCTGGTCGAGCGCCCGGACGCCGTCATCCTCGACGTGCGCCTGCCGCCGACGTTCACCGACGAGGGCATCCGGGCGGCGATGGACACCCGCCGCTCCAGCACCGACGTCGGCATCCTGCTGCTGTCGACCTACGCCGAGCAGTCGTGGGTGCGCCGGCTGACCGACCGCATCCCGAGCGGGGTCGGCTACCTGCTCAAGGACCGCGTCGCCGACATCGACCGCCTCGTCGAGGCCCTCGAGATCGTCTGCGACGGCGGCATCGCGATCGACCCGGCGATCGTCTCCGACGTGCTGAGCGACCAGCGCCCGCCCACGCTCGCCGGCCTGACCGAGCGCGAACTCGAGGTGCTGGCCGGCGTCGCCGAGGGGCGCTCCAACGCCGCGATCGCCCGGACGCTCGGCACCTCGGTCCGGACCGTCGAGTCCCACGTCACTTCCATCCTGCGCACGCTGGGCATCCCCGACTCCCCGGACGCCCACCGTCGCGTCCTCGCGGCGCTCGCGTTCGTCCAGGGCGGCCAGAACCTGGGCTGACGAGAGCGGAACCGGGAGTACGTCACACTCGACGCACCGAAACGCCCGAATTCGGCGCCTGAAGGCCGTCGAGTGTGACCCATTCCCGGACCCACGGCCCAACCCCAAGCCCCGTTCAGCTCCTCGGCAACGTCACGGTCAGGCTCGTCGGGCCCTCGGCGGGACTGACGACTCGCACCGATCCGCCGAGCCCGGCAGCGCGGTCCCGCAGGCCCTCGATGCCCCCACCCGGCAGCAGACGCGCCCCACCCGGACCCGAGTCCACCACCTCGACCGTCACCGTGCCGGCGTCCTGGCGCAGCGAGACGGTGACCGGCGGCGTCCCGTACTTGTGGGCGTTGTTCAGGCCCTCCGCGATCGCGAAGTACAGCAGCGAGGCGCGGTCGGGCGGGAGGTCGACGTAGGCGTCCTCGGGCGGCTCGACCTCGAGCGTGACGGTGGGCCACCGGGCGGCCAGGTTCTCGACGCCGCCGACCAGCCCCGACTCCGCCAGCGCCGCCGGGTAGATGCCGCGGGCCAGGCTCCGCAGCTCGGCGAGGGCGTCCAGGAGCTGGCGGTGGGCCTCCTCGATCGACGACTCGACGGCCTCGGCGTCGCCGGACCGCCGGGCCAGCTTGGCGCGCGACAGCGTCGCGGTCGCGGCCAGCAGTGACTGCTGGACGCCGTCGTGCAGCATCCGCTCCAGCCGGCGCCGCTGGGACTCGGCCTCCGCGGCGATGCGCGTTCGGGAGGCGGCGAGTTCGCTGACGTAGGCGTCCCGCTCGATCGCCACCGAGGCCGCGTGCAGGACCATCCCGGCGGCGGCCAGCGCGACCCGGCGGCGCACCGGATCGAGGCGGTCCTCCCCGTCGAGCGACACCAGGGCCCGCGGCGCGGTGTCCTCGACCAGGAGCTCGACGATGTCGCGGTCAGCCCCGCCGGGCGGCACGGTGGGCGCGCCGGCCGCGGTCCGCCAGCCGTCCTCGACCCGGAAGTAGAGCGCGATGCTCGGGTCGCGCAGCTCGTCGCGCAGGGCTTCCTCGAGCGCCTGCGCGTCGCCGGCCGTGGCCACCATCCGCTCGATAAGCCGTCCACGCCGCGCGAACGAGCGGAACACCGAGAAGCCCACCGTGCAGATCGCCGCCACGATCACCAGCTGGTGGATATCGCCGATGCGGTCCCAGACCGCGCGGGGCAGGAGGTCCGCCCCGAACAGCACCCAGCCGATCTCACGAGCCACCACGCCCCACACCATCGCGATGCCGCCGGCCGAGAGGATCCGGATCAGGGTCGCCGCGGTGCCCCGGGCCCGGCGCCAGCGGCGTACGAACTCGCAGGTCCCCCAGGCGGCGACGCCGATGCTGGCGATGGCTTCGGTCCAGAGCAGCGCGTCCGAGAAGGCCGGGAGGTCGAACGGCGCCCACCAGCCGACACCCGAGACCTGGGTCTCGTGATCGCCGCGGGTCAGGGCGGCCAGCAGCCGGGGCACGACCGCCCAGATCCACGCGCACCAGTAGAACCGGCGAACCCCGGGCTCGACCGTGTCGGTCGGGTAGACCAGGAACGCCAGCACCAGCGGCGGGGCCGCCAGCCACAGGCCCAGGAACCCGACCTGGGCGAGGTAGTTGTCGGGTCCTGCCCAGAAGTTCAGCTCGATGACGTTCGCCGTGGACGCCCCGACCAGCAGCAGGCGTCCCACGAGCCGCTGGTCCTCCTCCAGGCTGAGCAGCAGGCCAGAGACGAGCAGCACCAGCGTCATCGCCGCCGAGATCCACCACAGGGGGTTGAACTCGATCGCGACGGCGACGGGGATGGCCAGGCTCAGCAGCGAGGTGATGACGAGCAGCACCGTCACGGCCCCCAGTGGGGCCGCGGGGGCGGAGCGCGCCTGCGGCTTCACGGAATGCATTGTGTCGCGCGGTGGTCGGCGGCGCCTCATCCGTGCCAGCACGGTACCCAGATCGCCGCGCCGCTCTTAACTTAAGGGCGGGCCGCGCAACGGGGCCAGCATTCGCGGCCGTCGAGTCGCACCGGGACGGGAAGCGCCGGGGGGATCGCTTCCCGTCCGGCGCGCTCTTCTTGATCTCGGATCCGTCCCGGGCGCAGTTCCTCTTCCGACTCCCGGTCACCCACGTCGCCGGAGCCTCACCCCGCCTCGCCGGCGAGCCCCGGCACCAGCCAGGCGTCGCCGCGGGCACGGCGTCCGAGCAGCACGGCCCGCGCGGCCATGAACCCGGTGAACGCGACCCACACGGCGGCCGTCGCCCACGGCGTCCCCCAGGCCAGCAGCACGGGCCCGGCCGCGCGCACCGCGAGCACCAGGGGCGCGTACGCGACCAGCACGATCACCATCGCCCACGCGAGCCAGCGCCCGTCGCCGGCCCCGATCAGGACGCCGTCCAGCACGAACACGTACCCCGACAGCACCTGCCCCGCCCCGACCAGCACCAGCGCCGAGGTGGTCGCGGCGCGCGTGGCGGCGTCCGGGGTGAAGAGCATCGGCAGCACCGGGCTGAGCACGACGACCAGCAGGCCGAGGGCCGCCCCCGAAACGGTGCCCCAGCGCACCATCACCGCGGTCGCGTCCCGGACGCCCGCCAGATCGCCCGCGCCCAGGGCCTTGCCGGTGAGTGCCTGCGCGGCGATCGCGAGGGCGTCCAGGGTGAAGACGAGGAAGGTCCAGACGGTGAACGCGACCTGATGCGCGGCCAGCGGCACCGGCCCCAGCCCGGCCGCGACGAACACCGTCAGGAGCAGCACCGCGCGCAGGGCCACGGTGCGCACGATGAGCGGGACGCCGTCCAGGGCCGCCCGCAGCACGCCCGCCGGATGGAACGCCCCGGACGCCCCCTCCCGCCGCGCGATGCGCACCAGCGCCACGACGAGCACGATCCCCATGCCGGTCTGCGCCACCACAGTGCCCCACGCCGACCCCGGCACACCCAGGTGCAGCCCGTACACGAACCACACGTTGAGCAGGGCGTTCACGCTGAATCCGGCGACCGAGACGGCCAGCGGCGTCCGGGTGTCCTGGAACCCGCGCAGGACGCCCGTCACCGCCATCGTCACCAGCATCCCTGGGATGCCGAAGGCGGCCACGCTCAGGTACGCCGTCGCGTGCGTCAGCACCTCCCCGGACGCCCCCAGCAGCCGGCACACCGGGTCGACCAGCGCCCAGGCGACGGCCGCGGACGCCGCCCCGAGCAGCAGCGACAGCCACAGCCCGTCCATGCCCGCGGACGCCGCCGCCCGCGGCCGGCCCGCCCCGATCGCCCGAGCGACGACCGACGTGGTGCCGTACGCGAGGAACACGAAGACGCTCGCGGCAGTCGACAGCACCGAGGACGCGACGCCCAGCCCGGCGAGTTGCGCCACCCCGAGATGGCCGACGATCGCCGAGTCCACCAGGAGGAACAGCGGCTCGGCCACCAGCGCCAGGAACGACGGGACGGCCAGGCGCAGGATCTGCGCGCGCATCGGGTCCTCGGCCACGGCGGCGAGTCTACGAGCGTCGCCGGGGTGCGGGTCCGGGGGTTAGCGTGTCCCTGTCAGGCGTGAAGGAGGCGGGGCGTGGAGATCGTCGGAATGCTCATCGTGTTCGCCCTCGGCGGCCTCGGCTGGTGGTGGTGGCAACGCCGCCAGCCCAAGCCGGTCGAGGACGAGTGGGTCCTCCCGCCTCCCGAGGAGACGCCGAACCTCACCCGGCGCACCACCGAGGGCGCGGACCTCACGCAGGACGCCCAGGCCGGCGGTCTGCCCGGCGCGCCGGGTGGGTTCGGCGCGGGCGGTGCCCCCGGGGCGTCCGGACTGCCGGGTGCGACCGGGGTGTCCGGCTCTACGTTCGGCTCGACCACCGCCGCAGGGACGCCGCGGGCGTCCGACCGCCCCCCGATCCTCGACCGGGAGGCGCTCCTGCACCGCGACCGCACGTTCGACCCGCGCAACTGGGACAACACCCCGGACGCCCCGGGTGCCAGGGCCGAGGAGGTCGAGGGCGACTTCCCGAAGTTCTTCGACCGCGAGTACCTCGAGAAGCGCGAGCGGGAACGCCGCGGGGACGAGGGCTGACTCAGCCCAGCAGCTTCTTCATCTGGTCGGCGATCAGGACGATCGCGCGCCGTGGGGAGAGCCGCGAGATCGCGTCGATCGAGCGGACGTCGTTGCCGATCAGCACCCGGAACGTGCCCTTCTCGACGGCGTCCACGATCTGCTTGCCGGCGTCGGTGACGCTGGTGACCTTCGCCGCCTTGCTGTCCGTGGGCATGTTCGGGATGTCCACGCCCGAGTTCTTCGTGATGTCCGTGCCGACGCCGCCGGGGAACACCACGGTCACCCGCACGTTCGTGCCGCGCAGTTCGGCGTACAGCGTCTCGGTGAGCAGCTTCACCGCCGCCTTGGACGCCCCGTACGCCCCCTGGCCGGGCACCGGCACGAGGCCGCCCATGCTCGACACGTTGAGCAGCGCCGCCTCGGGACGCAGCTTCAGCTTGGGCAGGAACGCCTTGGTCACGTAGAGCTTGCCCCAGAAGTTGACCGCCATGATCTTCTCGATCTCCTCGACGGCCAGATCGTCGACGTGGACGAACCGCTGGATGATCCCGGCGATGTTCAGGACGCCGTCGACGCGTCCGTGCTCGGCGATCACGGCGTCCGGCAGCGCCTCGACCGCCGCCCGGTCGGCGACACTGAGCACGTGGGTGCTGAGGCGTCCGGACGCCTGCCCCGCCAGCGCCTTCGTCTCGGCGAGACCGGCCTCGCTGAGGTCGACCCCGGCGACCCGGGCGCCCTTGCGCAGCAGCTGCAGCGTGACCTCCCGGCCCATGCCGTTCCCGGCTCCCGTCACGACGAACACGTTCCCGGTGATCTTCATGGCCCCTCCCGCGGCTCGGTCTGATGGGACCAGCGTGCCCGGGTTTTCGGCGTCCCGCTAGGGGTTCTGCACTCGGGCGGACCACGGAGAAGGCAAGGGGACGCCGACGCGCGCGTGGGCGTCCGGCCGAGACAGGCAACAATGGGTGCATGGCAGCGAACCCTTCCGGTCCGGGCACCCGCCGCGGCCCCATCTGGGCCCCGCCGGAGCGCGACAGCGGGTCGCTGCTGCTGGGGGCCGTGTACTCGCTGGGCTTCTACATCGTGATGTCGCTGGTGATGACCCTGGGCTTCGGGTTCGGCGGGATCGTCGACCTGGCCTGGGTCCTCGTCGCCGCGGCCTGGGTGGGCACGGCCGGGTGGCTGATCGCTCATCGCCGCTCGCGGACGACCGGCCTCGGCATGGTGGCGTCCGTGGTGGTCGTGGGGCTGGTGCTGCTCATCGTCGCGGGGCTGGGCGCGCTGACGCTCCAGGGGTAATGCTGGGGTATGGCATTGCCGATCTTCCCGCTGGGGTCCGTGTTGCTGCCGGGCATGCCCCTATCGCTGCGCATTTTCGAGGACCGTTACGTGGCCCTGCTGCGCGATGTGCTGGCCGACGAGACCAGGAAGTTCGGCGTCGTCCTGATCGAGCGCGGCCAGGAGGTGGGCGGCGGCGAGTCGCGGTTCGGGATCGGCACGATCGCGCGGATCGGCGACCTGCACCGGGCGTCGAGCTGGATGCAGCTGCTGGCGCGCGGGAGCGACCGCTTCGAGGTCGATCGCTGGCTGCCCGACGAGCCCTACCCGCGCGCGGAGGTGCGGATGCTGCCGCAGGCGTCCTGGTCGGACGCCGACGAGCCCCTGCTGGAACGCGCGAACAAGGTGGTCCGACGCGGACTCGCGCAGGCGTCCGAGTTCGGCGACACACAGTGGAGCGCTGGGGTGAAGCTCCCGGGCGAGGGGATCGACCTGGCGTGGCGGCTCGCGGGCGTGGCCCCGATCGGCCCGCTGGACCAGCTCGACCTGCTGGGCAGCGCGACGGCGTCCGAGCTGCTGACGCGGCTCATCGCGCACGTCGAGGCGCTCGAGGAGACCTGGGTCGCCACGGCGCTCGGGGACGCCCCGGACGCGTGAGGCCGACGGGGTCGGGCGGCACGGGAGGATTTGGCGGATCTGTGCCGACGAATGGCTCGGTGCCAGCCCGGAGGCGCCCCCCGAGGGCGTAGTGTCTGCGACAAGAAACGCCCCCGGCTCAGCGAGGAGTTCACAGCATGCAGGTCGCAGTCAAGTACGGAGCTCTCACCGCCGCTCCCCTGATCGGGCCCGACGGGCACGCCGCCACCGAGAGCGGCCAGGCCACGATGGCCCGGCGAGTGCTGGAGTTGTACCCGGGGTCGGTCGTCATCGGCCAGGAGAGCGCCCGCGTGCCCGAGTTCGAGGTGGTCACCCTCGCCGCGCTCGATCCCGAGAACACGCTGGTCATCAACCTCGACGTGCTGGACAGCGTCGGCGTCTTCCAGCGCCTGCACCGCACCGGCGCCGAGCCGAAGATCATGAACTTCCAGTGGATCCACCCCTCGACCTACCACCACCCGGTGAACTTCGCCGCGATGGGGCTGGCGTACTCGTTCTTCCCGACGTTCTGCTCGGGCGAGCGGACCGCGGCCGAGGTCAGCGAGGTCGTGTCGCGCTGGGCGATCCCGTCGCTGGCCAACCGCGCGCGCATCGCGTACGCCGAGCTGGGCATCGACACGTCGCGTCCGGTGCAGCACAGCGACCTGCCCGAGCCGGTCGTGCTCTACCCCGCCATCACGATGGACGCCCGCAAGCAGCCCGAGGAGTTCTACAAGATCGTGTCCGTGGTCGCGAAGCGGACGCCGATCCGGGTCGTGGCGCGGCTCGCGCCCTCGCACCTGACGAGCACGCCCGCCATCAGGCTGGCCACCGAGCGCTGGTCGTCGGTGTCGCCGCTGCGCGCCAGCGCCGACGACTACTGGACCGAGCTCTCGCACACCACCGCGTTCGTCGCCACGGCGACCGAGGAGGCCTACGGCCTGGAGTACGTCGAGGCCATGCGCGCCGGCGCGATCGGCATCCTGCCGAACCGTCCTTGGGCGCTGCGCCTCGTGCCGTCCGGCTACCCGTACCTGTACAACTCGCTCGCCGAGGCCGAGGACATGCTGTACCGCGTGGTCACCGACCCGCAGGAGGCGTCCGACAAGGTCGACGAGGCCGTCGGCGGCGGGCACTTCACCACCTGGATCCGCGAGCACCACGACCGCGCCACCTTCGACCAGGCCCTGAAGGCCAAGGTCCACGAGTGGTTCGGGGTGTGATCTTCGCCTGAACTTGCCTGCTCGTCGTTGACAGCACGTTCGCATGGCCCACGGGTCGTGTGAACGTGCTGTTGCGTGAGGGGCCCGCATTCGCGGGGGGCCCGGGGTGGCAGGTGGGAACCCCGTCTCTCCGGGTTACGTTGTCGGGCATGGGAACACATCTCGGCGGGACGCCGGAGCGGCCGGCGCTCTTCTTCGACGCGGCGTCCGACTTCGACGCCTGGCTGGCGGAGCACCACGCGTCCGAGACCGTGCTGTGGGTGGGCCTGTACAAGCGGCACGCGTCCTCGCGGGGGATGACCTACGCCGAGGCGGTGCCCATCGCGCTGCGCTGGGGCTGGATCGATTCGACGGCGCAACGGATCGACTCGGACGCCGTCCGGCAGCGCTGGTCGCCCCGGAAGAGGCGCTCGACGTGGAGCCGGGTCAACATCGCCCACGTGGAACGGATGATCGCCGAGGGGACGATGCAGCCCGCCGGACTCGCGGCGTACGCCCTGCGCACCGACGAGAACTCGGCGATCTACTCCTACGAGATGGGCGAGGCCGGACTGGCGCCCGAGCACGAGGCGCGGCTGCGCGCGGTGCCCTCGGCGGCCGCGTTCTGGGACGCCGCCCCGGCCTCCTACCGCAAGATCGCCAGCGCCTGGGTCGCCCGCGCCAAACAGGACGTCACCCGCGAGAAGCGTTTCACCCAGTTGCTCGACGACTGTGCCGCGGGCCGGTTGATCCCGCCGCAGCGCTACGGAGGCGTCCCGTCCTGGGTGGCCCGCGCGGCCGAGGCCGCGCGATCAGTGCAATGAAATTCGCCACCCCGTGCGATCAGTGCAATGACTTTCGTCTGGCTGGGCGATCAGTGCAATGAATTTCGCCGGTTTTCGGTCAGCCGCATTGCACTGATCGCGGCTCCCCAGCGAACCGCATTGCACTGATCGACCCCACCCAGAACCACATTGCACAGATCGGTCGCTCGGGGGCGGACCCGGTCGGCGGCGGGTGTAGCGTCGCAGAGGCCCGGGATGGGGGGCGAGACTCGTCCCCGAGGCCGGGCGTGAGGCGGTGCCGACATGAGCTCCAACTACGTCGCCTGGTTCGCGGACCTCTCCGCCGACGACCTCCCCCGCGCCGGTGGCAAGGGCGCCAACCTGGGCGAGCTGACGAGGGCCGACTTCCCCGTCCCGCCCGGGTTCGTCATCACCACCGACGCCTACCGCCTCGTCGCCGAGCCGTTGCACGAGCGCATCCTCGCCGCGGCCGCCGGCGACCCGGACGACGCGGCGTCCATCATCGGGCACCTGTTCGAGCAGGCGGCGATCCCCGACGAGCTGGCCACGGCGATCATCGGCGCCCACACCGAGCTCACCCGCGGCATGGACGCCGAGTCGACGTCCGTCTCCCCCACCGCGGACGCCGTCGCAGTCCGGTCGTCCGCCACCGCCGAGGACCTCCCGGACGCCTCGTTCGCCGGCCTGCAGGACACCTATCTCAACATCCGCGGCCCCGAGGCGCTCCTGGACGCCGTCCGGCGCTGTTGGGCGTCCCTCTGGACGGCCCGGGCGATCGCCTACCGCCGCCGCCTCGGCATCGACCCGGCGGAGGTCGCGCTGGCGGTCGTCATCCAGGCGCTGGTGGACGCCGAGGCGTCCGGCATCGCGTTCTCGATCGATCCCGCGACCGGCCGCACCGACCGCATCGCGATCGACGCCACCTGGGGGCTCGGCGAGGCCATAGTCTCCGGCCGGGTCACCCCCGACCACCTGCTCCTCGACAAGACCACCCACGAGATCGTCGAGCGAACCACGTCCGACAAGGCGGTTCGCACCGTCCGCTCCCCGGAAGGCACCCACGAGGAGCCCGTCCCCGACCACCTACGCCGGGCAGAGGTCCTGGACGAGACCCAGGCCGCCGGGCTGGCGTCCCTGATCGCCGACGTCGAACGGCACTACGGGCGTCCCCAGGACGTCGAGTGGGCCCGCGACGCGTCCAGGACGTGGCTGGTGCAGGCGCGTCCGGTGACAGCTGTGGGCGAGCCGGTGGGCGACGTGCCGACCGAGTGGTCGGTGACCCGCACGGACGCCTGGTACTTCCGGGCCTCGATCGTCGAGCAGATGCCCGACCCGCTCACGCCCCTGTTCGGCGACCTGATCAGTCCGGCCGTGTTCGAGACCGTCCTGGCCCTCATGGAGAACCTCGCCGGGCCGGGCGCCATGCGCCCCGGCGAGGGTGAGTTCGCGCGCATCAACGGCTACGGCTACCTCGCCTACGGTAAGAAGGCGATGGGACGCCTCACGGTGCGCGCCCTGCCCGGGATCGTCAAGATGGTCCGGGACCCCGAGCGGTCGTCCGAGAAGCTGTGGACCCGCATGCACGCCGACTACGAGGCCGCCATCGCGGCCGCCGAGCAGAGGCCCCCGGACGCCCTCGGCGCGAGGGAACTGCTCGACGAGGTCCGCCGGCTGGTGCACGCCGGCGCCGGCTACTACACCTCGGTGCAGACGGTCATCCCCCAGGCCGGCCTCGCGGAGACCTCGTTCCGGGGCGCCTACGCCGTTCTCGGACGCCTGCGCGGCATCAAGGCCGAGGATTTCCTGCTCGGCGCCGACTCCGAGCCGATCCGGGCCGACAAGGCACTCTGGGACCTGGCCCGGTGGGTCCGAACGCGTCCCGGGCTCTCGGACGCCGTGGGCGCGTCCCTTGACTGGGCCGCTTCGGCGCGCGAGGACGCTCCCGCGGGCGTGGATCCGGCCGACTGGGCCGAATGGCGCCGCCGCCTCGCCGAGCACCTCGGACGCTACGGGCACACGCTGTACAACCTCGACTTCGTCAATCCGGTGCCGGCCGACGACCCCGCACCGATCCTGGAGGCCCTGCGCTACTACCTCACCGACGACGCGGCCAGTCCCTACGACCGCCAGGCCCGGCTGCTGGCCCGGAGGCGGATGGCGCTGGCGTCCCTGCGGTCGCGGGGCGGCGTCCGGGCGAAGATGCTGAACGGCCTGCTCGGCTGGCACGAGACGTACGGACCCATGCGCGAGGACGCCCTCGCCGACGTCGGCCTGGCGTGGCCCCGGATGCGCCACGACCTCGCCGAACTGGGTGCCCGGTTCGCCGAGGCCGGGCTGATCGCGACGGCGTCCGACGTCTTCTGGCTGACCGAGGACGAGGCGCGCGCGGCGGCGTCCCAACTCGACTCCGGCGCGACCGAGCTGACACCGAACGCCCTTGTCGAGGAGCGCAAGGCCGCGTGGCGTGGGCAGAAGCTGGCGCGCCCACCGCAGCTGCTGCCGCTGGGCGGCTCGAAGCTGTGGGACCGGTTCATGCCCTCGGTCGAGCAGCAGTCGGGCGACGAGTTGAAGGGGCTGGGCTCATCGGGAGGAGTGGTGACCGGGCCGGCGCGGGTGATCCGCGGGACGGCCGACTTCGCCACGATGCGCCGCGGGGAGGTCTTGGTCGCGGAGATCACGACGCCGGCCTACACGCCGCTGTTCGCGCTGGCGTCTGCCGTGGTGACCGACGTCGGCGGACCCCTGTCGCACAGCTCGATCGTCGCGCGCGAGTACGGCATCCCGGCGGTGCTGGGGACCGGCTCCGCCACCGCCCGCATCGAGACCGGCGACACGATCACGGTCGACGGGACGGCGGGGGTCGTCCGGCTGGGACGTCCGGGGTAGGAGTCCTGTTCGTGCGAGGCTGGCGGGCATGATCACGATCGCGGCCATCGGAACCAGCTTCATCACCTCGCGCACGATCGCGGCCGCCGCGGGCGCCCCGGACGTGCGGTTCGTCGGCGTCCAGAGCCGGGACGCCGACCGTGCGGCCGCGCTGGCGTCCGAGCTCGGACTCGAGCGCTCGTTCGGCGATCTCGGCTCGTTGCTGGACTCCGATGTGGACGCGGTCTACGTGGCGTCTCCGAACGCGGTGCACGGCGGGCAGGTGCGCGCGGCGATCGCGGCCGGCAAGCACGTCCTCTGCGAGAAGCCGGCCGTCACGACCGCCGCCGAGTGGGACGAGCTGTGCGCCGCGGCGTCCGAAGCCGGCGTCGTGCTCCTGGAGAACATGCGCACGGCCTACGACCCCGTCATGGCGCGGATCCTCGAGCTGCTGCCCAGCCTGGGCACGCTGCGCCGGGTCTCGTTCTCGCTGTCGCAGCGGTCGGCGCGCTACGACGACTGGTTGGCCGGACGCCGTCCGAACGTCTTCGACCCCGCCCTGGGCGGCGGCGGGCTGGCCGACATCGGCGTCTACCTGACGCACTCGCTGGTCCGGCTGTTCGGGACGCCGTCGCGCGTGTCGGCGTCCTTCATCAAGGTGCCCGACGGCGCGGACGGAGCGGGCGCGGCCCTGATGACCTATGACGGGATGCTGGCCGAGCTCGCGTGGTCGAAGATCACGGCCGGACGCCTCGGCGGCTCGATCGAGGGCGAACAGGGCACGATCACGCTCGACCACATGACCGAGCTGGGATCGTTGTCGGTCGACTATCTCGACGGACGCCGGATCGAGGAGCGTCCGGGCAAGGAGCCCGACAACATCACCTACGCGCTGCGGCGCTTCGGTGAACTGGTCGGCTCGGGCGGCTCGGCGGCCACCGACCAGGCGTGGACGCGCGCCTCGCTCGCGCTGATCGAATCGATCCGGGACGCCGCATCGCTCTAGCCGGGCGCCCGCTTGCCAGGACCGCCAAGATGGGCCCATGGCGTCCGTGATCGACGAGTACATCGACGGCTTCGAGGGTGTGGTCCGCGAGAAGCTGCTGGAACTGGCTGCACTGGTGCGCGAGGTCGCGCCAGAGGCGTCCGAGAAGATCTCCTACGGCACCGCGACCTGGGACCTCAACGGGAACATGGTGCACATCGCGGGGTTCGCGCGGCACGTGAGCCTGTTCCCGGGGGCGGTCGGTGTGGAGGCGTTCGAGGACGACCTCGGCGGGCTCACGCACTCGAAGGGGACGATCCAGTTCCCGCTCGACAGGCCGCTGCCGCTCGACCTGATCAGGCGGATCGTCGAGTTCCGCGCCGAGCAGCAGCGCGCCAAGCCGAGCAAGGGACGCCGCCGGGCGCGTTGATAGGATGCGCGGCACGGGATCGGAGGCAAGGTGAGCGGTCTGGGAGCCGTCAATCGGACGACGCTGCGCGAGCAGGTGCTCGCCCAGCTCCGCGAGAGCATCCTCGACGGCACGCTTCCCCCCGGCACCAAGATGGCCGAGGTCGACCTGGCCGCGCAGTTCGGCGTGAGCCGCGGGACCGTCCGCGAGGCCTTGCGCTACCTGCAGCAGAGCGGCCTGCTCGAGGGCGAGGAGCGGCTGAGCCTGCGGGTCCGGCGGCTGTCGCCCGTCGAAATCGTGGAGCTGTTCAACGTGCGCGCGGCCCTCGAGGGCCAGGCCATGCGCGACATCATCAACAACCCCGATCGCGAACGCCTCATCGACGAACTGGAGAAGCGGCTGCCGGTGGTCGAGTCCGAAATGCCGTACGCGCAGAGGTTCCTGATCGACCTGCAATTCCACGAGGAGCTGTGCAGACTCGGCGGGAACAGCGTGCTGCTGACGATGTGGGAGAGTGTCAAGGACCTCATGCGCATGGCCGTCATCGCCCCCGAGGACGAGGAGTCCGTCCAGCTCATGTCGCCCGCGCACCATCGTCCGATCCTGGACGCCCTCCGCGCCGGCGACCCCGATCGGGCGCTGACCGTGATCCGCGACCACATGGGTGGCGCCGCCCAGTCCTGGGCCGCCCGCGCCCAGCTGGCCTACGCCAGCTGAGGAAGTCCCTGGCTCAGCCTCTTCGCAGGATTCGGCGTCCGATAAGTCCGCCCCTTGCGGGTTCTTCGCCCCCATGCGGGTACTTCGCCCCCGTGGGTGGTCCTTCGCCCTCTTCCAGGCAGTTCGCCCCCTTGCGGGCAGTTCGCCCCCCGGATCCGGGGGGCGAACTCGACTCAAAGGGGCTCCGACTCCGCCGTCGTGACGGGCGCGTCCTCGCTGAAGGGCATCGGCTATCACACCGCCCTGCGCTACGCCCAGGAGGGCTGGGCCGTCGCGCTCATGGACGTCAACGCAACCGGGCTGGCCTGCGCCGCCGAGGAACTGGCCAAGCAGGTCCCGGACGCCCCCATCACCACCGCGGTCGTCGACATCACCGACCCCGCCTCGTTCGCGGACGCCGTGGCCGCCGTGGCCGCGTCCGGACTTCCGCCCGTGGGCGCCCTGGCGAACGTCGCCGGCATCCCGGCCCCAGCGTCCTTCCTCGAACTGACCCTCGCCGACTGGAACCGCTGCCTGACCGTCAACCTGACCGGGGCGTTCCTGATGGCGCAGGCGTTCCTGCCCCAGATGATCGAGGGCGGCTACGGACGCATCGTCAACATGTCGAGCGTCACCGCGCAGCACGGCGGCGGCGTCTTCAGCAAGACCGCGTACGCCGCGGCGAAGGCGGGCGTCCTCGGTCTGACCAGGGGGATCGCGCGCGAGTTCGCGTCGTACGGCATCACCTGCAACGCCGTCGCGCCGGGCGTCGTCGACACCGACATCCGCGCCGGCGCGACCGACGACGAGACCGAGCGCCGCCTGGCCGAGGCCGTGCCGCTGAAGCGGCAGGGCCAGCCCTGGGAGATCGCGGCTCTGGTGGTGTGGCTGTCCAGCGAGGACTCGGCCTACATCACCGGCACGACCCAGAGCATGGGACTCTCGCCGTGGGGCGAAACGCCCGACACGCAGGTGGTTGCTAGCATTGCTGTCAGGAGGTGGTCATCATGGGCACTTTGACGATCCGTCAGTTGAGCGAACACACGCACGCGCGGCTGCGTGGCCGTGCAGCCAAACACGGCCGATCGGTCGAAGCCGAAGTCCGCGCGATCCTCGACGCGGCCGTGGACCTTCCTGAAGAGAACATCCTTCTCGCCCTGCACGCCACGTTCGCCGAGGTGGGCGGCGTAGATCTCCAGGTGCCAGACCGTTCCGAGTTGCCACGGCCGGTTGACCTGTCGTGATCATCGCCGACACCAACATCGTCTCGGAGTTCATGAAGGACACCCC
>DAIRTI010000067.1:0-14728 GCA_036803965.1 Propioniciclava sp.
CGAGCTCCTTGGCGAGCTCGTAGACGCGGACCTTGGCCACTACTCTCCTTCAGGCCCGCGTTCACCGCGCGGACCAGTTAGTTGTTGCTCATTTCTGGTTACTCATCGAGTGGTCATGAGCGTTAGCCCACTTTCTGCGGTTTGTGTTCGCGCTCTGAGCGCGCGAAGCGCGGAACAAGTCTAGAGGGCACCCCGCGGTTTGGCCTAAACGGCCCCGCGGCCCTCCGGCCCGGCGGCGGCGAGCCCGGCGAGCAACGCCTCCAGCTGCGGCGACGGCTTCGGCGGGACCCGCAGGGTCCGTTGGACGCCGCGGGCGCGCAGGGCTGCGGCAGCGCACTGTGGATGGAGGTACGCGCCGCGTCCGGGCAGGCGCTGGGCGGCGTCCACGACGAAGTCGCCGTCGACGAGGGCGATCCGGGTGAGTTCGGCCTTCTCGCCGGTGGCGCGGCAGCCCACGCAGGTCCTGGTCGGCACAGCGGCGATCCTACGACGTGACCACATCGAGATTATCTCCATCTAGTAAATCTCGATATCGAGATTTACGCTCATGCCACCCGGACCACCGGACCGGCCCAACGGACGGGCCGACCCCGCCGGGGATCCACACCGGAGACCCACGACCTCCGCCGGCCATGAGGGGACACCAGATGACCGCACGAGACCACGAGGCCTACGCCACGCCCTACCACGCAGCCGACGGCCCCGCCGCACCTTCCGGACCTTCGCCTTCCCGATGGCGATCACCGGCGACTACCTGTCGGCGGCCGCCTTCCTCGGCGTGACGGGCGCGATCGCCATCTCGGGCTACGACGGCCTGCTGTACTCGGTCGGCTTCTTCGTCGCCCTGTTGCTGGCTCTCTACCTCGTGGCCGAGCCGATGCGGAACACCGGCAAGTACACGATGGCCGACGTTCTGAGCTTCCGCATGCAGCAGAAGCCGGTGCGCACCGCGGCGGCCACGTCGACGCTGGTCATCTCGTTCGTCTACCTGCTGGCGCAGATGGCCGGTGCGGGCGGCCTGGTGGCCCTGCTGCTCGGCGTCTCCGACAAGAACGCCCAGGGGCTGGTGATCGCGCTGGTCGGCGTCCTGATGATCGTCTACGTCCTGGTCGGCGGCATGAAGGGCACCACCTGGGTGCAGATGATCAAGGCCGTCCTGCTGCTGAGCGGCGCCGCCATCATGGCCGCGATCGTCATGTTCAACCACGGCTTCAGCCTCGACCACCTGCTGCTGTCGGCCCAGGCGGCCGGCACCGACACCACCACCGGCCTGGGCAAGGACCTGCTGTCGCCGATGATGAAGTACGGCGCGACCGACTGGACCAAGCTGTCCTTCCTGTCGCTCTCGCTGGCGCTGATCGCCGGCCCGTCGGGCCTGCCGCACGTGCTGATGCGCTTCTACACCGTGCCCACCGCCAAGGAGGCCCGCCGCTCGGCGGTCTGGGCGATCATCCTCGTCGGCATCTTCTTCCTGCTGACCCTGGTGCTCGGCATGGGCGCGGCCCAGTACGTCGGCCAGAAGACGATCATGGCGGCCCCGGGCGGTGCGAACGCCGCGGCCCCGCTGCTCGCCCTGACCCTGGGCGGCGAGGTGTTCATGGGCGTCATCTCGGGCGTCGCCTTCGCCACGATCCTGGCCGTCGTCGCCGGACTGACGATCACGGCGTCCGCCTCGTTCGCCCACGACGTCTACAACTCGATCTGGAAGAACGGCAACGCCGACCCCGAGCAGGAGGTCAAGGTGGCGCGCATCACGAGCGTCGTCATCGGCATCCTGGCGATCATCGGCGGCATCTTCGCCAACGGGCAGAACATCGCCTTCCTGATCTCGCTGGCGTTCGCCGTGGCGGCGTCCGCGAACCTGCCGTCGATCCTCTACACGCTGTACTGGCCGCGGTTCAACACGCGCGGCTCGGTGGCCAGCATCTACACCGGCCTGATCTCGGCGGTCGTGCTGATCGTGTTCTCCCCCGCCATCTCGGGGGCCAAGACCGCGATGCTCGGCGAGTCCGTGAACTTCGCCTGGTTCCCACTCGACAATCCGGCGCTGGTGAGCATCCCGCTGGCGTTCCTGGCCGGCTACATCGGGACGATCAGCAGCCCCGTCCGCGGGGACGCCGAACTCGCCATGGAGATGGAGGTCCGCTCGATGACCGGCGCGGGCGCCGGCAAGGCCATCGCACACTGACCCCGTCGCCTGATACCGCCGGGCCTACTGCTCGGCGGTGTCGGGACGGATGTCGATGCGCCACCCGGTGAGCCGGGCCGCGAGGCGGGCGTTTTGGCCCTCGCGCCCGATCGCCAGCGACAGCTGGTAGTCGGGGACGATCACCCGGGCCGCCTTGGCGAACTGGTCGGTCACCGTCACCGACGTGACCTTCGCGGGCGACAGGGCCTCCTTGACGAACGCGGCGCCGTCGGCGGACCAGTCGATGATGTCGATCTTCTCGCCGTTCAGCTCGTTCATCACCGCGCGCACGCGCTGGCCCATGGGCCCGATGCAGGCACCCTTGGCCGAGACGTTCGGGTCGTTGGACGCGACGGCGATCTTCGTGCGGTGCCCGGCCTCGCGGGCCAGCGCCTTGATCTCGACGACCCCGGACTCGATCTCGGGCACCTCCATCCGGAACAGCCGCTGGACGAGGTTCGGGTGGGTGCGCGACACCACGACCTGCGGGCCGCGCGGCTCGCGCCGCACCGAGACGACGTAGACGCGCAGCCGCTTGCCGTGCGCGTAGTCCTCGTTCGGCACCTGTTCGGCGAGCGGCATGATCGCCTCGATCGGGCCGAGGTCGACCCGTACGGTGCGGCTGTCGCGGTCCTGCTGGATGACACCCGTCAGGATGTCGCCCTCCTTGGCCGAGAAGTGGCCGAACTTCTGCTCGTCCTCGGCCTCGCGCAGCCGCTGGAAGATCACCTGCCGGGCGGTGGCGGCGGCGACACGCCCGAAGCCCTCGGGGGTGTCCTCGTACTCGCCGATGACCTCCCCCTCCTCGTCGAGCTCGGGTGCGAACACCGACACCTTGCCGGTCTTGCGGTCCAGGTGGACCCGCGCCCCCTTCACCGCGTGGGACGTCTTGACGTACGCGTTGAGGATCGCCTCCTCCATCGCCTTGACGAGCACGTCGAACGGGATGTCCTTGTCACGCTCGATGCTGCGCAGCGCGGCCATGTCGATGTCCATGTCACTCCTCCCCGTCCGCCTCGTCGGCGTCCTCGGCCGGGAGCCGGTTCAACTCCACCTGGACGACCGCCGAGCCGATCTGCGCGTACGGCACCTCACGCTCGCCGGACTCAACGTCGAGCCGGACGCCGTCGGCGTCCGCTCCGGCGATGCGTCCGGTCAGCTGCTCGCCGCCGGCGAGCCGGAGGGCGACGAGGCGTCCGGTGTTGCGCCGGAAGTGCTTGGGCTCGGTCAACGGGCGGCTGACGCCGCGGCTGGACACCTCCAGCACGTACGGGCCGTTGCCCACGACCGGGCTGTCGTCGAGCGCCGCGGAGATCGCACGCGTGGCCTCGGCGATGTCGTCGAGACTCGGGCCGCGGCCTTCGGGGCCGTCGCCGTCGAGGAAGATCCGGAGCACGCTCCGCTTGCCGGCCGCCGCCGTCTCGACGCGGTCGATCTCGAGGCCCAGCGCCCCGACCACCGCAGCCAGGGCGTCCGCCACCGCCTGGGAGTTCATGGCCCCTCCGTGATCCTGTTGTCGCAACCGGTTGTGTGCAAAGGCTCAGCATACCGGGCCGTGAGCGGGGGCGTCCGACCCGTCGGCGGGGGGTGGGCCGGCGAGGGCCCGCCGGTCACAGGAACAGGGCGACGGTGTCCCAGGCGAGCTTGGCGCCGAGCGCCACGATGACCACCAGGAACACCCGGCGCACGAACGAGTTGCCGTTCTTCAGCGCCGTGCGGGCGCCGAGGAGGCCGCCCGTGAGGTTGGCCGCGCCCATGACCAGCGCCAGCCCCCACAGGATGTTCCCGGACAGCCCGAACACCACGATCGCGGCGAGGTTCGTGGTCAGGTTGGCGAGCTTGGCCAGGGTGGTGGCGCGCAGGAAGTCGAAGCCCATGATCGCCACGAGCAGGATGAGGAAGAACGACCCGGTCCCGGGGCCGATGAAGCCGTCCCACGCGCCGACGGCCAGGCCGATGATCGCGAGCCAGGTGTAACCGCGCCAGCCGCTGTGCCGGATGTTGGTGTGCAGCCCGAGTGCCGGCCGTCGCCAGGTGTACCAGCCGACCCCGACGATCGCGGCCAGGACGAGCGGCGTGAACGCCCGCCGGTCGATGAAGTGCGTCAGTTGCGCCCCGGACGCCGAGCCGATCGCCGACCCCGCGACGAGCGGGATCAGCCCCAGCCAGTGCACGGGCACGTTGCGTGCGTAGGTGATCGACGCCACCGCGGTGCCCATCGAGGACGGCACCTTGTTGGTGCCCGCGATCGTGGCGACCGGGGTGTCGGCGGGAAGGCCGATGAGCAGCGAGGGCAGCTGGATCAGCCCTCCGCCGCCCACGATCGAGTCGACCCAGCCCGCCACGAAAGACGCCACGACGAGCAGGGCGATCGTCAGGATCGGCAGTTCCAGCCCGCCCACGGCGTCCGCGCCCGGGCGCTAGGCGCCGCGGACGAGCGCGACGATCCGGTCGGCGGCCTCGGCGACGGGCACCTCGGTGCGCTCCCCGGACGCCCGGTCGCGGACCTCGACGTTTCCGTCGGCCAGCGCGCGACCCAGCACGACGGAGGTCGGCATGCCCAGCAGCTCGGCGTCGGTGAACTTCACGCCCGGGGACGCCTTACGGTCGTCCAGCAGCACGTCGACGCCGCGGGCGTCCAGTTCGGACGCCAGCGCCTCGGCCGCCGCGAAGACCGCCTCGTCCTTGCCGGCCGGGATGAGGTGCACGTCGAACGGGGCGACGTGGCGGGGCCAGGCCAGGCCCTTGTCGTCGCAGGTGCTCTCGGCGACGGCGGCCACCGCGCGGGAGACGCCCACGCCGTACGACCCCATCGTGACCGTGACGAGCTTGCCGTTGGCGTCCAGCACCTTCAGCCCGAGCGCCTCGGCGTACTTGGTGCCCAGCTGGAAGATGTGGCCCATCTCGATGCCGCGGGCCAGCGTGAGCGGGCCGGACCCGTCCGGAGCCGGGTCGCCCGCGCGCACCTCGGCGACGTCGATGAGGCCGTCCGGGGTGAAGTCGCGGCCGCACACCAGGTCGACGACGTGCAGGTCGGCCTCGTTGGC
This sequence comes from Propioniciclava sp., assembly GCA_036803965.1. Classification (GTDB taxonomy): domain Bacteria; phylum Actinomycetota; class Actinomycetes; order Propionibacteriales; family Propionibacteriaceae; genus Propioniciclava. The sequence continues at coordinate 5,236 of DAIRTI010000067.1, forward strand.
TCCGGTCACCCAGCGGGTGCCGGGCACGACGCGCGGGTCGACCAGGTAGGTCACCTTCGACTCCGATGCAGCGCCGAGCACCTGCGGCCCGATGAAGCCCTTCACCAGGGCGGGGTGGGCCGCGAAGTCCTCGAGCTCGAACGGCCCCACCTCGGCGGGCACGACCGCGGCCTCCAGGCGCTTCTCGTCGACGGCCCGGTCACCCGGCAGGCCGATGACCAGGGGCGACTTCGTGCCGTCGGGCGACTTCAGCATGAACACGACGTTCTTCAGCGTGTCGGACGCGTCCCAGGGCCGGTCGGCGCGGGGCATGTCGGCGTTGAGCCGGTCCACCAGCAGCTCGATCGTGGTGTCGTCCGGCGACGGCAGCGGACGGGGCGCGGGGGCGTCCTCGATCGGCAGCGGCTCGGGCGCCACGGTGGTGACCGCCTCGACGTTGGCGGCGTACCCGCCGGGGCTGCGGACGAAGGTGTCCTCGCCGTGCTCGGCCAGCACCAGGAATTCCTCGGACGCCGACCCACCCATCGCACCGGAGGTGGCCTGGACGATCACGTACTCCAGCCCCAGGCGGTCGAAGATCCGGATGTACGCGGCGCGGTGGGCGTCGTAGGCCGCCTGCAGGCCGGCGGCGTCCACGTCGAAGGAGTACGAGTCCTTCATGACGAACTCGCGCCCACGCAGCAGGCCGGCACGCGGCCGGGCCTCGTCGCGGTACTTGGTCTGGATCTGGTACAGCGACAGCGGCAGGTCCTTGTACGAGCTGTACAGATCCTTCACCAGGAGCGTGAACATCTCCTCGTGGGTGGGCCCGAGCAGGTAGTCGCCGCCCTTGCGGTCCTGCAGGCGGAACAGGTTGGGGCCGTAGTCGGTCCACCGGTTCGTCGCCTCGTAGGGCTCGCGCGGCAGCAGCGCCGGGAACCGGACCTCCTGCGCGCCGATGGCGTCCATCTCCTCGCGGACGATCCGCTCGACCTTGCCCAGCACCTTCAGCCCGAGCGGCAGCCAGGTGTAGATGCCGGGGGCGGCGCGGCGGACGTACCCGGCGCGGACGAGCCAGCGGTGGCTCGGCACCTCGGCGTCCGCAGGGTCCTCGCGCAGGGTGCGAACGAACAACGACGACATGCGGCTGATCACGGTCGCTCAGCCTAGTGGGTCGCGCGGACGCCTCCGAACGCGGCGACCGTGCGGGTCAGTCGCTCTCGAGGTGCGGGTTGTCGCCGTGCGCCGCGACCAGCGCGAGGTCGAGCAGGGCCAGCGAGGCGTCCAACTCGATCCGCCGGAAGGCGGGGATGCCGTAGTCGCGCCGGTTCTGCTCGGACGTGCCGGCCCAGTCGTAGGTCAGGGTGACGACGGTGACGGCGTCCCCCTCGGGCTCGAACTCGTAGCGCCAGCGCCAGCCCAGCAGGTCTTCGCCCGGGCGGGCCGCGGCCCACTCGATCACCCGGCCTCGCTCGAAGCGGGTGACCCGGTTCTCGAGCTGGTACTGGGTCTGGTTGCCGTCGGCGTCCTCATCGATCATCTCCGTCGTGAACGCGTCGCCGACGCCGTGGATCGGCCGCGTCGTCACGGCCTCCCCCACCGTGCCGGTGGCGTCGAAGTCGGAGTGGTGCTCGGGGCGGCGGACGAAGTCGAACACCTCCGGCAGCGGCCGCTCGATCTTGAGGTGGGCGGAGATGTGCTCGCTCATGGCCAGACTGTAGCGGCCCGCGGCCTCAGTACAGGACGGTGCTGAACACCCCGCGCTCGGTGTACCCGCAGCGGCGGTAGGTCGCGATCGCGGGGGCGTTGAAGTCGTTGACATACAGGGACGCCGTGCGGCCGGCCCGGACGATGCGGTTGGTCACGGCCGCCATGGCCGGCGCCGCCAGGCCCTGGCCGCGCAGGCGCGGCGCGACCCATACGCCCTGCACCTGGGCCACCCCGTTGCCGATCGCGCCGACATCGGCCTTGAAGACCACCTCGCCGTTCTCGACGATGCCGAAGGCGCGGCCCGAGTCGATCAGGCTGCGCACGTAGCGCCGGTAGCCGTAGGCGTTGGTGACCAGGGGATCCTCCTCGAGCTCTTCGGTGTACATCGCCACGGCGGCGGCGAAGTACGACTCGAAGTCGGACTCGGTCACCGGACGCACCCGCGGGTCCTCAGGCACGTCGCACATCGACGAGGTCGCCAGCACCGGCTGCCGCTCCCGGAGGGCCCGCGGGCAGCCGTACGTGTCGCCCCAGACGTCGGTCAGGTCGCGCAACAGGCCGTGCACCTGGTCGGAGAGGCCCACGATCGCGCAGAACGGGCGGTAGGGGCCCATCCGCTCGGCGAAGGCGCGTCTGGCCTCGGCGTCCGCGTCGACGGGCACGAGGTTCGAGCCGACGTGGACGATGCTGCGGACGTCGCGGGCCGGGTACCCCCACAGCTCGCCCGGCGCGTGCCGCTCGAGGACGCCCGCGGCCAGCCGGGACGCGACGAACACGTTGAGCACGGGGTCGGCGTCGACGAGGCGCACCACCATGCGGCGGTCGCCCCGGCCGAGGACCCGGACGTTCATCGCGCGACGACGACCTCCGGCCGGCCCTGCGGCCCCTCCGCGCCGAGGGAGTCGGCGAGCTTGTTGGCCTCCTCGATCAGGGTGGCCACGATCTCGCTCTCGGGGACGGTCTTGATCACCTCGCCGTGCAGGAAGATCTGCCCCTTGCCGTTGCCGGACGCCACCCCGAGGTCGGCCTCGCGCGCCTCGCCGGGGCCGTTCACGATGCAGCCCATGACCGCGACCCGCAGAGGGGCCGTGATGTGCTGCAGCGCGTCGGTCACCTGGTTGGCGAGCCCCCAGATGTCCACCTGGGCGCGGCCGCAGCCCGGACACGACACGATCTCGAACCCGCGCGTGCGCAGATTGAGGCTCTCCAGAATCTTGATGCCGACCTTGACCTCCTCGACCGGCGGGGCCGACAGCGACACCCGGATCGTGTCGCCGATGCCCTCGCTCAGCAGGATGCCGAACGCGGTCGCCGACTTGATCGTGCCCTGGAACGCCGGCCCGGCCTCGGTGACGCCGAGGTGCAACGGGACGTCGGTCGCGGCGGCCAGCTTGCGGTAGGCCTCGACCATGATCACCGGGTCGTGGTGCTTGACCGAGATCTTGTAGTCGCGGAAGCCGACCTCCTCGAACAGCCGGGCCTCGTTCAGGGCCGACTCGACCAGGGCGTCCGGGCTGGACGAGCCGTACTTGGCGAGCAGGCGGCGGTCGAGCGAGCCGGCGTTGACGCCGATGCGCAGGCTGACGCCGGCATCGGTGGCCGCCCTGGCGATCTCGGCGACCTTGTCGTCGAACTCCTTGATGTTGCCGGGGTTGACCCGGACGGCCGCGCAGCCGGCGTCGATCGCCGCGAACACGTACTTCGGGTTGAAGTGGATGTCGGCGATGACCGGGATCGAACTGCGGCGGGTGATCTTCGGCAGGGCGTCGGCGTCGTCCTGGCTGGGCACCGCGACGCGGACGATGTCGCAGCCCGCGGCGGTGAGCTCGGCGATCTGCTGCAGGGTGGAATCCACGTCGTCGGTCTTGGTCGTGGTCATCGACTGCACCGAGACCGGGTAGTCGCTGCCGACGCCGACCTTGCCGACGTGGATCTGCCGGGTCTTGCGGCGCGGCGCCAGGACCGGCGGAGCCGTGGTGGGCATCCCCAGGTTGACGGTCATGAGGCTTCCCTTCGTGTGGCTAGAAGATCTTCACGGGCGAGACGATGTCGGCAACGATCAGGATGACGCCCATCAGCAGCACCAGGCCGCCCACGACGTAGGCCACCGGCAGCATCTTGGCCGTGTCCGCGGGACCAGGGTCGGGTCTGCCGGTCAGTTTCGCAAGCCCGCGCCGAGCCGCCTCGTACAGGGCGCCGGCGATGTGGCCCCCGTCGAGCGGCGGCAGCGGCACGAGGTTGAACAGGGCGAGGAACAGATTGACCGAGGCCAGCAGGTAGGCGAACGTCGCGACCTTGTCGCCGACCGTGCCGTCGGACGCCGCGATCTCGCCCGCGACGGCGGACGCCCCCACGACGCTGATAGGCCCGGACGGGTCGCGCGGGTTGCCCTCCACCATGTCGGCGACGACGTTGAACACCTTGACCGGCAGCTGCCCCAGCGCGACCAGCGACTGGGCGGTCATCGTGCCCATGTCGCTCAGGGCCTGGCCCGGACCGGCCTTGACCAGCGCCGAGGTGGGGTAGAAGCCGAGGTAGCCGGCCTGCACGGTGTGGCTCGGATCCAGGGGGTCGGCGACGTTGGTGATCATCGTATGGACCGTCGCCAACGGCGTCCGGACGCCGCCGCGTTCGACGACGATCCGCGCCTCGCCGTCGAGGTTGGCCCTGATGAGGGCCGTCAGCTGGTCGTGGCTGGTGATCGCGACGCCGTTGAACTCGACGATGCGGTCGCCGGCGGCGAGTCCGGCCTGGGCCGCCGGGGTCAGCGGGTCGGTCGACAGGCAGGTGTCGTCGGAGCGCGGCGGGCTCTGGATGCACTGGGAGACCGCCGAGACCGTGGTCTGGTAACGCACGATGCCGTGCAGACCCACCACGCCCCAGAGCAGGACGAACGCCAGCAGCAGGTTCATCGTGATGCCGCCGGCCATCATGATCACCTTCTGCCAGGTCGGCTTCTCGTAGAACAGCCGGCCGGCGTCGCCGGGGGTGATGTCCTCCCACTCGGCGTCGCGGGCATCGTCGGCGAGCCGCTGCAGGCGGGTGTCGCGGGCGTCTGGACGCCGCGGCGGGTACATGCCCAGCAGCTGGACGAAGCCGCCCAGCGGGAAGACCTTGACCCCGTACTCGGTCTCGCCCCGGCGGGTGGACCACAGCGTGCGTCCGAAGCCGACGAAGTACTTGGGCACCTTCACGCCGAACAGCTTCGCGGGCATCATGTGGCCCACCTCGTGGAGGGCCACGCAGACCATGATCGCGAGGAAGAACAGGACGCCGAAGACGACGGTGATGGCGAGGGTCACGCGGGCGTCCCTGTCAGTTCGGACGCCCGGGTGCGGGCCCAGGCGTCGGCGGCCAGGACGGCGTCCACGCTCAGTTCGGCGTCGGGGACGTGCCGCCCGGCCGCGAGCGGGCTCGTCCGTGCGAGGTGTTCGTCGACCACGCCGGCCACGGTAGCGACGATGCCCAAATAGGGCAGTCGGCGGTCGCAGAACGCGTCGACGCACACCTCGTTGGCGGCGTTGAACACGGCCGGAGCGGTGCCGGCGGCGCGTCCGCAGCGGCGGGCGAGCTCGACCGCCGGGAAGGCGTCGGCGTCCAGAGGCTCGAACGCCCAGGTGCGCGGCACCGACCAGTCGTAGGCCGGCGCGGCGTCCGGGACGCGGTCGGGCCAGGCCAGTCCGAGGGCGATCGGTAGCCGCATGTCGGGCGGGCTGCACTGGGCGATCGTGGCGCCGTCGCAGAACTCGACCATCGAGTGCACGTCGGAGGTGGGGTGCACGACGACCGTGATGTCGTCGACGCCGACGCCGTAGAGCAGGGCCGCCTCGAGCAGCTCGAGGCCCTTGTTCATGAGCGTCGAGGAGTTGATCGTGACGACCCGGCCCATGGTCCAGGTCGGGTGGGCCAGCGCCTGCTCGGGGGTGACGTCGGCGAGCTGTTCGCGGGTGCGTCCTCGGAAGGGGCCGCCGGACGCCGTCAGGATCAGCCGCCGCACCTCGCCCCGCGCGCCGGCGCGCAGCGCCTGGGCGAACGCCGAGTGCTCGGAGTCGACCGCGACGATCTGGCCCGGACGGGCGGCGTCCGTGACGAGGCGTCCGCCGATGACCAGCGACTCCTTGTTGGCCAGGGCCAGCGTGGTGCCGGCGTGAAGCGCGGCCAGGGTCGGCTTCAGCCCGGCGGCGCCGGTGATGCCGTTGAGGACCACGTCGCAGGACGTCGCGGCCAGGCGCTCCGACGCGTCCGGGCCCGACCAGACCTCCACGCCGGTCTCGGACGCGACGCGCGCGGCGGCGTCCGGGTCGGCGACGGCGACGACGGCGGGGGCGAACGCGCGGACCTGCTCGATCAGCAGTTCGGACGCCGATCCGCCGGCCGAGAGCCCCACGACCCTGAAGGAGCCGCGGTTGCGGGCGACGACGTCCAGCGCCTGGGTGCCGATGGAGCCGGTGGAGCCGAGGATGACGACGTCGCGCACGCCGGTCAGTCTCTCACTCCTGGCGCAGGGACGCCGATGGTCGCCGGCAGCGTCGGGCCGAGCCGGCGGACGGCGAGCCACAACAGGACGGCCACGAGCGCCAGGAAGGCGAACTCGACCGCCGCCGTCGGCAGCCCGACCTGGATGGCCGACAGGATGCCGAGGTTGGACAGGCCGTGCAGGAGCACGGCCACGACCCAGGCCAGCGCCTTGCGGCGGTGCACGATGCCGGTCAGGATCACCAGCGACAGCAGCACGTGCAGCGTGATGGCCCCGACGCGTTCGACGCCGGCCAGGGCGAACGTGCTCCACGGGATCTGCGTCATCGCCTTCTCGATCGCCGCGGCGTTCTCGGCGGGCAGGCTGTTGGCGATCGTGGCCCAGCCGCCCGTGTTCATCAGCACGGCCAGCACCAGGTTGCTGACGTAGGTGAGGCCGACCAGCAGCATCGCCTCCAGGCCGCCGTGCCCCAGGCCGAACGCGAGCCCGTCCGCGAGCCGGTGGAACGCCTTGAGCAGCAACAGCATGACGACGAGGCGTCCGGTCTCTTCGAACAGCCCGGCGGTGAAGCTGGCGACCGGCACCGACAGCAGGAAGCCGCGGGCCGGCTCGGGCAGCCCGGGCACGACCAGCGTCATCAGCGGCAGGCGGGTGATCACCTGCGAGACGAAGAACGCGAGCATGCCGCAGGCGAAGGCGCGTCCGACGCGCGGGTAGCGCCGGCGCAGCAGCAGGAGTCCCCCGATCGGGATCGCGAAGCAGAGCACCAGCGTGAACACCATCGCCGCGATCGTTGCCGCGGGGACCATTTCGACCTCCTTCCGGGCCGCGGGAGACACGGCGTCCGCGACTCGACCGTACCGCCGCGAGGGCGCCGCGCCGGTCAGGTCAGCGCGTCGAGCGCGTCCTCGACGGTGTCGACGAGGTGGATGTGCGGCTGCATGAGGCGTCCGGACGCCAGCGTGGCCAGCAACGGCCAGGCGGGGATCGTCTCGGTCCAGTAGTCGAGCCCCACCAGCACGAGCGGACGCAGCTGGCGCAGCTCGGCCGCGTAGTAGTCGCGGGTGGCGGCCTGGAAGATCTCCTGGACGGTGCCTGCGGCCCCCTCGGTGAAGATGACTCCGGCGCCGCAGAGGGCCAGCAGGGTGTCCTCGCGGATGGCGTTGTCGAAGAACTTGGCGATGGCGGTCGCGAAGATGTTGGGCGGCTCGTGACCGTAGAACCAGGTCGGGATGCCCAGCGTGGGCGCGGTGCACCTGTAGCGGTCGCGGACGCCGAACGCCACCTTGGCCCACGCCTCCACCGAGGGCTTGAACGAGGGCACCGCGGCGAGCTCGTCGCTGGCAGCGTCCAGTTGCTCGGGCGTCCCGGTGAACGAGGCGCCGAGGTTGGCGGCCTCCATCGAGCCGGGGCCGCCCCCGGTGATGACGAGGCGCCCGGACGCCGCCAGCTGGTGCGCCAGTCGGGCCGTGCGGCGGTAGGCGTCGGTGCCGCGTCCGATGGCGTGGCCACCCATGATGCCGACGCCGAGGGCCGGGTCGGGATGGGCCTCGACGAGGGCGTCCGCGATCGAGTGGTCATGGAGGGCGCGGGCCAGGGTGGCGTCCAGGAGGCCGACGGTGCCGCGCAGCGTCCAGGAGTAGACGCGTCCGTCGATCGTGCTGGGGTAGCCGCGCTGGAGGTTCAGGTAGAGCTCGTCGGGGGTGTACAGCCCGGCCCGGTAGGCGTCGAACGGCACGTCGGGCAGGCGCGGGAACACGAGCGCGCCGCGGCGGGCCAGGAGATCCGCGACGGACGCCGAGAGCCGGCACCCCAGGAACAGCGCGTTGTGCACGTCGAGGGTCTCCAGGGCGGCGGCGTGGTCGGTGAGGTCCAGGTCCTGCAGGGCGCAGCCCCGCAGCGTGCCCTCGTCGTTGATGTGCGCGTCCAACTCCTCGAGGGTCTCGATCTCCGCGCGCATCGTGGCCTCCCGTCTCGCCGATGGCGTCGAGACTAGGGCAGGCGCCAGTCGCAACCTCAGCTTGAGACCGCGCGCCGAAGTGGTCGCCCGGCGCGTGGGAGTCCTTCTAGCATGCGCGAATGCGCAGAGCGGCACTCACCCTCGTCCTGTCCCTCCTGCTCGTCCTGAACCCCGGCGTGGTGTTCCCCGCCGACGCGGCCCCCGGCCGCGCCCGGGTCGACCGGGCCGGCGTCACCCTGAAGGAGCGTCCGGCCGACGGCCTCGGGCTGCCCGAGGCCGCCTCCGGCGACGCGGTCTGGTACGGGGAGGCGACGGTGCCCCATCGCGCCGGGGTCGCCGGCGTCACGTGGACGAGCGACAACGCCCCCCGGGCCGTCTACCTGCGCGAGGTGGACGGCACCACGTTCGGGGCGTGGCGGGAGCTCGACGTCGAGCCCGCGAATCCGAGCGAGCCCGGCAACGGCAAGGGCGGCACCGATCCCTACGTGATCGCCGGCGCCAAGCGCGTCCAGGTGGCCGCGGTGTCGAACGGCACGCTGCGCGCCGGGCTCAACGTGTACGCGTCCTCGGAGACCTCGGAGACCACGACGGTCGGAGTCACGAAAGCGGAGGCCGCGGACGTGAAGTACGCCTGGAGCGACCCGCAGATCCTGGCGCGCTCGGAGTGGGGCGCCGACGAGTCCCTCGTGAAGAACCCCTACACCTACGCCCAGGTGACGGGTGCGATGATCCACCACACCGCGGGCTCGAACAGTTACACCCAGGCCGACGTCCCGGCCATCCTGCGCTCCATTCAGGCGTACCACGTCAACGACCGGGGCTGGAACGACATCGCCTACAACTTCCTGATCGACAAGTTCGGACGCGCCTGGGAGGGCCGCGGCGGGGGCGTCGACAAGGCCGTGCAGGGCGGCCACGCCTGGGGCGTGACGAACGCCCGGACCACCGGCGTCTCGCTCATCGGCAACTTCGAGACGGCGTCCCCGCCCAGCGTCATGCTCGACACCACCGAGCGGGTGATCGCCTGGAAGTTCGCCCTGCACGGGGTCGACCCGTACGGGTCGACGTACGGTTCCGGGGGCCAGGACGGCGGCTCGACCTACCTCGACGCCATCTCGGGTCACCGAGACGAGAACGCCACCGACTGCCCCGGCCAGTACGTCTACTCCCAGATGGCGGCGATCCGGTCGAAGGTGGCCGCCTACATCCCGCAGTACAAGGGCGGCTCGTCCACGCCCACGGAGGGCAGCTCAGGTGGGGTGAGCACGTTCTCGGACGTCCCTGTGGGCACCCAGTTCTACGACGAGATCATGTGGCTGGCGTCGGAGAAGATCTCCACCGGCTGGACCGAAGCAGACGGAACCCGC
>DAIRTI010000067.1:14828-16015 GCA_036803965.1 Propioniciclava sp.
AGCGAACTCGGTAGCCCGAGACGCCATGGCAGCCTTCATGTACCGCCTGGCCGGCGAGCCCGAGTTCGATCCGCCGACCGTGTCCCCCTTCACCGACGTCACGCCAACCACGCAGTTCTACAAGGAGATCACGTGGCTGGCGTCGGAGAAGATCTCCACCGGCTGGACCGAAGCAGACGGAACCCGCACGTTCCGACCAGCGAACTCGGTAGCCCGAGACGCCATGGCAGCCTTCATGTACCGCCTGGCCGGCCTCTTGGCCGTGTGGGGCTGAGCGGACGCTAGGCGCTTGGGCGCGTCTCGGCTGCGAGCTGCCCGCAGGCGCCGTCAATCTCGCGCCCGCGGGTGTCGCGGACGGTGGCGGCGATGCGCGCCCGCTCCAGCCGCCGGACGAAGGCGCGCTCGTCCTCGCGCCGCGACGCCGTCCACTTCGACCCCGGCGTCGGGTTGAGCGGGATGAGGTTCACGTGAACCCAGCGGGTGCCGCGGCCGCGGTCGGCCAGCAGGGCGGCCAGGGCGTCCGCACGCCAGGCCTGGTCGTTCACGTCGCGGATCAGCGCGTACTCGATCGAGACGCGGCGTCCGGTGGCCGTGAAGTACTCGTGCGCGGCCGCGACGGCCTCGGCGGCCGGGTAGCGCCGGTTCACCGGCACGAGCGTGTCGCGCAACTCGTCGTCGGGGGCGTGCAGGCTCAGCGCGAGGGTGACCGGCAGCCCCTCCCCGGCGAGCTCGCGCATGCGCGGCACCAGGCCGGACGTCGAGACCGTGATGCCGCGGGCCGACAGCTTCATGTCGGCGGTCAGCACCCGTAGCGACTTCAGGACCTGCTTGTAGTTGGCGAGCGGCTCCCCCATGCCCATGAACACCACGTTGGTCAGGGGCACGACCTTGAGCGCCTCCTTGACCTGGGCGACGATCTCGCCGGCGCTGAGGTTGCGCTGCAGGCCGCCCTGCCCCGTCGCGCAGAACGGGCACGCCATGCCGCAGCCCGCCTGGCTGGACAGGCACAGGGTCGCACGCTGGCGTCCGGGCCCGGAGGTGGGCACGTCCGGGACGCCGTAGCGCATCAGCACCGACTCGATCATGTGGCCGTCGAGCAGCCGCCACAGGGTCTTGACGGTGGTGCCGGCGTCCGCGGTCTGGACGCGGATCGGCGTGATCAGCTGCGGAAAGAAGTCGCGGGCGAT
>DAIRTI010000068.1:0-15823 GCA_036803965.1 Propioniciclava sp.
GACGCCATCCGGCTGCGTCCGCACCCGCACGAGTTCGAGCTCTACTACGACATCTGATCGATCCGATCGTCGGCTTCAGCGGCCCCCGGCCCCGTGGAAACGCGGGATCGGGGGCCGCTGACTTCGTCGTGGGATTCTCCTGGAGCTCTGGACACGCGACAGTTAGCAGTTCACCGAGGGCGACGGCGTCCGGCTGAAGCTGCGGCAGGCCACCGAACTCCTGCTCGCCGCCCTGTCACAGGTCGAGGGCACCGGAACCGACGACCAGGTCGACAAGGCCGTGGGGCTCGTCAACGCCGCCCGCAGGTCCGTCTACCTGATGCTCGCCGAGGAGGAGGCATGATGCAGCTCGATGAGATCGAGGAGCCCACGTTGCTCCAGAGCCCGGCCGCCGCCACGGCGTCCGCCACCGCCAGCGCGGAGCACCCGCTCGCCTGGCCGCTGATGATCGCCATCAGCTTCCTGGCCACGATCGGCATGACGATCGTGCTGCCGGTCCTTCCGTTCGTCATCGCCGGATACGTGCCCGAGTCGTCGCTGGCGCTGTGGGTGGGCGTCCTCGAGGCGGTGTACGCCCTGTGCGCCTTCGTCGCTGCGCCGTTCCTCGGCTCGCTCTCGGACCGCTTCGGACGCAAGCCGATCCTGGTGATCAGCGTGCTCGGCTCGGCGGCCGGCTTCGTGATGTTCGGCATCGGCGGCGCCCTGTGGGTGCTGCTCGTGTCGCGGGTCATCGACGGCCTCACCGCCGGCGACATGCCGGTCATGTTCGCCTACGTCGCCGACATCACCCCGCCCGAGCAGCGGGCCCGCCGCTACGGCCTGCTCGGGGCGCTCTCGGGCGTCGGGTTCATGATCGGCCCGGCGATCGGCGGCTTCCTGGCCACGATCAGCCTGTCGGCTCCCCTGTTCGCGACCGCCGGTGTGGCGTTGCTGATCGGCGTCCTGTCGGCGCTGGTGCTGCCCGAGAGCCTCTCGGCCGCGAACCGTACCAAGGAGCTCAAGCTCGAGTCCCTGCACCCGGTCAAGGTCATCGCGGACGCCTTCGCGCGGCCCGAGCTGCGGTCGCTGCTCGTGGGATTCACGCTGATCGCCATCCCGTTCGCGTTCTTCGCCAACAACATCACGGTGCTGGCGATGGACACCGTCTCCTGGGGTCCCACCGAGGTCGGACTGTTCACCTCGGTGATCGGGGTGCTGGACATCCTGATCCAGGGCGTCCTGCTCGGCTGGCTGCTGAAGGTCTTCGGTGAGCGCGGCGTCGTGATCGGCGGCATGGTCGGTCAGCTCATCGGCTGCGCCGGGCTCGCCCTCGCGGCGGCCCTGCTGCCCCTGCCGGCCGTCCTGGCCGCGGCCGGGCTCATCTTCGCCGCGGGCCAGGGCGGCATGACCGCAGCCCTGGACGGGCTCATGTCCACCTCGGTCGGCGCGGACGAGCAGGGCTGGCTGGCCGGAGGCCTGAGCTCGCTCAACTCGGCCGTCCAGATGACCGCCCCGCTGATCGCGGGCTGGTTCTACGGCGTCAGCCACTCCGCGCCCTACTGGGTCGGCGTCGGCATCATCGCCGCCGCGGCCTTCACGCTGGCGCGGTCGACCAAGTCGCGTCCGGCCGTGCCGGTGCCGGTCCCCGTCGAGTGAGCCCTGGGCCGGCATCGGCCTCGGACGCCCCCTCCTGCGGCTAGTTTGGTCATCCGTGACCCAACACCAGCTGACCCGCACCGTCGACGCCTCCGGCCCCTGGCAGGACGCCGCCCGCGCCACCGGCCTGCTGGACGCCTCGGGCCGGGGGCGTCCGACGGTGTTCGCCGAAGCCAGCGCGATGGCGGTCGCGACCGGCTCGGTCAACCTGGGCCAGGGCTTCCCCGACTACGCGGGGCCGCAGGAGGTCCTGGACGCCGCCGCGGCGGCCGTCCTCGCCGGACGCAACCAGTACCCGCCCGGTCGCGGCGTCCCCGAACTCCTGGACGCCATCGCCGAGCACCACGAGCGCTTCTACGGCTTCCGGCTTGAACCGGCGTCCGAGATCCTCGTCACCGCCGGCGCGACCGAGGCGCTCGCCGCGATCTTCCTGGCGCTCGTCCGCCCCGGCGACGAGGTCGTCTGCTTCGAGCCCTACTACGACGCCTACGCGGCCGACATCGGGCGGGCGGGCGGCGTCCAGGTGAACGTGCCGCTGCGGTGGCGTCCGGGTTCGGACGCCGAGGGCGCGACGTTCGTCCTGGACCCGGACGACCTGCGCCGGGCCTGCAGCGAGCGCACCCGGATGATCGTCGTCAACACCCCGCACAACCCGACCGGCACGATCACCCGCGACGCCACGCTCGCGCTGATCGCCGAGCTGGCCAGGCAGTACAACGCGATCGTGGTCTCCGACGAGGTGTACGAGCACCTGACGTTCGGTGTCCCGCACCGGCCGATGGCCGCGTTCGCCCCCGAGCGGACGCTCATGATCGGCTCCGGCGGCAAGACGTTCTCGGTCACCGGCTGGAAGTGCGGCTGGATCACCGGGCCCGCCGAGCTCATCGAGGCCGTCATCGGCATGAAGCAGTGGCTGACCTACGTCAACGGGGCGCCGCTGCAGCCCGCGATCGCGACCGGCCTGCGGCTGGGCGACGACGTCTACGCCCGCATCGCGGGCGGCCTGCGGGCGCGTCGCGACGTCCTGTGCGAGGCGCTGGCCGGCGTCGGGTTCGAGGTCGCCGTCCCGGACGCCGGCTACTTCGTCATCGTGGACGCCGCCCCGCTCGGCGCCACCGACGCCGGCACGTTCTGCGCCGAACTGCCCGAGCGCTGCGGGGTCGTGGCCATCCCGGTCACGGCCTTCTGCGGACCCGGCCGCACCGACCTGCGCACCCTGGTCCGGTTCGCGTACTGCAAGACCGACGACACGCTGGCCGAGGCGGTCCGGCGGCTGGGACGTCTGCGTTCGAGCTAACGGGGCAGCAGGTCGCCCAGCTGGGGCCAGTGCTCGATGAGGTTGGCGGTGAACGGGATCTGGCTCACCGACAGGTTCGACCACGGGTTCAGGCAGCCCACCAGGGCGATCACCGCGGACGCCGCGAACAGCACCGCGAACACGGCCTGCCAGGGGCGTCCCCACGACCGCCAGGCGAACGCCAGGAACCACAGCAGCAGTGGCAGCGACGGCACGAACCACCGGACGCTGTAGCTGTAGCCGCTGTAGTTCGTCGAGGACGCGATGTAGTAGCCCCACAGGACTGCCGTGCAGGCCAGCACCATGGCCGCCTCCCGCGCGAACGGAGGCCGGCGCGTTCCGCTCGTCCCGGCAAGGCCCGCGAGGCGTCCGAACGCGATGGCCAGGGCCGGCACCAGCAGCGGGTTGTAAACCAGGAAGCCCCGCGGCCCCACCAGGCAGCCGATCGCGTAGCGCACCAGCTCGCCACCCGTGAAGCGGGACGCGCCGGTCAGCTCGTCGCGGGTCCAGGGCGAGCCGGGCCACAGGTAGTAGTCGGCGACCAGCGTCAGCGGGACGACGCTGCCCGAGACCAGGTAGTTGACGATCGTGCCCGGCAGCATCGCCACCACGACCCCCACCACATAGCCGACCAGGCCGCGCCGGAGGCGTCCGTCGAACAGCACCAGCGCCCCGACGCCCGCGGCGTAGACCAGCACGGGGAAGTCGGCGGCGCCGGCGAGTCCCAGCCACAGACCCGCCCAGGCCAGGGACGACCGGACAGCATCCGTGTGCACCGCGCGCAGGTAGAAGTACCAGCCGATCGCCACCCAGGACGCCGCCAGCCCGTGGTTGCTGAACGCCGCGCTGTAGCTGAGGTAGAGCGAGCCGGCGGCGAGAGCGATCGTGGCACCCAGGCGTCCGGACTCGGGCACGTCGACGAAGCGAAGCCCCTTGTAGAACGCGAACGCGCCGCCCAGCCAGGACGTCTTCGACACCAGCAGCACGATCAGGAAGTAGGCGAAGTTGACCCCGAAATCGAGCCGGATGCCGAGCGCATGGATCGGCCAATACACCACCGCGGCGAGCAACGACGGCAGGGCGGGCTTGTCGCTGTAGAAGTGGCCGTTGACCCAGCTCTTGTCCTCCCACTGCACGAAGACGCTCTGGTCGATGATCAGGCTGCGGTGCTCGACGAGCGCCTGGGTCAGGGCCATCCGGCTGGCGTCGTTGGCGCTGCGCACCTCGGGCAGGATCGTCGCCACCGCCAGCAGCGCCAGCGCGACGAACAGCCAGCGCGCCTGCGGCGAGAGCCCGGTCTCCGCGGACGCCGTCGCCACACGCCCGCGGCTGACCAGTGTCGTCTCGGACGCCCCCACGTACGTCAGCGGACGCCCGCCCGCGGCCGTTCGCCCGGCTCGGGTCCGGTGGCCGCCGGGCGGTCGGTGGCGGCGTACTGCGACCACGAGCCCGAGTAGATGCGGGGCTGGCCCAGCCCGGCGTACTCCAGCGCAATCACGTCGTGGCAGCCGGTGACGCCTGAGCCGCAGTAGACGATCACGCCAGCGGCGTCCGTGACGCCGAGCGTGGCGTAGTGGGCGCGGAGTTCCTCGGGCGTGCGATACGTCTGGTCGTCGTTCTGGTTGGCTCCGAACCAGGCGTTGAGCGCGCCCGGGATGTGCCCGGGCCGGGCGTCGATCGGCTCGATCTCGCCGCGATAGCGCTCGGGGGCGCGGGCGTCCAGGACGATGTAGTCGCCGCACGCGGCCTCGTCGATCGTCGCGATCCCGGACGCCGGCCAGGGCCGCGGCGTGAACGTGGCGGCCGGCGTCGGGACGACCTCGTCGGTGTCGACCGGCCCCTGCCAGGCGTTCAGGCCGCCGTCGAGCAGGGCGGCGTCCTCGCCGATCGACCGCAGCAGCCAGACGAGGCGTCCGGCCGTCGTGCCGCCGGTGTCGTCGTACGCGACCACGATCGCGCCGTCGCCGATGCCCGCGGCCTTCATGCCCTCGGCGAACACCGCGGGGTCGGGCAGCGGGTGGCGTCCGAGCGCCGGCGACGGCGTCGCAGCCAGGTACCGGTCGAGGTTGACGTAGACCGCTCCGGGCAGATGGCCGGCCCGGTAGGCCGCGTGGGTGTCGGACCCGTCCATGTACCAGCGGACGTCCGCGATCACGGCCTCGGGGTGTTCGGACAGCCAGGAAGCATCGACGACGATCGGAATCATGCCGCTCAGCCTAGGGTGCGCCGCTCAGAGGGAATCGCCGAAGTCGGCCCGGAAGGCCTCCACGAGCCGGGTCGGCCAGTCGGAGTTGGGCGCGAGGCGTCCGAAGAAGAACCGCAGGATCTCGGGCTCCTCGACGAAGTGCATACCGCCGACGATCCGCCGGTTCTGATAGAGCCAGTCGAGGCGGTCGATCGCGTAGTTGACCTGCGACAGCGTGAACACGCGGCGCGGCAGCGCGAGCCGGACGAGCTCCATGTGCGCCAGCGGCTCCGAGCCGTCGGCGTTTCGCTGCTCCGACATCGTGCCGCGCTCCATGCCCCGCACACCCGACGCGACGTACAACGCGGACGCCAGCGCCGCCGCCGGGTACTGGGCCTGGGGCACGTGGTCGAGGAACCGCAGGGCGTCGATGTGCGCGCCGAGCCCGCCGGGCGGCGTGATCACGGGGACGCCGCGCTTGTCGAGCTCGCGCACCATGTAGTCGATGAACAGGGGCCCCTGGTTGATCATGTCGAGGTCGAGGGTCTCGTCGAGGCCGACCGTGATGGCCTCCATCTCCCGGACGCTCATGCCGCCGTAGGTCAGGAAGCCCTCGAACAGCGGCACCAGCTCGCGCAGCTTGTGGAACGTGTCGGAGTCGCGGACGCAGATGCCGCCGCCGCGTCCGAAGCCGACCTTGCGCGCCGAGAAGTAGACGATGTCGAACAGGTCGCACATCGCGCGCATGATGTCGCGGATCTCCATGCCGCAGCACTGCTCCTCGCGCACCTTCGCGAAGTACAGGTTGTCGGCGATCAGCGAGGCGTCCATGACGAGCGGGATGCCGTGGCTGTGGCAGATCCCCGACACCTCCTGCATGTTGGCCAGCGACACCGGCTGCCCGCCGATCAGGTTGGTGCCGGCCTCGATGCGGACGTACGCGATGGCGTCCGAGCCCTCGGCGGCGATCAGGTCGCGCAGGGCCTCGGTGTCCATGTCGCCCTTGAACGGGTGGCTGCTGGTGACCGCGAGCCCCTCGGCGTGAATCAGCTCGAGCACCTCGCCGCCGTTGGCGACCACGTGCGCCTTCGATGTCGTGAAGTGGTAGTTCATCGGGACGAACATCCCGGGCCTGACAAGCACCGTCGAGATGATGTGCTCGGCCGCGCGACCCTGGTGGGTCGGCAGGAAGTAGGGCAGGCCGAAGACCTCGACGACCTTCTCGTGCAGCCGCGTGAACGTCGCCGAACCGGCGTACGCGTCATCGGCGCGGAACATCGCCGCCTGCTGCTCCTGGCTCATCGCGTTGACACCCGAGTCGGTGAGCATGTCGAGGAAGACGTCGGCGTTCTGCAGCAGGAACGTGTTGTGGCCGGCCGCCTCGGCGGCCTTCAGCCGCTCCTCGATGGGCAGGAGGTTGAGCTTCTGGATGATCCGGACCTTGTGCATCTCGAGCGGGTACTGCTCTCCGCCGTAGAACGTCACCTTCGACATCGCGCGCATCTCCTTCGACTCGGCGCCGCGGCGATGCTGGCACGCCGGCCGTTCCTCAAGACGGCCGCCCACCCCTCGGGACGCCGATGGTGCCCCTGGGCGTCCACTCGCTTTCGGTTGGGACGCCGTTGGTGCGCTTGGGCGTCCGGAACCTAGATGGGCAGCCGACGGAAGATCGGGCCGGGGATGTGCCGCAGCACGAGCATGACCGCCTCGAAGGCCGGCGGGGCCCACACGACCGCCTTGTGGCGCCGGACGCCGTCGTAGACGAGCTTGGCGACGTCCTCCTTGTTGACGGTCAGGGGGGCCTCCTTCACGCCGGCCGACATGCGTGTGCGCACCTGGCCGGGCCGCACGACGAGGACGCCGACGCCGGCCTCTTCCAGTGCCTGGCCCAGGTTGACGTAGAAGCCGTCCAGGCCGGCCTTGGTGGCCCCGTAGACGAAGTTCGACCGCCGCACCTTCTGGCCTGCCGCAGAACTCATCGCGACGATCTGCCCGTAGCCCTGGGCGCGCATCTTCTGCCCCAGCAGGACGCCGACGCTCACGGCCCCGGTGAAGTTCACGTCGACCGCGGTGACGGCGGCGTCGTGGTCCTGCCAGAGCTCCTCGGCGTCCCCGAGCAGGCCGAAGGCCACGATCGCGAGGTCGACGTCGCCGCCGGCCCAGGCGGCGTCCAGGACGCCGGCGTGGGTCTCGGTGCGGGTCGCGTCGAACTCGAGGACGAGGACGTCCTTGGCGCCGGCCGCCCGCAGCAGGGCCTTGGCGTTCTCGACCTCGGGATCGCCGGGCTGGCACGCCAGCACGACGGACGCCGGCGCGTGCGCCAGGTACTCGCCGACGATCGCGAGCCCGATCTCGGACGTGCCCCCCAGCAGGAGGATCTTCTGCGGGTCGCCGACGGCGTTGATCATGGCGTGCTCCTAGGACGGTTCGGGGTGGCTAGACGAGTTCGAGGCGGCGGGCGAGGTCGGAGACGAAGACGCCGTCGGGGTCGATCGAGCGGCGAGTGGCGAGCCACTCGCCGATGCGGGGGTACATCGCGTGGAAGGTCGCGGCGTCGGTGCGGGAGTCCTTGGCGGTGTATAGGCGTCCGCCGAACTCGAGGATCCGGGCGTCCAGGCTTGTCAGGAACTCACTCAGGCCCGCGCGGATCGGGAAGTCGACGCAGACGTTCCAGCCGGCCATCGGATACGACAGCGGGGCGCGGTTGCCCGGCCCGAACAGCTTGAACACGTTCAGGAACGAGTGGTGCCCGGACGCCGCGATGTCGAGCAGGATCAGCTTGAACTCCTCCACCGCCTCGGGCGGCACCACGAACTGGTACTGCAGGAAGCCGTCGGAGCCGTAGGCGCGGTTCCACTCGCCGAACATGTCGAGCGGGTGGTAGAAGCCGGTGAGGCTCTGCACCTTGTGCGCGTAGGTGCCGGACTTGGCGTACCAGAGCTCGCCCAGCGCGCCGAAGGTGAGCTTGTTGGCCAGGCCGTTGGGGAAGACGTCGGGGAGCGTGAGGAACGTCTTGCCCGAGAAGTGCAGCGGGTCGCGGGCGAGCTTCGGGGCGTACTGCTCGAGTTCGGCCAGGGTCGCCAGGTTGCCCCGTGAGATCGCCGCCCGGCCGAGCTTGGGCGGGGCCGACATGGCGTCGAACCAGGCCGAGCTGTAGGCGTACCTCGCCTCGGACCCGTCCGTGTGCGCCGCGATCGTCTCGTCGAGGGTGTTCGTCCGGACGCCGTCGGCCAGGAAGTAGGCCGTCTCGACGCGGGTCATCTTCAGGGTGGCGCGCAGGATGATGCCGGTCAGCCCGACGCCGCCGACCGTGGCCCAGAACAGGTCGGCTTCGGGGTCGTCCGGCGAGCCCTCGGGGCGCAGCGTGAGGACGCGTCCGTCGGCCACCAGCAGGTCGAGGCTCGCGACGTGGTCGCCGAAGCTGCCGGCGCTGTGGTGGTTCTTGCCGTGGACGTCGCAGCCGATCGCCCCGCCGATCGTGACCTGCCGCGTGCCGGGCAACACGGGCACCCAAAGCCCGTAGGGCAGCGCGGCCTTCATGAGGGCGTCCAGGTCGACTCCGGCGTCCGCGACGACCTCGGCGCTCGACGGATCGATCGAGTGGATCGTGTTCAGCGCCGTCATGTCGACGACCAGCCCGCCGCCGTTCTGGGCGACGTCGCCGTAGGAGCGTCCCAGGCCCCGGGCGAGGACGCCGCGTCCACCGTGGGTGCGCTCTTCGGCGGCTTTTCGCACCGCCTGGACGATCTGTTCGGCGTCCGGTGTCGAAAGAACCTGGGACGCCGAGGGTGCGGTCCGTCCCCAGCCGGTCAGCCGGCGGGACGAGGTCTGTAACTCCGTTGTGGACATCGCCGTCGAGTCTATCGACGCCGCCGGGGCCTCTGAGTGAGCCGGACAGGTGCGAGCAGATCGTCAGCCTAGGCATCCCAGAAGAGGCGGTCCATCACCTTGCGGGCGGCCCGGGCGCGCTGGTGCCAGTCCTCGACGAACTCCGAGGCACAACCCTTGGGATACCCCAAGAGCTCGGAGACCGGGGCCAGCTCGCGGACGTCGGCCGGGATGGCGTCCGAGGCCTTGCCGCGCAGCAGCATGGTCGCGTTGCGGATCCGGGACGCCCAACGCCAGGCCTCGGCGAGCGAGGCGGCGTCTGCCTGGTCGACGAGCCCCGCCTCCAACTCGGCCGCCAGCGCCCCCAACGTCGTGGTCGTGCGCAGGGACGGCTCGGCGTCCGCGTGCCGCAGCTGCAGCAACTGGACGACCCACTCGACGTCGGACAGCCCGCCCGGCCCCAGCTTGACGTTGCGTTTGGGGTCGGTGCCGCGGGGCATGCGCTCGGCCTCCATGCGCGCCTTGAGCCGGCGGATCTCACCCAACTGCCTCGCGGTCAGACCGTCGGCCGGGTAGCGCACCACGTCCACGTCGGCCAGGAACTCGGCACCCAACTCCCGGTCTCCGGCCCCCACCCCGGCGCGCAGCAACGCCTGCGACTCCCACGTGGACGCCCATTTGGCGTAGTAGGCGCGATACGAGGACAGCGTCCGCACCATGGGCCCACCCTTGCCCTCCGGGCGCAGGTCGACATCGATCTCGAGCGCGGGGTCGGGCCCGGGCTGGGCCAGCAACCGACGCAGCGTCCCGATGGCCGACAGGGCCGCACGGGTGGCGTCCGGGTCGTCGGTGTCGGCGATGACGAATATGGCGTCGGCGTCCGAGCTGTACGAGAGCTCGCGCCCACCCCAGCGCCCCATCGCGATGATGGCCAAAGGGGGAAGCCCGTCCACGCCCCGGGAAGCCACCTCCAGCGCAGCATCGATCGTCGCCGACGTGACGTCGGACAACCCGGCGCCGAGGGCGTCCACCTGAATCTCGCCGAGCAGGTCGCCCATCGCCAGGCGCAGCAGTTCCTCGCGCCGGACGGCCCGGATCGCCCCGACGGCCTTCTCCAACTCGGAGTGCCGCCGCGCCGAGGCCCGCATCTCGTGCGTGATCTGCTCGGCGGTCCGCGGACGGATCCGCTCGGGCTCGGCGAGCAGCTGCACCGACTGGGGCGCGCGCAGCAGCAGGTCGACGGCGTACCGACTGGATGCCAGCACCCGGGCCAGGTTCTCAGCCATCGCCCCCTCGTCGCGCAGTGCGCGCAGGTACCAGGAGGTCTTGCCCAGCGCCTCCGACACCTGCCGGAACGCCAGCAGGCCGTGGTCGGGGTTGGGTCCGCCGGCGAACCAGCCGAGCATCGCGGGCAGCAGCTGCCGCTGGATCTCGGCCTGCCGGGTGACGCCCTGGGTCAGGGCCTCGAGGTGGCGCAGGGCCGCCTTCGGGTCGCGGTAGCCGAGCGCCCGCAGCCGCGTCTCGGCGCTCTCGGACGTGAGCCGCACCGCCTCGGACGGGATCCGCGCCACCGCCTCCAGCAGCGGCGAGTAGAACAACCTCTGGTGCAGCGACAGGACCCGCCGCTTGGACGCGTGGTAGGCCTCGTCGAGGGCGTCCGCATCGGCGAGACCCAGGCTGCGGGCGATGCGCCGGCGAGCCCCAGCGTCAACGGGCACGAGGTGCGTCCGGCGCAGGTGGGCCAACTGCACCCGGTGCTCCAGCGCGCGCTGGAAGCGGTACGCGGCGCCGAGCCGGGAGCCGTCCTCGCGTCCGACGTAGCCGAACGCAACCAGGGCGTCCAGGCCCTCGAACGTGCCGCGTAGCCGCAACCGCTCGTCGGAGCGGCCGTGCACCAGCTGCAGCAACTGGACGCTGAACTCGGTGTCGCGCAGCCCTCCGGCGCCCAGCTTGATCTCGGCGTCGGCCTCCTTGGCCGGGATGAGCGAGATGACCCGGCGGCGCATCGCCTGCACTGCGGGAACGAAGTCGTCGTGCCCGCCGACCGCCCAGACCAGCGGGGCCACCATGTCGACGAACGCATGGGCCAGCCCTAAGTCGCCCGCCATCGGACGCGCCTTCAGCATCGCCTGGAACTCCCAGTCCTTGGCCCAGCGGGAGTAGTACGCCTCCATGCTGGCGAGCGTCCGCACCAGGGGCCCGGCCTTGCCCTCGGGCCGCAGGGCGGCGTCCAGCTGCCAGATCGTGCCCGCGGCGGAGTGCGCCGAGGTGACCCGCGAGAGGCTGGCGACCAGGCGAGTCGCCACCGCGATCGCCTCGGACGCCGACGCCGCCGGTTGTCCGTCGGGCCCCGGCGCTGGCTCGGCCACGTAGAGGACGTCGACGTCGGAGACGTAGTTGAGTTCGCGGGCGCCGCACTTGCCTAGGGCGACCACCCCGAGGCGCACGGCCTCCCAGCCGGGCACCTCCGCCCGGGCGAGGGCGAGGCCGGCCTCGACGACGGCGTCCGCGAGATCGGACAGCTCCGCCGCGATCCCGGGCACCGCCTCCGCCGGGTCGGACGCCGTCAGGTCTCGCGCGGTCGTGCGCAGCAGGGCGCGCCGATAGGCCAGGCGGAGGCCGTCGGCGTCCCCGGTCGCCACGGGGGCCCGAGACGAAGGGTCCGCCCCGACCGAGGCCAGCAGTTCGGCGCGCAGGGCGGCGGCATCGCGGGCCGAGACGTCGCCGGCCAGCACGTCCAGGTCACCCGGGTGCGCCGCGACGTGCTGCGCGAACGCGATCGACGTCCCCAGCACCCGCGCCGCGCGGGTGGCCAGGACCGGGTCGCGCACGAGGCGTCCGAAAGCGTCGGGCGCGTCCTGGGCCAGGCGGTCGAAGGCACCCAGCGCGATGTCCGGGTCAGGGCTCTCGGCCAGCTCGGCCACGAGCGTGTCGAGACGATCGGCGTCCGGGCCCAGGACGCTGTTCCAGGACTCCAGGACGGCCGCGACCGCCGTCGGGTTGGCGAACCCCGCGCGGGCCAGGCGTCCGGCCCGGGTGGCGATGCGGCTCATGCGCGTCATCCTATTTCCGGCCGTCGTCGGGCGGTCGGCCGGACCGCCTGTGCACCGGCCCACCTTGGCCCCACAACTAGCATGGCCACGCTGTGAGGGAATGGAGCATCGCATGGCCGCTACCGGACGAGCTCAATCGTCGCGCCTGCGCTGGGTGCTCGGGATCGGCGCGGTCCTCGTGGTAATCGGCCTTGTCGGCGCGTGGTTCGCGACGCGGCCGGCGGCCCCGCAGACCGATTACGAGGTCTTCACGGTGACCCGGACCACCCAGAACGACACGGTCTCCCTCGCCGGCACGATCTATCCGCAGGAGCAGGCGAACGCCGCGTTCAAGGTGCCCGGAACGATCAACGAGATCGGCGTCAAGGTCGGCGACGCCGTCGTCAAGGGGGACGCCCTCGCGCACGTCGACACCCGCGACCTCTCGGACGCCGTGGCCCTCGCCGACGCCAACCTGTCCGCCGCCCGCGCCCAGCTCAACACGGTGCGCGACACCTCCGGCGCGTCCGACGCCCAGCTCGAGGCGGCCCGGGCGTCCGTGCGGTCGGCAGAGGCGTCCCTGGCGAACGCCCGCAACCGGCTGGCCGACGCGACCCTGGTCTCCCCGCTGAGCGGCACGATCGCGAAGGTGGGCTACTCGGTCGGCGACCAGGTGTCGGGCACCGGCTCGTCCGCGGTCTCGGCGGCGGCGTCCGGGCTGTCAGGCCTGGGCGGCATCGCGCTGACCGGCTCGTCGGGCACGAGCGCGAACGCCGCGAGTTCGATCGTGGTGATCTCGACCGATGCCTGGCAGCTCAACGCGTCGGTCGGCACCGCCGACCTGCCCTCGATCAGAGCCGGCCAGGAGGCCGAGATCACGCCGACCGGCACCTCGACGACCGTCCATGGGATCGTCGACACCGTCGGCATCGTCGCCACCCAGAACGCCGGGGCGACCGCCACCTTCCCGGTCACCATCAAGGTCACGGACGCCGGAGCGCGCCTGTTCTCGGGTTCCAGCGCGGACGCCGTCGTCACGACCGGCACCCACTCCGACGTGCTGACCGTGCCGATCGCCGCGGTCACGACGGCGAATGGGGTCTCCACGGTCGAGGCGGTCACGGACGCCGGGGTCGTCGTCAAGACCGTCACGATCGGACGCCGGTTCGCCTCCGCGGTCGAGATCGTCTCCGGCCTGGCCGAGGGCGACAGGATCCAGGTGCCGAAGGCCCAGGTCGTCAAGACCACGCCGCCGATGTTCCCGCGCTCCGCCTCGCCGAGCGCGTCCGCGACGAGGTGAGCACGATGGCCGTCCCCGACGTCATGGGCTCCCCCACGGCCGGCGCCGAACGGCAGCCGCTGCTGCGGATGGTGGACGTCCGCAAGACCTACGACACCGGCGCCTTCAAGGTCGAGGCGCTGCGGGGCATCGACCTGGAGGTGCACGCCGGCGACTACGTCGCGATCATGGGCCCGTCGGGGTCGGGCAAATCGACGCTCATGCACATCATCGGCTGCCTGGACGTGCCGACCTCGGGCAGCTATCTGCTGAACGGCGCCGAGGTCGCGCAGATGAAGGAGAAGCGCCTCGCAGAGATCCGCAACCGGGAGATCGGCTTCGTGTTCCAGCAGTTCAACCTGCTGGCGTCCATGACCGCGCTGCGCAACGTCGAACTGCCGCTGATGTACGCCGGGGTGCCCCGCCCCGAGCGGCGCGCCCGCGCCGAGGAGGCGCTGGAGCGGGTCGGGCTCGGCGACCGCATGGAGCACCGTCCGGGCGAGCTTTCCGGCGGCCAGCAGCAGCGGGTGTCGGTGGCCCGGGCGCTGGTGACCGAGCCGACGCTGATCCTGGCCGATGAGCCGACCGGCAACCTCGACTCGGTCTCGACGCACGACGTGCTGGCCCTCTTCGACGAGCTGCACGAGGCGGGACGCACGATCGTCCTGATCACCCACGAACACGACGTGGCTTCCCGGGCCGCGATCGCCTGGCGCATCGACGACGGCCTGCTCAGTGCCGGCGTGTTCGGGGGCGGGGGCGTCCGGTGAACTGGAGTGAGACCCTGCGCACGGCGCTGGAGGCGCTCAACGGACGCCGGCTGCGGTCGCTGCTGACGATGCTGGGCATCCTGATCGGCATCGCCGCCGTGATGCTCGTGGTCGGCCTCGGCGAAGGCGCCAAGGGGTCGATCAACGACCAGATCAACAAGCTCGGGTCGAACCTGCTGATCGTCATGCCCGGCTCCTCGACGTCGCTGAGCGGGGTGCGGTCGGCGTCCGCGGGCGGCAGCCTCACCCTCGACGACGCGGCGACCATCGCCGACCCGGCGGTCGCGCCCGACGTGGCCGGGGTGGCGCCGATCGTGTCGACCTCGGGCGCGGCTAAGTGGGGCACCAGCAACTGGACGACGA
This sequence comes from Propioniciclava sp., assembly GCA_036803965.1. GTDB lineage: Bacteria > Actinomycetota > Actinomycetes > Propionibacteriales > Propionibacteriaceae > Propioniciclava. Next base: position 14,390 of record DAIRTI010000068.1, read on the forward strand.
TGATCACCGGCACGAACGTCGCGTGGCAGACCGTGCGCTCCCGCGAGCTGGGCGCAGGTCGGTTCTTCACCGCCGACGAGCAGGACCGCGGCGAGACGGTCGCCGTCCTCGGGCCTGCCACCGCGCAGAGCCTGTTCAAGGACACCCCCGCCGTCGGCGAGCGGATCACGATCAACGACCACCAGTTCACGGTCGTCGGCGTGCTGGCGTCGGTGGGCAGCAGCTCGGTGTCCAACGACGACGACACGATCGTCGTGCCGATCAGCACGTTCGCGTCCCGGCTGTCGGCGAGCACCAACGCACGTGCGGTCAACGCGATCTACGTGGGGGCCAGGGACGCCGGCTCGATCGCCGCCGCCCACCAGGAGATCACCCAGGCGCTGATCGCGAACCACGCGACGACCGTGGCCAACCAGGACTTCTCGATCCTGACGTTCCAGGCGTTGATGAGCGCGCTGAACGAGACGACGAGCGTCCTGACGACGCTGCTGTCGAGCATCGCGGGCATCTCGCTGCTGGTCGGCGGCATCGGCGTCATGAACATCATGCTGGTCTCGGTCAGCGAGCGGATCCGCGAGATCGGCCTGCGCAAGGCCCTCGGCGCGACGCCGGCGCTGATCCGGCGGCAGTTCCTCGTGGAGGCGGCGATCCTCGGCCTGCTCGGCGGGGCACTGGGGGTCGCGCTGGGCATCATCGGCTGCGCGATCCTGACGCCGGTGCTGGGCATCAACGTGTCGGTGTCGGTGCCCGCGACCCTGCTCGCGCTGGCCGTCTCGCTGACGGTAGGGCTCGTCGCGGGCGTCTACCCCGCCACCCGGGCCGCGAGGCTGGCCCCGATCGACGCGCTGAGGAGCGAGTGATGAGAGCCCGGACGATCGTTGCCGGCGGCGTCGCCGTGGCCCTGCTCGCCGGCGGCACCGCGTACGCCGTCGCCAGCCGCCCGCGCCTGGTCAACTACACGACCGCGATCGCCGCGCGCGGCACGATCACCCAGGTGTTCTCGGCGTCCGGGGTGGTGACCCGCAGCGGGCAGAGCGACCTGACGTTCGACTCCGCCGGCACCGTCACGGCGCTGGCGGTCAAGGTCGGCGACCAGGTGACCAAGGGCCAGCAGCTCGCCCAGGTCGACACCGCGCCGCTGCAGGTCAGCCTGCTGCAGGCTCAGGCGCAGCTCGCGCAGGCCAGGGCCGTCTCGGACGCCGACCAGGTCGCCTTCGACAACGGCGGGTCCGCGGCGAGCCTGCCCAGCGGGCTGAGCGGTGCAGGAGCGTCGACGACGTCTCCGGCGGCCGGTGCGAGCGGGACCGGCGGGGCAGCGTCCGGAACCGGAACAGGGACGGCGACCACCGAGCAGCCGGCCTACCTGGTCGCGTTGCAGACGTCCCTGGCCAAGCTGCAGGCCGTCGTCACCGAGCAGCAGACCGCGTGCGCCCC
>DAIRTI010000069.1:0-6827 GCA_036803965.1 Propioniciclava sp.
GCGGCCCTGGCCGTCGGTGAGGCGTCCGTCGTCGAGCACCTGCAGCAGGATGTTGAAGACGTCCGGGTGGGCCTTCTCGACCTCGTCGAGCAGCACGACCGAGTACGGACGCCGCCGCACGGCCTCGGTCAGCTGGCCGCCCTCCTCGTAGCCGATGTAGCCGGGCGGGGCGCCGACGAGCCGGCTGACCGTGTGCTTCTCGCCGTACTCGCTCATGTCGATCCGGACCATCGCGGCCTCGTCGTCGAACAGGAACTCGGCCAGCGCGCGCGCCAACTCGGTCTTGCCGACGCCGGTCGGGCCCAGGAACAGGAACGAGCCGATCGGCCGGTTCGGGTCGGAGATGCCGGCGCGGCTACGGCGGACGGCGTCCGCGACGGCCTCGACCGCCGTGGCCTGGCCGATCAGCCGCTGCCCGATGACGGACTCCATCCGCAGCAGCTTGTCGGACTCGCCCTCCATCATCTTGCCGACCGGGATGCCGGTCCACGAGCTGACGACCTCGGCCACGTCGTTCGCGCCGACCTCCTCGCTGACCATGCTGGCGGTGTTCTCGGCGGACGCCGCGGCGTCCAGTTCACGCTCGAGAGCCGGGATGCGGCCGTACAGCACCTCGGACGCCTTCGCGAAGTTGCCCTCGCGCTGATGCCGCTCGGCCTCGGTACGCAGCTCGTCGATCTGGGCCTTGAGGTCGCCGACGCGGTTCAGGCTCGACTTCTCGGCCTCCCAGCGTCCCTCGAGGCCGCGGAGGCGCTCCTCGGTGTCGGCCAGTTCGGCCTGCAGGCGGGCCAGACGGTCCTTGGACGCCGGGTCGTCCTCCTTCTCAAGGGCGAACTGCTCCATGGTCAGGCGGTCGACCTGCCGGCGGAGGGTGTCGATCTCCTCGGGGCTGGAGTCGATCTCCATGCGCAGCCGGGATGCCGCCTCGTCGATCAGGTCGATGGCCTTGTCGGGCAGCTGGCGTCCCGTGATGTAGCGGTTCGACAGGGACGCTGCCGCAACCAGCGCCTGGTCGGTGATGCGCACCTTGTGGTGGGCCTCGTAGCGCTCGCGCAGACCGCGCAGGATCGCGACCGTGTCGGCCACGGACGGCTCGCCCACGTAGACCTGCTGGAAGCGGCGCTCGAGTGCCGGGTCCTTCTCGATGCGCTCGCGGTACTCGTCGAGGGTGGTCGCGCCGATCATGCGCAGCTCGCCGCGGGCGAGCATGGGCTTGAGCATGTTCGAGGCGTCCATCGCGCCCTCGGACGCCCCCGCGCCGACCACGGTGTGCAGCTCGTCGATGAACGTGATGACCTGGCCCTCGGCGTCCTTGATCTCGCCCAGGACGGCCTTGAGGCGCTCCTCGAACTCGCCGCGGTACTTGGCGCCGGCGACCATGCTGCCGAGATCGAGGGAGACGACGCGGCGCCCCTTGAGGGAGTCGGGGACGTCGCCCGCCACGACGCGCTGGGCGAGGCCCTCGACGACGGCGGTCTTGCCGACGCCGGGCTCGCCGATGAGCACCGGGTTGTTCTTCGTACGGCGACTCAGCACCTGGACGACGCGGCGGATCTCGGCGTCGCGTCCGATGACGGGGTCGAGCTTGCCCTCGCGGGCGCGTTCGGTGAGGTCGATCGAGTACTTGTCGAGGGCCGACTCGCCGCCCTCGGCCGCCTCGGACGTCACCCTCTTGCCCCCGCGGCGCTCGTTGAAGGCGAGGGTGAGCTTGTCGGGGGTGACACCGGCCTTGGAGAGTTGGGGCTTGACGTCGGAGTCGACCGCAGCCAACGCGATCAGCAGGTGCTCGGTGGCGACGAACTGGTCGCCCATCGACTCGGCGCGGGTCTCGGCGTCGGCCAGGACGCGCGCGAACGAGCCGGACAGCTGCGGCTGCTGCACCGAGGAGCCGGTGGAGCTGGGCAGCTTCTTGATCGCGGCCTGGGCCGCGGCGTCGATCGCGCCCGGATCGGCGCCGACCGCCTGCAGCAGGGCCCCGACCGTGTTGTCGGGCACCAGCAGCATCGCGTGCAGCAGGTGGCTGGGCTCGGCGCTGGGGTTGCCGTTGGTGAGTGCGCCCCGCAGGGCGGCCGAGACGGCGTCCCGGCTCTTGGTGGTGAGTTTCGCGGTGTCCACGCTGTGGCCTCTCGTGCATGCGTCCTAGCCGCCAGGCTAGTACGAGGAAGTTGAGTTCACCAGACTCAACTACGCGTGGGCGTCCGGTATTCCGCGTGCGGGGACCCCGGTCGACTCGGGCGATCGGTGCAATGAAATTGGCCACCCGCTGCGATCTGTGCAATGAAATTCGCCGTCTTCCGGCGAAACGTATTGCACAGACGCGCGGGCCCCACCGCGAAATTTATTGCACAGATCGAGCGGTCAGGCGAACTGCCAGGACCGCTTCGACAGGCCGTACCAGAACCCGTCCACCACCGAGGAGTTCTCCAGCCCGGACGCCTCGGCGGCCCCCAGGACCACGTACAGCGGCACCCAGTGCTCGGTGCGCGGGTGGGCCTGCCGGGCGGCCGGCGCGACGCGGGCGAAGTCGACGAGGGCGTCCAGGTCGCGGGCGGCGACCGTCTCGGCGGCCCAGGCGTCGAACTCGGCGCTCGGGGTGGGCGGCGTGGCGTCCGGGTCGGCGGACATGCCGCCGAACCAGCGCAGATTGTGGGTGGTGAAACCCGAGCCGATGATCAGCGTGCCCTCGTCGCGCAGGGGCGCGAGACGGCGTCCGAGTTCGACCAACTCGGCCGGTGCCAGCGTGGGCAGCGACAGCTGCAGGACCGGCACGTCGGCGTCCGGGAACAACTCCACGAGCGGGACGTACGCCCCGTGGTCGAGCCCGCGGGAGGGGTCCTGGTGGAGGCCGCCGCCGAGCAGCCGGTCGATGTCGCGGGCCAGGTCGGGCGCGACCGGCGCGTCGTAGGTGACCTCGTAGTAGTGCTGCGGGAAGCCCCAGAAGTCGTAGACGAGCGGCGTGCCGGGCGTCGTCGAACTGACAGCGATCGGGGCGTTCTCCCAGTGCGCCGACACCATCAGCACGTTCTTCGGCTTGCCCAACCCCGCCCCCCAGGCGCGCAGCTGGGCGGTCCACACCCGGTCGTCGGCCAGCGGCGGCGCGCCATGGGACAGGTAGAGCGCCGGCTGCCGGACACCCCCGGCGTCCCGCACGGATTCATGATCGTTCATGTTTCAATCATACCCCATTTGATTGAATCTTCAACCTCTTGCCGGACGCAGCCGACCCTGCGCGACGGCCCGGCGCCGAACGCCGTGGGACACCGCACCTCGGCGAGGCAGAATGGCGGGCAGCGGCCACAGACAGGAGCGAGCGTTGACGAGCACGCAGGACCCGACGGACGCGCGGATGCCGTCGCGCACCCCGGCCGTCCGGACGCCCTCGGCTCGGCCGCGGATCCCCCGCTCGGCCGGGCTGGCGCTGGGGCTCGCGCTGGCCGTCGCGGTGGTCGGCGTCCTCCTGGTGGGACACGAGCTCGCCGGACGCGCCCCCCTGCCCGGACGCCTCCAGGCCGACGCCTTCACCACCTACGTCTCGCTCCTCGGCGACCTCGCCGCCCGCCTTGGCGCGGCCGCCACGCTCGGCTGCTTCGCGGGCATCCTGTTCTTCTCCCGCTGGGACGACGGACACGCCCTCTCCGACGAGGGCACCCGCCTGGCCCGCATCGCCGCCCACACCGGGCAGGTGTGGCTGTGGGCGTCCGTGCTGCAGACGTTCGCGAACTCGGCGTACGTCAACGGCGTCCCGCTCGCTTACACCCTGCGTCCCGCCGCCTGGTGGGACTTCCAGACCTCCACCCCCTCGGGCCTGGCCTGGCTGCTGTCCGCCCTTGTCGCAGCCGCCTGTTCGGTCGCCGGGTACGCCGCCCGCCGCGTCGCCGCCTTCGCGCTCTCGCTGATCGCCGGCACGCTCGCGCTCGTCTTTGTCGCCGTCACCGGCAACGTCACGGTGGGACTGAACCACGACTGGGCCACGGACGCCGCCGTCTGGCACACCCTCGCGCTGGTGCCGCTGGTGACGTTCGCGGTCGCCGTCATCCTGCAGGGGGACGCCGATGGCCCGGCCGACCTCGCGCGCCGGGTTCGCCGCTACCACCGGGTCGTGCCGCCCCTGGTTCTCGCGGCCGGGGCCGGTCTCGCGGTCGTCGCCTGGCAGCAACTGGCCGGACGGCGTCCCGACGAAGACCTCTACGGGTGGGTCGTGATCGCCCAGGCCGACGTGCTGGTCGCCCTTTTGTTCAGCTGGGCCGTCCGGGCGCTGACCCGGGAGTGGCAGACCAGGCGGGCGCTGGCGTCCGTGGTGCGCGACGGCGTCCTGCTGGTGCTCGCGCTGGCCCTGGCGACGGCGGAGAACCACGTGCCGTCGCCGCGGTTCACGATCGTCCAGAGCATCCAGATCAACTACCTCGGCTACGAGATGGACGTCCCGGCCACGCTGGCACGCCTGCTGGGCCTGGGGCGTCCGAACTGGCTGTGGATCGTGCTGTCGGTCGGCGCGCTCGCGGCGTACGGATGGGGCGTGCTCAAGGTGCGGCGGCGCGGCGGGCACTGGCCGCCCGGACGCGTCATCGCCTGGACCGCCGCCTGGGCCCTCATGCTCTACCTGGCCGTGACCGGGTTCTGGGAGTACTCGACGGTCGTCTACAGCTGGCACATGTTCGTCCACATGACGGTGAACATGCTGGTGCCGGCTTTGGCCGTCCTGGGTGGGCCGCTGACGCTGCTGCGCGAGGCGTCCCTCGACCGGAGCGGCGACCTGGCCGGCCCGGCGGAGGTGGTCGAGGCTATCGGCGCCTACCGGCCGTTCGCGCGGGTCTTCTCGCCGCCGGTGCTGTGGCTCAACTACGTGGGATCCCTGTTCCTGATCTACTACACGCCGCTGTTCCCGTGGCTGATGCGCTACCACTGGGCGCACCAGCTGATGCTGCTGTACTTCCTGGCGACCGGATACCTGTTCTTCGGCCTGATCGTCGGCGTCGACAAGCACGTGCACGATCTGCCGCACCTGGTGCGGCTGGCGCTGGTGATCAGCATCATGCCGTTCCACGCGCTGTTCGCCGTGGGCATCATGAGTTCGCGCTCGCTGATCGGCGCCGACTTCTACCATGCGATCGACATCAGCTGGGTCGGCGACCTGATGGCCGACCAGAACGTGGCCGGGCAGATCACGTGGATCCTGGGTGAGATCCCGCTGTTCATCGTGATGATCGCCCTGGCGGGGCAGTGGTTCGCCCACGACCGCGCCGAGAACGCCGTGAGCGACTTCGCCCAGGACACCGGCGCCGACGACTCCTTCGACACCTACAACGACATGCTCGCCCAGCTCGCTGAGCACGACCGTGAGGCCGCGCGGAAGAAGTACCTGTGACCGCCCCGGCCCGCGCTCCGCTGCCGGATGCCACCGCGTCCGCCGTCACCTCCGAGCGGTACGACGGCCTGGCCAACCGCGTCGAGCTCGACATCTCGGGCATGACCTGCGCCGCCTGCGCCGCCCGGATCGAGAAGAAGCTCAACAAGCTCGACGGCGTCAAGGCGACGGTCAACTACGCCACCGAGCGGGCGATCGTCCTGGGGCTGCCGCCCGAGAAGGCCTCGGACGCCGTCGCCGCGGTCGAGGCAGCGGGCTACGGGGCGTCCGAGGTGGTCGACGGGGAGGCGTCCGAGGGGCACGGCGACCGGGTGCGCATGCTCTGGAAGCGCCTGCTCGTCGCGGCCCTGCTGACGGTGCCGCTGGGCGACGTGGCGATCGTCCTCGCGTTGGCGCCGCAGCTGCGGTTCCCGGGCTGGGAGTGGCTGCTGATCGTCTGCGCGCTGCCGGTGGTCGGCTGGTGCGCATGGCCGTTCCACAAGGCCGCCTGGCGCAACCTGCGCCACGGCGCCACCTCGATGGACACCCTCGTCTCGCTCGGCATCCTGGCCGCGTTCACGTGGTCGGTGGCCTCGACGATCATCGGCCCGCCGCCCGGTGAGACCCGCTGGTTCGGCTACGGACTGGCACCCGCCGGCGCCGACACGCTCTACCTCGAGGTGGCCTCGGCGGTCACGACGTTCCTGCTCGCCGGACGCTACGTCGAGGCCCGCTCGAAGCGGTCCGCGCGGGGGGTCCTGGACGCCCTCGGTCGCCTCGCGCCGACGTCGGTGTGCGTGATCCGGGACGGCCGCGAGTCCGTCGTGCCGATCGCCGAGTTGGGCAAGGGCGAGCGGTTCCTGGTGCGTCCGGGTGAGTCGGTGGCGACCGACGGCGTGGTGGTGATCGGGTCGTCGGCGATCGACACCTCGATGATGACCGGGGAGCCGGTGCCGCGCGAGGTCGGCGAGGGCGATGCGGTCCTGGGCGGCACCCTCAACACCACCGGCGCCCTGATCGTCGAGGCGACCAAGATCGGCGCCCACACCCAGCTGGCCCAGCTGGCCGCGCTCGCCGAGCAGGCGCAGGCCCGCAAGGCGGCGGTGCAGACGCTGGTCGATCGCGTGGTGTCGGTGTTCGTTCCGGCCGTGCTGGTGATCTCGCTGCTGACCCTGCTGGGCTGGCTGTTCGTCGCCCAGGCCGGCCCGCGTCCGGCGTTCTCGGCGGCCCTGTCGGTGCTGATCATCGCGTGCCCGTGCGCCCTGGGGCTGGCCACGCCCACCGCGCTCATGGTCGGGGTGGGGCGCGGCGGCCAGCTCGGCATTCTCATCAAGGGCCCGGACGCCCTCGAGGCCTCCGGGCGCATCGATACCGTCGTCCTCGACAAGACCGGCACGCTGACCACCGGCACCATGACCTTGGAGCGGTTCGAGCCCTTCGGCGTCCCGGACGCCCTCGCCTGCGCCGCCGCCGTCGAGCGGCA
>DAIRTI010000069.1:6927-15782 GCA_036803965.1 Propioniciclava sp.
TCGTCGGCAGCGCGGCGCTGCTTACCGAGGAGGGCGTCACCCCTGGCGAGGACGCGATTCGCCTCGTGGATGCCGCCGCCGAGGACGGCCGCATCGCCTCGCTGGTCGCGGTCGACGGGGTGCTGGCGGGCGTCCTCGTGGTGTCGGACACACTGAAGCCGTCGGCTCCCGACGCCGTCGCCCGCCTGCGTGGGATGGGCCTGCGGACCGTTCTGCTCACCGGTGATCGGCGCCACGCCGCCGACCTGATCGGCGACCGCGTGGGCGTCGACGAGGTGATCGCCGAGGTGCTGCCGACCGACAAGGCGGCGGTGATCGAGAGGCTGCAGGCTGCCGGGCGGCGAGTCGCGATGGTGGGCGACGGCATCAACGACGCCGGCGCGCTGGCGACCGCGAACCTCGGGCTGGCGGTGCTGTCGGGCACGGACGTGGCCCTGAAGTCAGCCGACGTCATCCTCGTGCGGCGCACGCTCGACGTCATCCCGGACGCCATCGCCCTCGCCCGCCGCACCCTGCGGACCATCCGCGGCAACCTGCTGTGGGCCTTCGCCTACAACGTCGCGGCGATCCCGCTCGCGGCGGCAGGGCTGCTCAACCCGCTGATCTCGGGGTTCGCGATGAGCCTGTCGAGCGTCTTCGTGGTGACGAACTCGATGCGGCTGAGGCACTTCAGCCCGGGCGGCCGCTGACGGCGGCTCGGGGTCGCGCCGCGAAAGTGGAACTTTCTGGAGGCGGAACGCCCAATTCGGTGGTTCTTGGCGCCGTCTCGGCCCTTCCGGGTCCAAGAAGTTCCATCCAGGCGAGGAGACCTGGCCGAGTACGCGAGTCGACACGACGATCAGGCGGGTCAGGGACGCGAGGCCTGGGCGTAGGCAACTGCCAACTCAGCCCGGTCGACGCGGCAGAGGCGCAGCCGGACGCGTCCATCAGCGTGGGAAATGCCCTCGTCGTCCCAGCGCGCGGCGGCCTGGCCGATCAGGTGGGGCGGCAGCACGCCGGAAGCGCTGACGATCCGCCACCACGCGACCTCGCCGCCGCGCTCGCGCATGATCGCGCCGACCTGGCGGGGGCCGACGCCGGCGGCACGGCCGAGGTCGCCGTACGTGGCGACGCGTCCCGGAGGTACGAGATCGGCGGCCAGCAGCACCCGCTGAATGGCGAACTCGTCCATGCCCGGCAGCCTAACGACCCCCGGGCGTCCGGGACGGGAAGGCTACTTGGCCGGCTTGGCCGCGGTCTTCGCGGCGGTGGTCCGCGTGGAGGACTTCGCAGCCGTCGTCTTCGCCGGGGCCTTGTTGGCCGGGGCCTTCGCGGCGGGAGCCTTGGCGGCCGGGGACTTCGTCGCCGCCTTGGCGGTCGCGGTCTTGGCCGGTGCGGTCTTCGCAGCGGCGGTCTTCGCCGGTGCCTTGGCAGCCGGCGCCTTGACCGCAGTCGCCTTCGTAGCGGTCGCCTTCGTAGCGGCGGTCTTCGTAGCGGACGCCTTCGCGGCGGCCTTCACCGGCGCCTCGGCCGGCAGCAGGACGCTCGCGCCGGCGTCCACGTAGGACGCCTCGGGCTCGTCGAACCAGCGTCCGCCCTCGCCGAGGTAGCGGAAGACCGCGATGTAGTCGGCCGGCACCTCGACGCTCACCGAGCGGATCTTGCCGCGGCCGCCCAGGACGTGCACGCCGGGTTTCCAGTCGTTGAAGTTGCCGACGACCGAGACGGCACCCTCATCCGCGGACAGGGAGAAGGTGATCGTGGTGGCGCCGGTTGCGGCGTCGCGGGAGGTCTTCAACATCAGGGGGTCCTTACGCAGGTCGACGAGTGACAGCGCTGTTATTCTCCCACCCTCAGGTGATCTTGATTAGTCGTCTTGACTAATGAACACCCGTTGTCAACCGCCGCTTTTCACCCCAGCAGCGGACCCACCTCGTCGCGTGTCGGTCCGTACGCCCCCGCGTGCGACACGGTGATCGCCGACGTCGTCACGGCCCGGCGCAGGGCGGGCGCCAGCTCCTCCCAGGACGCCGCCCGCAGCCGCTCCCCCGCCTCAGCCGAGCCGAGCAAATCGAGGTCGGCCAGCCCCGAGATGAGGCCGGCCATGAACGAGTCGCCAGCGCCGACGGTGTCGACCACGACGGCGTCCATGGGCGGCACGTCGTGCACCGCGCCGTCGGCCGTCAGCGCCTGCGCGCCCGCGGCCCCGCGGGTCACCACGACGAGGCCTGGCCCCATGGCGAGCCATGCCGCAGCCGACTCCAGGTAGGCGCGGTCGGGGTAGAGCCACTCGAGGTCTTCGTCGGACGCCTTCACGACGTCCGACAGCGAGACCAGGTCCTCGACGCGGCCCAGCACGTCGGCCGGACTGCCCATCAGCGCCGGGCGCGAGTTCGGGTCGTACGAGACCGTCGCACCGGACGCCGCCCGCGCCGCCGCCGCGACCTTGGTACCGCCGGGCTCGGTCGTCGCACCGATGCTGCCCGTGTGGACGTGACCATAGGCGTCCAGGTCGGACAGGTCCGGCAGATCGCAGGCGAGCTCGAAGGTGTAGGACGCCTTTCCGGCGGCGTCGAGTTCGGCGTACGCCACGGGCGTCCGTTCGGCGCCGTCGCTGCCCGGATGCAGGGTCGCCCCGGACGCCGCGACGTGCTCGGCGATGCGGCGTCCGCGGTCGTCGCGGCCCATCCAGCAGGCGAGCGTGGAGTCGTGGCCCAGGCGGCCGAGGCCGCAGGCGACGTTGAGGATGCTGCCGCCCACGTGCTCGGCGGTGCTGTCGCCCGAATGGACGACGTCGATGAGGGATTCGCCGAGCGACAGGATCTTCATGGGTCCTCCGGCCGTGCTGGGTGGAGTCGACCCGGCGGGGCGCGGGCGACTGTTGCTGCGGCCGTCCGGGTTGTGGAGTTGATGCTACCGATTCCGCCCGGTTCTGGGGGCCGATGCCCGAATGGCGCCGCGCGGGAGCGGCGTCCGGGGCCTCGCCTGGCCGTGTGCCACGCTGACGAAAAGCGAGGAGGATCCGTGGGCGCTCGCACCGTCGCCGTGGTGGCTGCCGCGGTGTTGCTGGCCGAGTTGTTGGCGGGCTGCACGGGAGACGAGGGCTCCTCGGCGGGACCGTCGGTGTCCGCCACACCCTCCTACACCTGCTCGCCCATAGGCGGGACGCCCTCGCCCTGCACTCCCGAGCAGTACGGCCTGCAGGAGGCCCAGGCGCAGTTGGCCGAGCAGGCGAAAGAGGTCTACAAGCGGCTCTTCAACGAGACCACCGCGTTGCAGCGTCAGGGTGGCAGCGCGACGCCGAGCGCCGAGCTGAACAACGTCGCCGGCGGACCCTACCTCGCCGGCCAGCAGGCCACCTTGTCCAAGCTCGCCGAGACGGGATCGAAGGTCAGCGGCGAGGTCAAACTGAAGACGCTCACGCAGGCCGCCGGGGCGTCCGAGCACGGCTACGAGGCAGCCCTGCGCGTCTGCGTGGACGCCACCAAGGCCCAGGTCGTCCAGGGCACGACGGTCGTCAGCAAGGGCCAGTTGGTCGCCGAGATCGTCTACTTCAAGCGCGAGGACGTCTCCCTGAAAGCCTGGGACGCCGAGAAGGCCGATCCGGCGTCCTGCTGATTCGCACGCGGCGAATCGCGGGCTCAAACCTGCAAGTCAATGAGCTCAGATCTTGCCGATCGTCGACGTCCGAGACGTCGCCTGGGCGCACGTTCAGGCCATGACCGCTCCGGGCGCCGCGGGCCAGCGGATTCTGCTGGCGTCCGGCCGACCCATCGCCATGAAACGGATCGGCGCCATCCTGAAGGAGAATGTCCCGGACGCCGCCGGCAAGGTCCCGACCCGCACCATTCCCGACCTCGTGGTCCGGCTGATCGCGCTGTTCCGGCCCGAGTTCCGGACGGTCGCCGCCGACCTGAACTTCGTCAAGAACATCTCCACTGAGAAGGCCGTCGCCCTGCTCGGTTGGCAGCCCCGAGATTCCGAGGACGCCATCATCGCGGCCGCACAGAGCATGATCGCCAAGTCGCTGGTCGCGTGACGATGCCCGGCCGTGACCGCGTACGGGCGTGGCCTGTCTGGCGAGTCCGAGGGACGCCGATCGCGAAGTCGTCGAGTCGGGTCAGGTACAGCGCACCGAGTCGAACTGATACCGATGGTTGCTGAGAACAATGGATTGATCCCGACCCGGCGTCATGGCGTTCGCCACCACTGACCCGCCTTCGACGCGACGGACCTCTCCCTTGGTCAGCACCACCGGCTGTTCGGGAACGAACGTGCCCTGGTTGTCGAAGAGGTAATGCACTTCGAGATCGCGGCACGTGGTCGTAAACACGTGGGTGACGGTCATTCCCTCAGCCTCGGACGCCCCCGGCCCGGCCTCCTCGCGCACCGTGATCTCGGTGAAGCCGTCGCCGTTCGCTCCGGTGGGCGCCGGCCAGGCGCAGGCGCGGAAGTACCAGCGGCCGTCCCCCAGGTCCTTTCCCTCGGAGGCCTTCTCCAGCCCATGGGCTTTGATGCAGTCGGTCACCCGCGCCGTGGGGTCGGCGCTCGTCGGTTGTCCGGCCGCCAGCCCGGCGAGAGAGACGTAGATGGCCACGCCGGTGCCCAGCACGCCCACGACGCCCCCGACCAGGGCCACGACCGCCAACGGGCGCTCGAGGAACTTCTTCTCCTCATCGCTCATGGCAACCCCCGTTCACGGCTCAGAAGCCGATCCGTACGCCGACTGTAAGGGCAAGGGTGTGAGTCCAGGAACGATGACGTTTGGGGTTGCCGGGTTCCTTCAGCCGTCGAGGGTGCTCAGGTGCAACTGGACGGCCGGCGAGACCCGGGCCACGAGGTCCTCGAAGTCGAGGTCGGCCACGCCGGCGATCTTGCCGAGGTAGCGCGCGAAGGCGATGCCGAGCAGGTGCGAGATGGCGAGGCTGAACCCGGTTCGCCGGGGTTCGACGAGTGGAGCTACCTCCAGCCTCAGCGTCGCCCCCAGCAACAACTCGCGGACCCTCGCGAGTGCGACGTCGTTATTGAGCGCCGATCTCAGCAGGGCTTGCATCTGCTGGCCGGTCGCGGCGTCCTCCCACAGCCCCAGGTAGGCGCGGGTCAAGGCCTCGCCCTGCGTCTCCGGGGACGCCGACAGTGCGGCAGCCAGCAGGCCGCCGGCTACGGCGGGAAGCTCGAGCGTCGCAGCGAAGAGTCCGTCCTTGTTCCGGTAGTAGTGGGCCACCAACGCCACGTCTACGCCCGCGGCCTTCGCTATGGAGCGCAACGTGGCTCCTTGAAAGCCGTGTGCGCCGAACTCTCGGCGAGCGGCGTCCAGGATGGCCTGCCGGTTGCCGTGCTCGGTGCCCGGCGCCCGTCCCGGACGGACCCCTGTCTTCGCCATGCGGCTCACTCTACGGCACCCTCAACGCTTGTTGACATCAACGCTTGTTGAGCTACTGTGGCGTTACTACCGCTGCACGCGGCCCGCCAGCACTCGTGCGAGCCCTCGGACCGGGAAGGAGTGTCATGCGCACGTTCTCGCTAGCCACCTACCGGAGCCAGTGGCCCCGAGTCGGCGCGGTGGCCGCGATGGCCATCGGAGGCGCTACCACGGTGTTCGCGAAGCGGATGTCCAAGCCGCAGCTGTTCTCCGCCCTCAACTTCGGGGCCCTGCTCGTGCACCAGTACGAGGAGTACGTCGATCCGGGGTGGTTCCCCGGCCAGTTCAACCAGGGACTGGCCAAGAGCAGCCAGCCGCGCAATTACCCCCTCAACCAGGACACCGCCCTGGTGGTGAACGCCGCCTTCGGCTACCCCTTCTACCTCGCGCCGGTGGTGTTCCCGAAGACGAAGTGGCTCGGCCTGGCGCCGGCGCTGTTCGGGATCGCGCAGGTGTTGGGGCACGGCGTCGTCTTCCCACGCCGAGCCGGCGACAGGTACAGCCCGGGATTCCTCGCCTCGTTCCTCCTGCACCTGCCGCTGGGGATCAGCTACATCAGGGCCTTGGGTGACGAGGCACCCCTGACCCGCTCCGACTACGCGAAGGGAGCTCTGTACGCGGTGGCGTTCGCCGCGATCGGCGTCGCCGGACCCAACCTGGTTGGGCGCGACAAGGACAACCCCCACGTGTTCACCGAGGCGCAGATGGGTCCGCACGGCGCAACCGACGGCGCCTAGCGGGCGCAGGCCGGCGTCCGAACTGCGGATGGCCGGACGAGGTCCGACCGTGCGTTTCGCTCGTCCCCCGCAATCAGAACGTCACACGGGCCGATGCGAGGGATGCACGCACCCCTTCGGGAACCGCAGCCCACACTTCTTGCCGGACGCGGCGTCCGGACAGGTGGCGTAGGAATTCCACCGCGGGCAGGCTCGCCGTGAAGGCGTCCCGGTCTGCGCCGATGAGCCAGGTACCACTTTCGGCCCCTGTGAGCGTCAGAACGATGCCTGGGCCGTGCCAGGCAAGCGCGAGATCGCGGACGACCTGGGCAACGACCTCGGCCGAGGTTGGGTCGGGCGTGGTCGTCGAGTCGGTGGCGCGGGCGATGTCATGGCAATGGAGCCAGGTGTCTCGAGCGAGGATGACGTCGACCAAATAGCCCACGTTGCCATAGCGGGGCAATCCGCCGACGGGGATGGGGACTCGGCGCAGAATCCGAGGAGATTTCGGGACGTCGATCCATCGCGCGAGGTCGGCCAGAAGCTCGGGCACAGGGCGTCCGCGTCGCCGGTCGATGCCGACCTCGTTTGCCGCGTCCAGGAATGCATCGTGGGGATGCTGCAGCTTCCCCACGACCCCGTCGCGAACCCAGCGCAAGGGGTTCGCGGCGTTCTGAGTGGCCGCAGTGACGTGCGCGACCATGTCGAACACGGTCCAGCGCGGGCATTCGGTGATCGTTCTCCATTGGTCGGGAGTGAGGCGCCGCGCTTCCTCGACCAGGAGCAGCCCTTGCGTGCGGGCGACCTCGGACGCGAAGTGGGCGTCCGTTTGGGGAAGGTCAGCGGCGCGGGACACTGTGGTCATCAGCGCGGCTCCTCGCGAAGGTAGTGCTTCGTCACTGCGGTGGCCTGGGCTGGGAAATGTGCGCTCATCACTCCTCCTCAGAGGAGAAGGTACCCAGTCACACGAGTCGGCCGAGGCCCGACCGCGTCGATGCGGCGAACTCGTCGCTGCAGCAGCGAGCGTGCTACATCGGGTTCCCGACAGCGCGGACGAAAGCGTCCGCGAACAGGCCGCAGGCGGTGTCGATGTCGATGATCACACCTCCGGTGCCGGACAGGGTCTGCTGCAGGGTCGCGTAGAGAAGCACGGGGGCGAGGAACTGGACGAGCAGCACGTCCAACGGGAGCGTCCGGATCGTGCCTTCGGTCATCTGGTCCTGCAGCCAGCGGCGTACCGGGTCGATCAGGCGGGGCGAGTTCTGTTCGATGATCGACCGCACGGCCTCGCTGTTCGGACGCGACAGCCCCTCGGCCACGAGGGCCGGGGTGAGCCGGGGCTCCCTGAGCAGGGCGGTGACGTAACGGCGGTACATGTGCTCGACCGTCTGCGTCAGGTCGGCCCCTTGGGCGAGGTCCGTCGCCAGCGTGGCGTCCATGTCGACCAGCGGGCTGTACTGCGCGAAGACGGCCGCGAGCAGGGAGTCTCGGTTCCCGATCGTCGAGTACAGGCTGTCCACTGAGCATCGCGCTCGCGCCGCGATGGCGTCGAGGGTCACGTGGCCGACGCCCACCTCGCTGATCAACTCGGCGGCCGCCGCGAGGGCACGGTCCCGCAGCGGCTGTCCGCCGGGATCGACCCCCGCGGCGCGCACGGCGGCGTCCAGGGCCTTCCGCGTCCCACCCAGTCGCCTGAGCAGGGTGCTGCGGGACATCCCGGCGCGCGCGGCGATCACACCGATCGGAGCATCAGAAACCTGGACGCCGAGGGCCTGGGCTGCCTGCAATGCGGCCCGTACGACCTCGTCGGGAACCGCCGCCTGCTCGTCGCCTGCCATTCAGCGCGGGCTCTCGTGTGGCGCCGTGTGCCCATCGAGGCCCAACTGCTTGTCGGTGAAGGCGTACGGACTGTTCCTGTCCGCGCTCAGAAGATGCGGCATGAACGAGTCGTTCGCGACGGCAGCCGAGTGGGTGTTGAACGGGAAGGCGCGCGGGTTGTCGCTCTTGACGATCCCGCGGTTGACGTCGCCGGGGAAGGTGCCCGGGCTCGACATACTCCTCGAACTGATGGGCCGCCATCGTCATCGAGTTCATCACCGCCAACGATCGAAGGCTCGGACGGTTCGTCCGGCTGGCCAGGACGCTCACGCCACCCATCGCCATCGCCGCGACCGCCCCGATCTTCGGCCAACGCTCGCTGTAGTAGTCCATGAACGCGCCCATGTCGCACCTCTGTCTGGTCGTTGGCCTCAGAGCATTTTGATACGTGATCCGAAGTTGATACGATCAGAGTATCACTCTCCTTTTCGCATAGTCCTGACCCATCGCGATCTCCGGGATTCAGCCGAGGGACGCCGACAGCCGGCCTGGGCGCCTCTTGAGTCTCTGCACCCGGCCTGGTTGACGATCACTCATGACCGGGCTCGGCGCCCTCCCCAGCTGGCCTTCCCCGCCCCACCTCACGAGTGGTGCGCCCGCGACTGGTAGCCCCGGGGGCATCTCCTTCCACACGTCGCGAGCGGCAGAGCCAACATCGCTTGTCACAGCGACATGAAGAGTCGTTGAGCGGTGAAGCGTGGCGGAATTTGCCCTCCGACACCATCCCCGCCGAGCCCGCCGGCAGCTTTGCCGGCAATCTCTAGGCTGGTCGGTATGCCGGACGCCAACTTCGACGACCCTCGTCTCGCACCGCTGTACGACCTGTTCAATTCGGATCGCAGCGACCTTGATACCTACGT
>DAIRTI010000070.1:0-15693 GCA_036803965.1 Propioniciclava sp.
GAACCACAGGTGCACCAGCGAGACGAAGGTGAGCGCGACCGCGAGGACGAGCGTCCAGGTCATGCCGAGGCGTCCGACCGCCAGGCCGCTGAACACGGAGGTCGCCGCGAAACTGAGCCCGTTGACGACGCCGACCTGGCCGTTCGCCTTGTCTCGATCGCCGGCCGGGACGAGCAGCGTCACCGTGGTCGACAGCGCGATGCCTCGGGCGCTCTCGACGACCGCCCCGGCCAGCACGGTCAGGCTCAACGCCCAGAACGCCGGCGACGCGATGTCGGTGAACGCCGACTTCGGCAGGGCCAGGAAGAGCACGAGGGCCGCCGCGAAGGCGACCGCGGTGACCAGCTGGGCGCCGACCATGATCCGCTTCTTGCGCCAGCGGTCGATCAGGCCGCCGAACGGCACCCCGAGCACCGCCAGCATCAGCATGTACGACCCGCCCAGGAACGCCGTGGCGAGCACGTTGCGGGTCTCGAGGTAGATCCAGAAGGTGAGCGCGAACCACAGGAAGCTCGTGGTCAGGTTCGCGACGAAGGTGTTGACCAGCACCTGGGTGAACGCGCGGCGGCGTCCGGACGCCTCGGCGGCGCTCTGGTCGGCCGCTTCACCGGACGCGTCGTGCGGGTGGCTCACGGGCGCTCCTCGCCTGGGTGGTCGCGTTGTGAGTGTCAAGGGGGACCTGTCTACCAGGCGCCTCCGACGAAACCGAGGGCCCGGGACGCCCGATTTCGACTGCGTGTTCCTGCCGGCCGATCGCCGACGCGCGATCAGTCCGCCCTCAGCGAGGAGGCGAACCGCGAGTTGGCCAGCACCGGCAGCGTGGCGCGGGCGCGGGCGACGGCGTCCGGATCGATGTCGACGACGAAGACCTCGGGGGCGTCCCCCGCCTCGTGCAGGACGGTTCCGTCCGGGCCGACCGCCAGGCTGTGGCCGACCCCGAGCGGTCCCTTGCCGCCGGGGCGTCCGGACGCCGCGGGCTCGGCCTGGCCGGCCGCGATCACGTAGCAGGTGGCGTCGAGGGCGCGGGCGCGAGCCAGCAGGCGCCACTGGTCGACCTTGCCCGGACCGTCCTGCCAGGACGCCGGCACGATCACCACGTCGGCCCCGGCCCGCGCGTAGTGCTTGAACAGCTCGGGGAAGCGGAGGTCGTAGCAGATCGCGAGGCCGACCCGGACGCCGCCGACCTCGACCGTCACCGCCTGGTCGCCGGGCGCGATGTGGTCGGACTCCGCGAACCCGAACGCGTCGAACAGGTGCAGCTTGTCGTAGGACGCCTCCACCCCGGGCCCTGTCACGTAGAGGGTGTTGCGACACCGCTTGGCGGGCGACCCGGGAGTGAACAGTCCCACCGCGATCGTGGTGGAGAACTCGGTCGCCAACGCCCGCACCCCGGTCGCGAACGGACCGTCCAGCGGCTCGGCCACCTCGACCGACCGACGAGCGAAACAGGCCATCGTCGCCTCGGGGAACACGACGAGGTCGGCGCCCGCGGCGGCCGGCAGGCAACCGCGCATGAGCGCGAGGTTCTCGGCGGGGTCGGGGGTGCTGCAGAGCTGGGCGACGGCGATGCGCATCGCCCCAGCACAGCGGGCACCTCCGGGTCAGTCAAGCCGGGTCTTCAGGACGAAACGGGACTGCGTCACACTCGACCGCGAATTTGACCCCAATTCGGCCGATTTCGGGCATCGAGTGTGACGTAGTCCCGGCCGGGGCCCCCTCACCCCTGTTCGGGATGCGTCATGTCGAGCGGGACGACCCAGGCGTCGAACTGGTCGGCGTTCAGATCCCCGGACGCCACCGCGGCCTCGCGCAGCGACAGCCCCTCGGCATGGGCTCGCTTGGCGATCTTCGCCGCCTTGTCGTAGCCGATGTGCGGGTTGAGGGCGGTGACCAGCATGAGGTCGGAGTCCAGGTGCTCGGCGATGCGGGGCAGGTTGGGCTCCAGCCCCACCGCACAGTGCTCGTCGAACGACCGCGCGGCGTCAGCGAGCAGCCGGATGCTCTCCAGCACCGCATGCGCCATCACCGGCTTGAAGACGTTGAGCTGGAAGTTGCCCTGACTACCGGCGAAGCCGACCGTCGCGTCGTTGCCGAACACCCGCGTCGCGACCATCGTCACGGCCTCCGACTGCGTCGGGTTCACCTTGCCCGGCATGATCGAGCTGCCCGGCTCGTTCTCGGGGATGATCAGCTCGCCGATGCCCGTCCGCGGCCCCGAGGCGTACCAGCGCACGTCGTTGGCGATCTTCATCAGCGCCACCGCCAGCACCCGCAGCGCCCCGCTCACCTCGACCAGCGAGTCGTGGGCGCTCAGCGCGGCGAACAGGTCGTCGGCCTGCGTGAACTCCAGGTGAGTCTCCTCCGAGATGTAGGACGCCGTCCGGCGCCCGAACTCGGGGTGCGCGTTGAGGCCCGTGCCGACGGCCGTCCCGCCGATCGCCAGCGCGCGGGCGCGGGCGTCCGCGGCGCGCACCCCGCCGAGCGCGAAGTCGAGCTGCGCGACCCAGCCGCCGATGACCTGGCCGAGCGTGACGGGGGTGGCGTCCTGCAGGTGCGTCCGGCCGACCATCACCACGTCGGCGAAGTCCCCCGCCTTGCCGGCCAGCGTGTCCCGCAGCCTCCCGATCGCCTCATACAGCCGCTCGTTGAGCTCGCACACCACAGCGATGTGCATCGCGGTCGGAAAGGTGTCGTTCGAGGACTGTCCCCGGTTCACGTGGTCGTTCGGGTGCACGGGCGCCTTGCTGCCGAGCTCGCCGCCGGCCAGCTGGATGGCCCGGTTGGCGATCACCTCGTTGGCGTTCATGTTCGACTGAGTCCCGGACCCGGTCTGGAACACCACCAGCGGGAAGTGGTCGTCCAGCTCGCCGGCGACCACCTCGTCGGCGGCCCGCACGATGAGGCCGGCGAGGCCGGGATCGAGCTGGCCGAGGTCGGCGTTCGCCCTTGCCGCGGCCTTCTTCAGCACCCCCAGGGCCCTGATCATCGGACGCCCCCACACGAAGGTGTCGCGTCCGATGTCGAAGTGGTGCAGTGAGCGCTGCGTCTGCGCCCCCCAGTAGCGGTCGCCCGGGACCTCGATCGGCCCCATCGAGTCGGTCTCGGTCCGGACCCCCGTCGAGGCGAACCGGTGCGTGCGTTCGTTCATGGTTCAAGCTAAGCCGGACGCCGCCGGCGGGCCAGTCCTGGGCCCGGGGGAGCCCGCAGAGACGGCGTCCGCGGCGAGGTGGGCGTGTGTAGCCTGACCACGAACCGTGCCGGCAGGGTTGCCGGGGAACTGGAGGGGCGACATGGGGCCTGTGCAGATCAAGGACGTGGTGCTCGGCGAGGGTCGCACGAAGGTCATCGTGCCGATCACGGGACGCACCGCCGACGAACTCGTCGAACAGGCGTCCACGCTCGCCGCACACGATCTCGACCTCGTCGAGTGGCGCGTCGACTTCTTCGAGAACGCGCTCGACACCGGCGCCGTTCTCGCCGTCGGCGCTCGGGTGGTGGAGGCGCTCAACGGCAAGCCTGTCCTGTTCACGTTCCGCACCAAGGGCGAGGGCGGGCAGCAGGAGATCGGTCCCCTGCAGTACGTCGAGATCAACTCGGCGCTCATCGAGTCCGGGCTGATCGACGCCGTCGACGTCGAGCAGTTCTACGACGCCGCGGCCGGCGACGCCGTCATCGGGGCGGCTAAGGCCAACGGAGTCGCGGTCGTCGGCAGCAACCACGACTTCTTCGGGACGCCCCCCGCCGACGTCATCGTCGAGCGCCTCGTCGCCATGCAGGAGCGCGGCTGCGACATCGCGAAGATGGCGGTCATGCCGAAGGACGCCGGCGACGTCCTGACCCTGCTCAACGCGACCTGGACGATGGCGTCCCAGCACCCGGCGACCCCCGTGCTCACGATGTCGATGGCGGGCCTCGGCGTCATCTCGCGCATGGCGGCGCAGGTCGTCGGCTCGTGCGCGACGTTCGCGATGGTCGGACGCGCCTCGGCCCCCGGCCAGGTGCCCGTCGAACAACTGCAGCCGATTCTGGCCCTGCTGGACGCCAACCTCTGACCCGCCGCGGCACACCTCCCGCGGCACAAGCCGGACGCCGACCCGCCCGCCGGGCTCGGCGTCCGTCCTGTTTGAGAACGAAACCCGGCCTCACGGCGTCCGGCGCCTTAAAACGGACTCGCCGCCCACCCGTTACAGGTGGACGGCAAGCCGAGGGGGAGCGCGTCAGAGCTTCAGCTGACCCGCCAGCATGAGGACGATGGCGTAGATCAGCAGCGCGGCGATGACCGCGATGAAGAGGTAGCCGACGATCCGGCCCAGCGTGTAGCCGAGCTGGATGCGCGAGTTCCACCGGTACGGCGCACCGAGGGAGATCTCGCCCTGGGCGCGCAGGGCGCTGTTCCAGGCGGTCACCGCGGTCAGTCCGGTCAGGACGAACGGGATGACCCACCAGGCGCCGTGCGCCACGAAGAAGGTCGCCAGGGTCACGACGGCCAGGATGACGCCCAAGATGCCCATGGTCTGGGACAGGCCGGAGGACGGGTGGTCCTCGGTGGCCTCCGGAAGCGGCTTGCCGGCCATGGCGGCCGACAGCGCCTGGGCGCGGAGGGCCGACGGCGAGCCGAGCTCGGCCTGCTCCTTGCGGGCGGTCTCACGGTTGAAGAACGCCGCGGCGCCGGCGATCAGGCAGACGACGGTCGTGAAGATCGCGGCCGGCTGCCAGTTGGCGTAGTTCTGGGCGGTCGTGCCGTCCGCCTTGGTCACCGAGCCCTGGATCAGGGTGATGATGGCCGGGGCGAAGCCACCGAGCGCGAAGCCGAACTGGGTGGCGATCGCCATGCCGGAGACGCGGACCTTGGTCTCGTACTGCTCGGAGAACATGCCCATGCCCGAGCCGCTGTAGCCGGAGTAGACGACGCCGAGGATCAGGATGCCCCAGAAGTAGATCATCACGAGGTCCTTGGCGACGACCGACATGATGAACGGCCACACCAGGATCGCGCAGCCGATGGCGGCGAACAGGTAGACCGGCTTGCGGCCGATGCGGTCGGACAGGGCGCCCATGCCCAGGATGACGACGAGGGCGACGATGTTGCCGAGCACCTGCATGGTCAGGATCGAGGTGCGCGGGATGCCGAGGCCGGTGCCGTAGTTCAGGGCGTAGATGGACAGAACGGTGGAGACGACCGAGATCCAGCAGGCGAGCATCACGCGGCCGATGCTGGGCAGGTAGAACCAACTCAGCCACTTCAGGGCGGGCACATCGGCGGCCGCCACGGCGAGGTGGTGGGACTTGGCCTCGGTGACGTGCTGCGCGGCAGCAGCCTCTTCGGCCTTGCGCTGAGCGGCCTCGCGCTCCTTCTCGGCCTCGAACTCGGGGGTCTCCTCGACCGACCGGCGGATCCACCAGGCCAGGGCCACGACGAGCACCGACGCCAGGAACGGGATGCGCCAGGCCCAGCCGTACAGGATGTCGTCCGGCAGCGCCGCGAGCGGCAGGAAGATGGCGGTCGCGAGGACGAAGCCCAACTGCGTCCCACCCAGTGTGAACGACGACCAGAAGCCACGCGTCTTCGTGGTCGAGTGCTCGAGCACCATCGAGGTCGCCGAGCTCTGCTCGCCGGCCACCGCGAGGCCCTGCAGGATGCGCAGGGTGACGATCAGGGCGGGCGCCAGCGCGCCGACCATGGCGTACGTGGGCAGGACGCCGATGAGGAAGGTGGCGGTTCCCATGCCGAACAGGGTCAGGAACAGCACGAGCTTGCGGCCGTACTTGTCACCGAGGTAGCCCATGAGGAACGAACCGAGAGGCCGGGCCAGGTAAGCCACACCGAAGGACGCGACCGACATGACGTTGGCCTGGAACGGGTTCTTGGGGTCGTACATGATCTTCGGGAAGATCAAGGACGCCGCAGTCCCGTAGATGAAGAAGTCGTAATACTCCAAGGCGCTGCCGAGCCATGCCGAAGCGGCAGCCTTGACCACCATTCCCCGCGACTTTGCAGGCGCCGGGGCGTCCACAGCACTCATCACGTGCCTTTCTCTGATTGTTTCGCTAGGCCTGGCCGGCGGACGTGCCGGCAAGGGCCGACCGGGCCTGCACCGCCGGGGCGGTACGGCTCGGAGTGGGGCTCGGCCTCAGCCAGCCGAGCATCATGCTCGAGTACTGGTCCAGGTCGTGGTCGAGCCGGTTGGGATCCCTCATCGCGTAGCTGAACAGCGCCCCGATGGTGGCTTCGTTCGTGATCCGGTAGTTGGCGAGCGCCGTCACGGCGACGTGCAACTCGACTCCGGTCACGTCCGTTCTGAAATCACCGGACGCGCGTCCTCGTTCGAGGACGGCGTCCAGGGTGTCGATGATCGACCGGTTGTTCGGATCGACGTCGACGGCGAGGTGGGTGGCGCCGAGCATGTTCTCGCCTCGCACGAGCAGGGCCAGCTCGGGATGGTTCTCGTGATAGCGCACGGTCTCGCGCACGTAGGCGTCGATCGCGTCCGCCGGGGCCAGATCGGCGAGATGGAGCGTGCGCTCGTAGTCGCGGATCTTGGCGTAGGCGGCGCGAACGCAGGCCCCGAACAGGCCGTCCTTGCTGCCGAAGCAGTAGTAGATCATCCGTTTCGTGGCGGAGATCTGGGCCGCGATCTCGTCGATGCGAGCCCCGTAGTAGCCGGTTCGCGTGAAGTGCTCGGTGGCCACCTCGAGGATCTCGGCCTCGGTGCGGGCCAGATCCCGGGGCGCCGTACGCGAGGCGCTCACTGTTATCCCTTGTTCCTGGCGGCGAGCAGCCGGTCGAGGGCGTCGTAGGCGCACGCGGACTCGGGCTCCACGCCGGTGAAGATCCGGAAGGCCTCGACGGCCTGTTCGACCGCCATGCCCGTGCCCGGCAGGGTGCGGCAGCCGGCGGCCTTGGCGTCCAGAATGAGCCGGGTCTCGACCGGGATGTAGACGCAGTCCGCGACCCACATCTCGGGCCGCAGCAGCTCGGCCGGGACGCACGAGCCCTCCTGGTGCCCCGTCATGCCGAACGTCGTCGCGTTGATCACGCCGTCGGCGACGGCCATGGACGCCGCGAGGTCGGTTCCGCGCACGGCCCGACCGACACCGAACAGGTGGTCCATCCGCTCGATGAGAGCGTCGAGCCTGGGGGCGTCCACCTCGAAGACGGTCAGCTTCTGCACGCCGGCGTCCAACATGCCGTACGCCACGGCCGAGCCGGCGCCGCCGGCCCCCATCAGGACGATGTCGTCGGCCTTCGCACCGGGCATGTTGCGCTTGAACGAGTGGACGAACCCGCACCAGTCGGTGTTGTGGCCGATCGTCTTGCCGTCCTCGAACCGGACGGTGTTGACCGCCTGCAGCGCCTGCGCGCGGTCGGACAGCTCGTCCAGCAGCGGGATGACCTGCTGCTTGCACGGGGCGGTGATGTTGAGCCCGGAGAATCCGAGGCGCTGCGCCCACTTCAGGATGTCGGCGAGGTCCTCAGGGCCGACGTCGAGGACGGCGAGGTCGATCGGGCGGTAGGCCACGCCCATGCCCATGGCCTGGCCCATCATCTCGTGCATGGGCGGGGTGAACGACTTGGTGATGCTGTCGCCGACCAGACCCAGCATGTGGGTGACCGGCTTGACTCCCTCGAACATGGTGCCTTCTTCCTTGAATCGCACAGTTGGGTTGTTGAATCAGGACTGGGAGACCGCGGACGCCAGCGCCGCAGCGGGGACGGCCTCGCCGTCGATGACGGCCTTCGCGTGGCGAAGGGCACGGGTCGCGTACTCGGTGTCGCCCAGCACGCGCAGGCGCTCCAGGTGCGGCTGCTCGATGGACAGGACGGCGTCGGCAGGCAGGCGGCCGATCAGCTCGGGAATCGCCGCGTCGCCCTCGCCGACGTACAGCCGGCGCTCGCGCACCTCGGTCCGCAGGGCGTCCAGAGTCGGGGGCGTCGCCGCCGGGCAGTCGCACAGGTGCAGCATCGGCAGCCACTCCCGCGGAAGCGCGGCGACGGCGTCCAGCGGTGCGCCGGAGCGCTGCCAGTGGTAGACGTCGATCAGGATGCCGAGGTTCGGGGCCTCGACCTGCCGCACGAGGGCGGCCATCTCGTCGAGGCTCTTCACGGTGGACAGCGGCACGAACTCGGCGACGACCGAGAGGCCGTAGCGGCCGGCCAGAGCCGCGACGCTGCGCAGGCCCTCGACCTGCTTGACGGGGTCGGCCGTCCAGACGCTGGTCAGCACGATGTGCGCACCGAGGTCGGCGCCGACCGCGATGGCCGGCTCATAGTCGGCGTAGTTCACGTCGTCGAGGACGCGGGCGAGCTCGATGTCCCAGACGCCGAGGCCGGTTTCGGCCAGCGCCGTCTTGCAGCGGGCCAGCAGCTGCGGGTCGCGGGCGATGTCCAGGTTCGGCTCGCCGGGCAGCCCCATCGGGATGGGGCGGAGCCCGACGTAGTCGTACCCGGCGGCGGCCGCCACGTAGACCTGGGCCGAGGGCTCGAGGTCACCGACGGTGAGGTAGCCGAGGGAGTACTTGTGTGCCACGGTGATCACCCTTCTCAGTCGGTGGTGGCGTGGCCCTTGACACCCTCGGGGCTGTAGATGTCGAGGATGTTCCAGTGGCCCGAGGTGGGCGTCGGGATGTTGCGCATCGGCACGTCGAGCAGGAACGGCTCACCAGCCGCGAGGGCCTCGGCGAGCACGGACGCGAAGTCCTCGGCGCTCTCGACCCGCTTGGCCTTGATGCCGTAGGCGCGGGCGATCTCGGAGTAGTCGATCCACATGTCGTCGCCGTCGTCGACCGAGAACGTCGTGCCGTACGTGGTGCCGAAGTTGGCCTTCTCGAGGCCGGCGATCGTGCCGAACGCGTTGTTGTTCATGACGACCCAGATGACCGGGATCTGCTCGCGGCGGGCGGTGGCCAGCACGGCCGGGTTCTGGCCGAAGCCGCCGTCGCCGATCAGCGCGATCACCGGACGCTCCGGGGCCGCCAGCTTGACGCCGAGCGCAGCCGGGGAGCCGAAGCCCATGGTGGCGAAGCCGCCGGGGGTGACGAACGTGCCGGGCACCACGATGTCGTACTGCTGGGCCAGGCCGTTCTTGTTCCAGCCCACGTCGGTGACGATGAAGGAGTCCTCGGGGATCGCGGTCCGCAGGTCGGCGAGGATGCGCGCCGGGTTCATCGGGAACTCGGTCGACGTCTGGTCGGCGGAGAAGCCCTGCTTGCGGGTGGCGCGCTCGTCGACGATCGACTGCACGAGCTCCGGACGCTTCACGCCCTCGGGGTACAGCTGCTTGGCGACCTTCACCAGGACGCCGAGGGCCGACTTCAGCTCGGCGACGGCGCCGATCTCGACCGGGTAGTTGCGTCCGATCTGCTCCGGATCGATGTCGATCTGCATGAGCTTGGTCGGAGGCATCTTGAACGTGAACTCCTCGTACCACGAGGAGGCGTCCGCCTCGGCGAAACGCGTACCCAGGCCGAGGATCCAGTCGGCGTCCTGGCACATCTTGTTGGTGAACTCGACGCCCCAGAAGCCTGACATGCCCAGCACGTGCGGGTTGTCGTCCGGCACGGCGCCCTTGCCCATCAGGCTGTGGGCGACCGGCAGGTCCAGCATGTCGACGAGCTCGGTCAGCTCCTCGGACGCATCCGCCAGCAGGATGCCGCCGCCGGCGTACACCAGTGGGCGCTCGGCCTCGGCGAGGTTCTTGACGATCTGCGCCGCCAGCTCCTCGGTGATGGTGGGCTTGGCGTAGTCGAGCTGGTTGGTCAGCGCGCGGTCGACACCCTTGGGGTCGATCTCGAGGCTGAACAGGTCCATGGGGACGTCGACAAGTACGGGTCCCGGGCGCCCGGATTCGGCGATCACGAACGCCCGGTCCAAAATCTCGGGCAGCGCGTCAGCCCGCTCGACGCGGAACGCGCGCTTGACGAACGGCCGGTAGATCGACCACTGGTCGCCGTCTGCGTGGTAGTTGACTTCCTGGTGGGGGTGCTTGCCGAAGTAGTAGGTCGGCACGTCGCCGGCGATGACCACCATCGGGATGGAGTCGAGCGCGGCGTTCGCGACGCCGGTGGCCGCGTTGGTCAGGCCGGGGCCGAGGTGGCTGAGCACCACGGACGCCTTGCGCGTCACCCGGGCGTAGCCGTCGGCGGCGTGCGAGGCGATCTGCTCGTGCCGGACGTTGACGAAGTCGATGACCTCGCTGCAGGACAGCGCCTCCAGCATGGCGATGTTGGTGTGGCCGCAGAGGCCGAAGACCTTGGTGATGCCGCGTCCCTCGAGGTAGCGGACGATTTCGTGCGAGGCGAGCGCCATGGCTTTGCCCTTTCTGAGTCGATGGTCAGCCGCGGCTGGCGACGTCGGGGACGTCGCGGCGCTCGGGGCCGTCGTAGGTGTAGTTGAGCAACTTGGCTTGCGGGCCCTTGATACGGCCACCCTGAACGGTCTGCTCCCAGGCGTGGGCGAGGATGCCGACCGAGCGGGACAGGATGAAGACGCCCCGTCCGAGCTGGGCCGGGAGCCCGAGCTCGCAGTAGATGACGGCGGTCGCGCCGTCGATGTTCATCGGGATCCGCTTGACGCGGCCGGCGGACAGGGCGTCCTCGACGGCCGTGCCGATGGCGGCGAAGCGTCCCGAGGTCTCGCCCCGGCCAGCCGCCTCGGTGACGAGCTGCAGCAGGCGGGGCGCGCGGGGATCGAGCGGGTGGAAGCGGTGGCCGAAGCCGGGGAAGTACTTCAGGCCGGCGGCCTTGCGGCGGGCGACGACGGTGGACGCCGCGGCTGCGACATCGCCGTCGGGTCCGGCCTCGGCGTCCACCTCGTAGTAGATCTCCATGCACTGCTGGCCGGCGCCGCCGTGCACGTCGTCGAGGACGTTGATCGCCGAGGCCATCGAGCCGTTGAGGCCCGGGCCGCAGGTCGCCGCCATGCGCGCGATCGCGATGGACGGCGCCTGCGGGCCGTGGTCGACGCTGGAGACCAGCGCCGCCTCGAGCAAGTTGGCCTTGGCGCGGCTGGGCAGCTCGCCCATGAGCATCAGCCAGATCATCTCGGGGAACGTGACGTTGCCGATCAGCTGTTCGATCGGGTAGCCCCGCATCGCGATCTTGCCGGGGTGGATGTCGACGATGGACGTCGTCCACCACCGCTTGGCTTCGTCGAGCTGCTGCTCGGCGATCGTCCCCTCAGGTGTTTCGGTGCTCATGGCCGGCTGCCTGCGCTCACTCGCCGACGGTGACGGCGGCGTCCGTGGGCTTGGCGTCGCCCTCGGGCTCCAGGGCCGCGTCGTAGAAGTCGCCGAACAGCTCGGCGTCCGAGGGGCGATCCGTCGGGATCTTGCGGGACACCCAGGTGGTGTTCATGTAGTGCTTGAGGCACACGTTCTCGCTGATGATGTTGCCGCCCCAGGTGCCGCAGCCCATCGACGAGGTCATCGGCATGCCGTTGTTGAACGCGCCGGCGTTGGCCCGCGAGTTGGGCTGGTTGACCATGATGCGCGAGACCGGCATCGTCTTGCCGAAGTAGTCGATGTGGTCGTCGTCGAACGACGCGATGCCGCAGCTGTGGCCCTTGCCGCCCACCTCGTAGAGCTCGAGGGCGAGATCGACGCCGTCCTCGAAGGTGCCGTCGTAGGCGTGCACCGCCATGAGGGTGGTCAGCTTCTCCTTGCAGAAGTTGTGCTCCTCGCCGATGCCGGTGCCCTCGACGAAGACGAACTTCGCCTCGGCCGGGATCTCGAAGCCGGCGGCCTTCGCCAGCTGCTGGGGGGAGATGGCGACGGTGTCGGGCAGGCGGTGGCCCTCGTCGTCCCACATGACCTTCTCGAGCGCGGCGCGCTCGTCGGCGGAGGCGCGGTAGCCGCCGACCTCGGCTAGGGCGTCCAGCATCTCGTCGTACATCTTGCGGGGCACCAGGACGTTGCCGTCGGCGGAGCAGCCGGAGCCGAAGTCTGAGGTCTTGCTCAGCATGCAGTTGAGAGCGGTCGCCTTGACGTCGGCGGTCTCGTCGAGGAACTCGGTCGCGTTGCCGGCGCCGACGCCGTAGGCGGGCTTGCCGGAGCTGTAGGCCTGGCGGACGAGCGCCTGGCCGCCGGTGGCGATGATCAGGTCGGCGCGCTTCATGAGCGCCTGGCTCACCAGCAGGCTGGGCTGGGTGATGCACTGGAGGATGTCGGCGGGGGCACCCTCGGCCTCGAGCGCCTCGCGCATCAGGCGGACGGTCTCGAAGGTGGTGTCCTTGCTGCGGGGGTGCGGGGAGAAGATGACGACGTCGCGGGCCTTGATCGCGTAGATCGCGTTGCCGGCGGGGGTGAGGTCGGGGTTGGTGGTCGGGACGATACAGCCGATGATGCCGGCGGGCTTGCCGTACTTGACGAGGCCCTTGGCCGGGTCCTCCTCGATGATGCCGACGCTCGGCTGGCGCAGCGCGTCGCGCAGGACGCCGCGGATCTTCATCCGCTTGTTCATGCGGCTGGTGTAGTCGCCCAGGCCCGACTCCTCGATGCCCATCTCGACGAGACGGTGGAAGGTGGTGGTGTTGGCCACGGCCCACGCGACCGCCTGGCACAGCCGGTCGACCCGCGCCTGGTCGTAGGTCTCGATGATCTTCTGGGCCTTGCGGGCTCGCGCGAACAGCTCGTCCAGCTCCTGGATCTGCTCCGGGGTCATCTCCTTGCGCGTCTTTTCTGCAGCCACAGTTCGGCCTTTCTGGGATGTGTGTACCTAGTGCGCCGGCTCCGTCGCCGGTGAAGTAGCTGCTTCCGCAGCGTGCTGTGTACTAACTAGTTCATACATTAGAACGCCCGAGGGCAGTTTGTAAACAGGCGATTTGACAGAATCTCCGAAGATGTCTTCTGGGGGTCCGGCGACCCCGGCCCGAGCGCGGGCCGCGCGCTGGCGTCCGAGCTTCGTGGTGTGGGGCAGCGACTGGCGGGAATCCCCGCTCGACTACGACTCCCTGCCGCGCAGGGGGTCCTCGGCCGGCTTCGCTGCACGCGCCCGGCGCGGCGGCAGGTCGCGTCGCGGGCGGATCTCGCGCACCACGATGACCGCGATCAGCACCAGGGCCAGCAGGGCTCCACCGAGGAGGCCGATCATCCAGGGCTCGAGCGAGAGCAACGAGGTCAGCGGAGAGGCGTCGGCCGGAGCCGTCGCCGGGTCGTACGGCACTCGGTGGCCGGTCACGAGCAGGCGGTGGGTGTTCACGGCGTAGGGGGTGCAGGTGAACAGGGTGAGCAGATCCGCGCCCTCGACGACGTGGAGGTTGTCGATCTCGGTCGGCAGGATGACCTTGATGGAGTCGACCTGGTAGGCGAGGGTCTCCCCGTACACGTCGACGTACATCAGGTCGCCCTCCTTGACCCGCGTCAAGTGGTCGAACAGCGTCGCGTTGGACATGCCCGTATGGCTGGTCAGTACGGCGTGGGTGCTCGTGCCGCCCACCGGCAGGGACGTGCCGTACAGGTGGCCGGCGCCCTTGGCGATCACGTCGTCGGTGGTGCTGTGGTAGACCGGCAGATCGATCTCGGCGGTCGGCACCCGCACGCGGGCCATCGCGTCGAACGCGCCGAGGGTGTCCAGGTAGTCCTGGTAGGCCGCAGACTGCGGGGACGAGGACACGCCCGCCAGGTACGGGTCGAGGATGGGGACGCCGCTCAGCTTCGCGTTGTAGGCGTGGGCGCGCTCGAGGTCGGCGGCCAGCGCATTGGGCGCAGCCGCCTGGACCTGGCGGTTGTAACCAGCCGCGAATTCGCGCTGATGGATGTTGTTGTACTGCGTGGCGACGACCGGGTACAGCAGCACCAGCATGCCGGCGAGCAGCAGCAAGAGAGGCAGCAGTCTGATGAGTCCGCGCCGGCGTCCGCCCGCGCCCCGGCGGCCCTTCGAGGGCGGGCCGGGGACGCCGCGGTTCTCGGTGGTGGTGACGCTCACGGCTGTGGGTCCTCTCGTTCGGAGATGCGCGGGTCGGCCGGCCCCGCCGGGGCCGGTGTGCCTGTTGGACGGCCGCGACGGGCAGCGCCGATCAGCCAACTGAGCCCCATCGCCAGGACGAGCGCCACGGCTCCTCCGGCCAGGGCCAGGCGCGGCCACATCCAGTCGGTCACGCTCAGGTCGACGGCGACGGACGCCGCGGCCACCCCGGGCTGGTTGGTCGTCCCTGGCATCCCTGACGTCGCGGCCGGGGTGGACGCCGGGACCAGAGTCGTGTCGCGGGTGCCACGGACGAGCAGGCGTTTGCCCTTGCCCGCACTGCCCTGGATGCAGGTGACCAGTGTGACCAGGTCGCGGTCGGGCTCGGGCTGGATCAGCGAGAGGTCGTCGGCCCAGACGACCGAGACCCTGTCGACGCGGTAGGCCAGAGTCTCACCGGCCACGTCGATGAAGAAGACGGCCCCTTCGCCGAGTTCCTTGAGGCGGTCGAAGTAGGTGCGGACCGTCGAGCCGGTGTGTCCCGCGATGACCGCGTGCGTACCGAGACCGCCGACGGGCAGGGAGGTCCCGTACATATGGCCGGCTCCCAGGCCCAATGACCGGCGGGTGGCATCGTGAAGGATCGGCAGGTCGACCCAGATCGCGGGGATGCGGATGCGTCCGAGGGGGCCGAACCCGGAGAGCTGGCTCAGGTAGGCGTCGTGCGCCGCCGAGGACGCCTCGGCCTCGTCCGACCACGGGTCGGTGAGCACGGTCGGGCTCAGGGTGCGGTTGTAGTCGGCACCGGCCCGACGTTGGCCGGCGAGCACCTGCGGGTCGGACGCCGCCACTCGCTCTGCGTACTCAGAGGTGGCGGACGTGCCCCGCCAGTTGTTGTAGAAGGTCTCCCCCACCGGCCACACGCTGACGACGGCGCCCACCAGGATCAGCGCCACCGCCACCAGGCGTTGACGCCACAGCGGCCGGCGGGGGGCCCGCGCCGGCCTGGCAGGAAGTTGGTCCGTCGACGTCATCATTGGGAATCCAGCGCCGCGGCCGGCGGGGGGAATGCTCCCCCCGCCGGCCAGGTGCCCTCAGCGCTCACCGGTCAGATCGACTGCCGGGCTCAGGAACCCGCCTCCTCACGGCGCTTCCGCGAGGCCAGCATGTAGTACCCCGCGCCGCCACCGACGAGCACGAGGCCCGCGATGCTCAGCGCCGTCGTGCCCTCACCACCGGTGAGAGGCAGCTGGTTGCCGAGGTTCGACTTCTCGTTGTTGATGACCAGGGTCGTGTTCCGGGTCAGCGTGGTCGTGCCGGAGTCCCACTTGATCGTGGCCGCGATCGGCTGCGCGTCCAGGTTGTACCCGTCGGGCGCCTTGGTCTCCACGACGCAGTACTGGATCCAGCCGGGAGCCGACGAGTTGGCCAGGGCTGCGTTGTCCGCCCAGTCCGATGCACGCAGCGGAGAGAACGTGACCGTGTTGCCCTCGGTGATCGACGCCTGCATCAGCGAGGTGCCGGTCACGTCGTCGGTGGTGCACGGCGTGGTGGGGGTCGGGTCGACGTAGACCGCGAACGCCGCGCCCACTGCGGTGTCGCCGGCGGCGGCGTTCACCAGCTTCTTGTCGACGGTGATCGTGCCGAAGTACGACTTCACCTCGTTCGACGGGATGCCAGGCGTCTCCGGCTCGGGCGGGGTCACCGGGGTGGTGGGGGGCTCGGTCGGCGGAACGGGGGGCAGGTTCGTGCCTCCGTTGTTGAAGTACCAGTCGCTGCTGGGGATGAACGAGC
>DAIRTI010000071.1:0-15570 GCA_036803965.1 Propioniciclava sp.
CCCACTCCAGCGTCGGGACGGCCAGCATGCCCAGCGCCGTCGTGGCGGCCACGACCGGCATGACGGCACCGCCGGCGACGCCGAAGAACGAAGGTGCATCAGCTCCAATGAACAGGACTCTCTCGAGCGCGAGCAGGGCGATTCCGATCAGGCCCAGCGCGCCGGTCAACCCCAGGAAGACCGCACTCACGCGTCCCGGCGGATCGGTCGCCATCACACGGAACGCGCGGACGCTCGCGATCATGAGTTCGGCCAGAAGCACCGAAACCCACGCGTAGCTGATCACGATGAGCAACGTCGTCCAGCCGTCAGCGGCGGCATCCAACGTCTGCAGTTCAGCGCCGTGCAAGGGCGCGCGCAGCCACAGCACCGTGCACACGCTCATCATGAAGACCGTGGTCACGACCACCCACCGCCGCGAACGAGTCGCGTTCCCTGGCCCGAGACGCGCGTAGAGGAAGCGGACGATGAACGGCTGCGACACGACCCAGCACGCCCCTAGAGCCAGCCTCACCAGCAGCGTCGAGAGGTTCGGCACACCGAGCTGCCGGTTGATCGCGTGACCGTAGACCCAGGCCGTCGCGGTGGCGGCGAAGAAGCCCAGGCCGACCGTCAAGCTGCGACGTGCGTGAGTGACTTCGGCGTGCCATGTCAGCCACACCCGCCAGACGACGGCCAGCCACAACAGGACGATCAGGACTGCGGGGATCAACGCAGCGCCGCCGACGCCGAGCCCAAACGCGCCCTCCGCATGCGCTGAACCAACAGGGTGCCGAACAGCTCAGCGTCGCGCTCGCGCGGATCGTCATAGTGCGAGCGGGCCAACTGATCGTCGTGACCGAGCACGATGTGGCCGACCTCGTGGCCGATCACGTGCAACCGCCGCTCGGCGTTGGTCGCCCTCACGACGATCCAGTCCGCGTCGGCCGTCCGAACCCAGACCCCCGACGTACTCTCATCCAGCTCAGCGTCGCGGACGCGAACGGGACGTCCGACGTGAGCCGCCACGGCGTCCAGCATCTCGTCAAGGCTCGCGCCGACGGGGACGAGCCTGTTCACCAATGTCCGAATCCTCGCCATCGCGGGCGATTCACCTCCTCGCGCAAACCGGCGCTCCCGCGGCGCCTCCACGCCACACACCAGTCGAACCACCCCCGACGACGTTTCGATAGTGCATCGCCGAACGCCCCGATGCGCGCATGCTCTTAGACTGAGACGCCGTGGCCGACCCGCAATCACACTTCACCCGCTGCATGCGCGAGCTCATGCTCAGGCCTGCCGCGGACGGGAAGCCCTGGTCGGACCGCTCCGTCTCGAGAGCCGCGGCAGAACGCGGCTACGCCCTCAGCCCCACCTACGTCCGCCAACTGCGGACAGGCGCCCGCACGAACCCCTCCATCGACGTCGTCAACGTCCTCGCCCAGGTCTTCGACGTCCCCGTCACGTTCTTCTACGCCCAGCCGGACGCGGACGAGATCGTCAAGGCCCTCGGAGTACTGCGCGCCGCCGGCGCCGAAGCCGTCCTAGCACGAGGAGAAGGCCACCTCTCCCCCGCAACGCTCCGCCAGATCGCCAACGCCATCAGCCAGCCACTGGATCCGGATCCCCATTCGCAGCCGTCTGACCGCGGGCAGACCGGTTGAGGCTGGTGGACGGCATGAGTCCCTACGTCCAAACGCCATATTCGAGAGCTTCCAGTCTCCCGACCGAGAGCGTGTTCGTCGTGCGCCACCCCAGCGACGGCGTCCTTCAATGGTCACCTGGGGTCCGCCGGACTCCGCGCCAACCCCACATTCTCGGTGTTGACGTCGCGAAGTACCCAGCCGTCTCTGATGTCGATCGAATGCTCGTCCAAAGACATTGACCCTGCGCCGAACAGCGCGAACGCAGGGAGTGACAGCGTCAGATCGAGTGTCCGCGCCACTCGGTCAGGATCGGCCGCCTTCCCGGTCCACACCGTAACGCCCTCCTCAGCCAAGTGCACCGTCAAAGCGCGACGCCATGGCCCCCAGCGGACGTCCAAGGCAATGTCCTGATCCTTGGACTCTGTCGAGGGTCGCAAGTACACCCAAACGCACCCCGAGTACTCAGCCGGCCAGCGATACGCATGACGTGTCTCTGGCCAGTCGTTCTTCCAAGGGTTCCAGTTGGGTTTCCAGAGTGCCGCCATAGAGAGCTCTATCCAACCTTCCGCCCCATAAAGCGCATCCAGGGCAGCAGCGCTGGGCAAAGGAGGTAGCACCACGCCAGACTCGTACCTCTGGAGGCTGGACTTGCTGAAGGAACATCCGCGCGCCCACATATCGGTCTCGGCTGCCAGTTCACGAAGGCCACGATCGCCCCTTAGAACCGCCATCCACTTGCCCAACTCTCGCGCATTAAGCGCGAAGTGGCGAGGGGCCTCCTGTCCCATTTCCGTCCCGTCCGTCCCAATGTCGTCCCTCCCGGACTCGAGTACGGGGTGGCGCCTCTTAGCCTATCGACTGGGCGCGGAGTCGCAGCGGAACGCACCAGGCGAGACGGCGAGCCGTCCCATGTGAGGAGGTACCCCGTGAAGAAGAAGGCGAAGTCCCTCACCACCACCTTCGCGATCCTGATCCTGTCGGTGGGCCTGCTGATCGCCACCAATGTCAACGCCCAGGCGGCGGAACCACGAACCTTCAGCATCCAGTGGACGCAGATCGGCATCTACCCTCGCAGCACACCGTCGATGGATGCCCCGCGTGTCGGAGCCGCCATGGCGGATGGCACCCGCGTGGCAGTTGAATGCGAAACGAGTGGAGCACCCGTCAGCAACGGCTATCAGACCATCGACATCTGGGATCGCCTCGAGAATGGCACTTTCGTGCCCAACGCCTTCCTCGACACAGGCTCGGCGTCGTGGACCCCCGGCATACCTCAGTGCGCCGCACTCGACCGGGTACGCGCGACGTTCTCGGGTGAGTACAACCGCGTGGGCGCAGCCGATAACGCAATACTGTTCGCGCCCACCGTGCAGATGCTACCGCAGGACTGCACCTACTTCGTATCGCTCTCGATGTGGGATGGGGGTCGACTTGCGAAGACCCCTGAGTGGACCAACGAGTCCACAGACCAGTCTCTCTGGGCCTCCCGGACTCTCGCTCCTGGGCTAACCAAGGCGGCCGCAGATGCCAGCTCCTTCGTTGAATACATGGAGCGTTCCGGGACCGCCACCGTTTCTGAAATCCCCTGGAGCGACAATACCGCCAACGGAGCACTACTGGGTGACGTGATTGCCTACGAATGGGATTCCTCGCAGCCGGGCGTGGACCATCTGGCGATCGTCACCGGGTTCACATCGGACGGCTACCCCCTCGTCTCGCAGCACACCCCCAACCAGGTGAACCGCTTCTGGTCCTACTCGGAAACCAAACACAACTGGATCGAGTATGCAGAGCCGGGTTCGCACGCCTATCTGGTACACATCGTCCGATGACTTCGACTGCTCGCCCACCCGCATGCATTCTCGACATAGCAAAGGCGTGGGACGCGACGTTCGATCTCGGGACAACGCCTCTCTCGGGCACTGCATGCTGCACTGTTCTTCGGCGGTCGCGGTCAGGTCATGACCGTCATCGGCGCGGATCTGATCCGGCTGGAGATCCTGGCAGGTCGTCGACACTCGCGTGCGACCAAGCCCGTAGCTGACAGCCCTGCAGCCCATGGCCTCCACACCTCTTCGACCCACCGCATCGGATCCCGATCCTGACGTACCGGGGCAGTCAAGGGTTCCTCGGTTGTGTGTGGGCAATGGTCTGTCACCGCGGCGGTTTAGCCGACTAGCAGCCGCATTGCGTCAGTTCCCGTGGCTGACGGTGGCGGAGTTGCAAGCAACGAGTCCTGTTCGTCTCCAGCGCGTGATTCGGCAATGGAGATGACCTTTGAGGGTGGTGGCGGTCACCTCGATACCCTGGAGATGGTCCTACACGCTGTTTGGCGGAGTGTTGTCGACACTGGCCTATGGCCACCTGAGGAAGATCCCGTCGACTTCGGCTGGATCGACTCTGAGGATCCTCCCGGACCTGTAGATCGGAAGCGCGCCGGCGGCTATACGGCGCCGGAGTGTCTTCACACTCACCCCGGTGCGTTCCGACGCGGACTGCAGGGACTCGTAGACGCGCCTTGTCACTTCAGTTCGCCTCCGACTGGACGCCGGCCG
Organism: Propioniciclava sp.; assembly: GCA_036803965.1. Classification (GTDB taxonomy): domain Bacteria; phylum Actinomycetota; class Actinomycetes; order Propionibacteriales; family Propionibacteriaceae; genus Propioniciclava. The sequence continues at coordinate 4,181 of DAIRTI010000071.1, forward strand.
CATTGAAACCGTGTCGGGCCAGGTACGCCTCGATGTCGCTGACCGCGACGAGCTGCTCGCCGGCGAGCTCAACGACTCGGACTGTGCGCGACGCGATCAGGTAGCGCAGCTCCGGGCACGAGATGGACTGTCCGGCCAGCCTGGCGTCGGTACCCACAGCGCCGTCGCGGTGCACGTGATTGCCGGCGCCCCGGAAGACGTCGTCCACGCTCTCAAGATCACTCACTGTCGATTCCTCTCGCATCGTCGACAGCCCTAAGGAGCCCTCAAGTCCCCTCATGGACGCGCGAGCCCACCGCGGAATCGAACGGTTCAGTCCTCTGGAGCGCAGCAGGATCGGGGGCTCGAACACCACGCGAGACGGTCGAGAGTGGACGCTATGGGCCCTGACGCCTGGATCGCTTAGCGCACGGTTGCAGCACGCCGAACGTAAAGAGAGTCTCCCAGGCTTGTCAAAGCCTCATTACATCAGGTTTCCTAAACCTTGTGTCGGAGGTTCGAATCCTCCCGGGGTCGCCGGTTGATGCCGACAGAACTTCAGTGCGACTCATGGACGAGCCGTCCGACCGATGGGCGAGTCAGGGGGTCTGGTGGAACACGTAGACGCGACGAGTCTTCGCGCAGCCTCCTGCGCCGACGGCCCTGGCTCAGAGAACTTCACAAGGCGGCGTATGCGTTCCTGAGCCAGCGCTTGTACGACGAGCGCTCCGACGCCTGGCAGCGCGGCTTCTTCGCCGCTCGCATCGCACATCCCGTCGACCTGTTCATCCTCGACCGCAACGGCGAAGATGTCGGCGCGGTCTACCTCGAACAGCGGCCCGACGAGCTATACATCGAAAGCATCGAGGTGCTGCCCGATCGACAACGGCAGGGCAACGGGTCCGCCGCCCTCTCCTGGGTGGTTCAACGCGCGGCTCAGGCCGGGCAGGTGGTCACGCTTCAGGTGCACAAGGGCAACCCGGGCGCGCAGAGGCTCTACGAGCGGCATGGATTCGCCGTTGTAGGCCAAACGGACACACACGTGAGGCTGCAAACGATCAGTGCGCAGACCAGCCCCCTGGAACTGGTGGCCCAGGACGGAAACCTCTGGCCGACGTCCGAGATCCCACACTCCGACGCGGCGTCCTGAACTGGATTCCCTATGGTGACTCGGACGGCTGCTGGCGGGGAGCAGGCAAAGGACGCTCACCGGCCGGGCAGCGGCGCGTCCCGCACTCCGCGTGCAAGGGTGGGGGCGTGGAACCCGCCGATGAAGTCCGTCAGTTGCGTGATGCGGCACTGCTGTGGGTGATCGACGGCGAGTTCGGCCGGGTGGTGGATGCCGCCGTTGAGTGCCTGATGCAAGGGACGAGCACTCCGAGCCTCGACACGCTGGCTGGAAGCTCGCCGTCCGAGCCCTATGCCGAGCGCCTTGACCTGGTGGCGAGGACGCTGGACGAACTCGATCTGCCGGCGGTACCCCAGGATCCCGATGAACTCGCGCGCGAGGCCGTCCGTATCCAGTTGCTCGCCCGCCGCTCCGGCGTCCTGTCCGCCACCGAGCTGAATACCTGGGTCAGCGGAAGCCTGACGTGTGACACCCGCGCCCGCGTCGAGAACGCCCTGGCCGAGGACGACTGAACTCAGAATGCCAAGGTTTCCGAGGCTGCCACCGCCGCAGGAATCTCGAGTCTGTCACACGGACGGATTTCCGGACTCTACCTAGACATGAACAGTCCAGCCCCACCCTCAGAGGACGACTTCCGGCGGCTCTACGAACGCACGTCGCCGCGCGTCTACGGCTACGTCCGCCGCAGATGCCGCGACTCCGACTGCGACGACATCATCGCCGAGGCCTACCTCGCCGCCTGGCGGCACTTCGACCGCCTGCCGGTCGACCCGGTGCCCTGGCTCCTGCGGGCGGCGCGCAACGCGTTCTCCAATCACCGCCGTGGTCGCGCCCGGCAGGAGCGCCTGGCCGAAGAGGTGCAGAGCCTGCACCAGGTGGCCGGACCCGACTGCGCCCAGCAGGCCATCGAGCAGGCCGACCTGCTGGACGCCCTCCCCCACCTCAGCGAGAACGGCGGCGAAGTGCTGCTGCTCACCGGCTGGGACAGTCTGGACGCCGCCGGCGTCGCCACCGTCCTCGGCATCACCCCCACCGCCGCCCGCGCCCGCCTCAGCCGCGCCCGACGACGCCTGCAAACGCCACTACGCACCCGCTCCGCCCGTCCCCCATCCCGCCCTCGTGATCGAGAGGTCCTGACATGCCGACCAAGGCGAACCCCGACGACCTGTTCACCGCGCTCGAATCCCTGCGCCCCGATCCCGACCGGCAGGCCGGCGCCCGGTACATCGGACGCCACGAAGCCGCCCTCCGCACGGTCCTGACCCGGGCGTCCACCGAGAACTCGGACGCCGATCCGCACGCTCCCGCGGTGGCCCTGCTGCTCGAGGCCACGAGGGAAGCGCGGTGCACGGCGTCTGCCGCACCATTGAGCTCCTTGATGGCGACGTCCCGTCAATGAGTTGGGTTTGAAGGCTGGCTCGCGAATGCCCTGCGCTGAACGATCCAGACGACACCGACCGCGAGCCACAAGAGCGCGCCGAGCGTCAGGATCGAGATCATGCCTTCCTCAGGGGTGGCGACGGCCGAGTGGAACACGGTCTCCCATTACCCGCTTCCCCGCGGCGCCACCGCAGTGAGCAGGGGCGACCGCCACTGCCGACATTTTTATTTAGCAGCTAAAGTATCTGCATGACGGTGATCGCTCTCTTCGGCGCCACGGGCAAGACCGGACGCCTCGTGCTCGAGCGGGCCCTGACCTCTGGCTATGACGTACGCGCTCTGGTGCGTGACCCGACCAAGCTCGCCCCACCGCACGAGCGGCTGACGATCGTGCAGGGGCACGTCCTGGACGCCGTCGCAGTCGAGCGCGCGATCGCCGGCTCGGACGCCGTACTGAGCCTGTTCGGGCACGTCAAGGACTCCCCGCCGACCCTCCAGACCGACGGGACGCGCCTCATTGTCGCGGCGATGAAGAAGCACGGGGTCACGCGGCTGGTGTCCCTGTCGGGCGGCGGGCTGCGCGCCCCACAGGACCGGCCGAAGGCCTCTGACAAGGTCATTCGCACGCTGCTGAAGGTCCTGGCCGGCGACGTTCTGGCGGACGCCGAGGGTCACCTCACAGTGCTCGAAACCTCCGGGCTCGACTGGACGGTCGTCCGCGGCCCGCGGCTGACCGAGGAGCCGGGCGAGGGCCGCTACCGCGTCGGCTGGGTGGGCGTCGACGCCAGCACGAGGATCAGCCGCCACGACCTCGCCGACTTCATCCTCACCCAGGTGGACGACCGCCGGTTCGTCCACCAACTGCCGTTCGTGAGCGACTGAATGGACGCCAGGCTGGCGTCCATCGGACGCATGATCGAGGCCTTCGCGCTCTGGGCGCAGGTGCTGGACGCGCACCGGGCGTCCCCCTTCGGCGACCTGCGCCTGACCCGATCGCAGGTCGAGGCCCTGTTCCTGATCGCGCACGCGGGCGTCCCGATGACACCCGGACGCCTGGCCGAGGCGCTGAACGTCACACCCGGGGCGGTCACCCAGCTGGTCGCCGGCCTGACCGCCGAGGGCCTCGTCGAACAGGCGCGCGACCCCGAGGACGCCCGCCGGCGCGTGCTGGCGCTGGCACCGGCGTCCCAGGAGAAGGTCGACCGCTTCGAGCGCGACCTGGTGCAGAGGCTCGCCGAGCGGTTCGACGCCCTCGACGAGACCGAACTCGACACCCTGGCCACCCTGCTGGCCAAGACAAGGAGCACCCAATGAAAGCCGTCTTCGTCACCGGCGCCACCGGCAACGTGGGGTCGGCGGTGGTGAGGTCCCTGCTCGAACGCGGGACGCCCGTGGTCGCGGGGGTCTGGGCGGCGTCCGAGACCGGGCTTCTGCCCGACGGCGCCGAAGCCCGCCCGTTCGACTTCGGCGCCTCGCCGACCGAACTCCGCCAGGCGCTGAAGGGCGCCGACCGGCTGTTCCTGATGCGTCCGCCGGCGATCGCGGACGTCCGCACCTACCTCTTCCCGCTCATCGACGCGGCTCGCGCCAACGGCGTCCGGCAGGTCGCATTTCTGTCGCAGGACACCGCGCCCTCGCCGTACTGCTCCATCTCGCGGCGCTGGACGGCCCGCTCCTTCTCGAGGTCGAGCGTGCGGGCGAACAGGAGGTAGGCGACGGCGGACGCGATCAATCCGACGAAGATCGCGACGTCGATGTCGCCGATCGCGTGGGCGATCGGTCCGACCCACCAGGCGGTCACGACGAACGGGATCATGCAGACGATGCCGATCAGGTAGGCCGTCAGCCCGCGCCAGCCCCAGGCACCGTAGATGCCGTTGGGCGTGAAGATGTCGCGGATGGCGTAGTGGCCGCGGCGCACCCAGTAGTAGTCGACGAGGTTGACCGACGTCCACGGCACGAGCACGTAGAGCAGGATCACCAGGAACGACCCGAAGTTCGTCAGGAAGTCGCCGGTGGCGATGATCGCCCCGATGAAGGCGGCGAGCGCGATGACCGTGCAGGCCACGACCCGGACGCCGAGGGTCGGTTTCACCATCCGGAACGAGTCGACGATCGTGATCAGCTCGATCGACGAGGCGTAGATGTTGATCGTGATCACCGAGATCAGGCCGGGCAGGGCCAGCAGCAGCAGCCAGAACCCGGAGCCGGCCAGCATCGCGTCGGACGCCTGCCGGATGGCCTCGAGCGGGGACGCGTCCGCGTAGAGGGCTGCCATCAGCGCGCCGAGCGCCATGAGCCACCCGGCGCCGACGAACACGCCGGTGTAGGTGTAGAACAGCGCCCGGCCGGGGCTGGTCTGCGGCTCCAGGTAACGCGAGTAGTCGGACACGTAGGGCGCCCAGCCCAGGGCGTACGCCGCGGCGCCGCCGAACTGCACCAGGAACCCCGGCCACGAGAAGTCGGCGAAGCTCCAGGCCGCGGGATCGATCGGCAGCAGGATCAGGCTGGCCACCGAGAAGATGCCGAACGTGGCGAGGAACAGCCAGGTCAGCACCTTCTGGGTCCGGTGGATCCAGTGGTAGCCGAAGATGGCGAGCAGCAGCGCTGATCCGCTGATCAGGCCGTACCAGAGGTTCGGCAGCTCGATGCCTGTGGTCGTCACGAGGACGTCGGAGGCCAGCATCTGGTTGAACATGTTGAAGCCGACGATCGAGAAGACGACGACAGCGCAGATCAGGGCGACGCCCCGGTAGCCGAACTGCGCCCGCGACTGGATCATCTGCGGCAGCCCCAACTGCGGGCCCTGCGCCGAGTGGAAGGCGGTGAAGATCGTGCCGACCGCGGCACCCAGGACGATCGCGAACAGCGACACCCCGAGCGTCGCCCCCAGGGCGGCGCCCAGCATGCCCGTGGCGAGCGTGGTCAGGTTGGCGTTCGACATGAACCAGAGCGGGAACAGGGAGGACACCTTGCCGCCCCGTTCGGCGAGCGGCACCCAGTCGATGGAGCGCGCCTCGACGGTGCGCGTGGTGGTGTTGGAAGTGTTCGCGGTGGGGGTGTTCAACCTGTCGGCCATGGGGCCTCCCATCATCGGTCGGTATAGAGATCCGTCCTGCGGTCCTTGAAGAGGTCGTTGCGCGGGCCGATCGCCTTGGCGTCCAAAGGCATCGTGGCGACGTCGGCGAGCGCGATGCCGCTGCCGCCGGGCTCGGCGACGATCCAGCCCTCGGCGGAGATGACGGCGGTGCCGCCCGTCCACTCGACCCCGCGTTCGCTGCCGTGCCGATCGGCGATCACGACGGCCATACCGGACGCCCGCGCGGCGGCCATGGCCATGATCGTCTCCGGGGGATGCTCACCCGCCGGCCTCGGCACCAGCGGCCAGTTGACCGGGAGGGCCAGCACTTCGGCCCCCGCGAGCGCGACCCCGCGCGGCACCTCGGGGAACTCGTTGTCGTAGCAGATCGCGAGCCCGAGGCGTCCGATCGGGGTGTCGAGCACCGGGGCGGGGGCGTCACCGGGATCGAAGAGGTCGGGCTCGTCGCCCCACAGGTGGGTCTTGCGGTAGGACGCCAGCAGTCCGTCGCGTGTGACGACGGCGGCGGCGTTGTGGAGGCGCTCGCCGGCTCGCTCCAGGTAGCCGAAGACGGCGACGACGCCCGGGCCGAGCCCGCCGCCACACCGGCGACCCGAGGGTCCTCGCGGGTCAGCGACACCGACCGGGCCTCGTCGTGGTCGCGCAGCACGTAGCCCGACGTGGCCAGCTCGGGCGCGACGATCAGCCGGGCACCGGCGGCCTCGGCGTCCGCGAGCGCCTCGCGCAGGGTGGCGAGGTTGCGCTCGAGGTCGCCGACGCGGATCTCCGGCGTGACCGCCGCGACGCGGATCATCAAGGGCCCACTCGGGCGGCGAGCCGGTCCAGCCGCAGCTGGGCGGTGAACTCGTGGGCGGCCATGCCCTCGGACTGCGAGATCGCGACGACGGGATCGGCCATCGCGCGGGTCGCCTCGGGCGTCCCACGCTGGTAGGTGAGCGGCTTGAGGAAGCGCGAGACGGACAGGCCGGCCGAGTGGCGGGCCCCGCGCCTGGTCGGCAGGACGTGGTTGGTGCCGGCCATGCCCTTGTCGGAGTAGGCGACCGTGCTCCACGGGCCCAGGAAGAGCGATCCGTAGTTCGTGAGGTGGTCGTGGTACCACGCGTCGCGGGCGGTGATGACCTCGAGGTGCTCGGGGGCGAGGTCGTCCATGACGGCGACCGCCGTCTCATCGTCGGCGACCGCAATGACCGACCCGTAGTCGCGCCAGGACGGACCCGCGATCGCGCTGGTCGCGAGGCCGGCGAGCTGGCGGTCGACCTCGGCGACGACGGCGTCCGCGAGCGCCCTGCTCGTGGTGACCAGAGCGGCGGGTGAGTCCACGCCGTGCTCGGCCTGGCCCAGCAGGTCCGCGGCGACCATCTCGGCGTCCGCGGTGTCGTCGGCGATCACCGCGACCTCGGACGGCCCGGCCAGCAGGTCGATCGCGACCGTGCCGAACAATTGCCGCTTGGCCTCGGCGACGAACGCGTTGCCGGCGCCGACGATCATCGCGGCGGGCTCGTCCTCGAGCAGTCCGAACGCCATCGCGGCCAAAGCCTGGACGCCGCCGAGCAGATAGCAGCGGTCGACCCCCGAGACGTGCGCGGCGTAGATCACGGCGTCGTTGTGGCGGCCGTTGGGCTGGGGCGGGGTGCAGGCGATGACGGTCGGGACGCCGGCCGCCTTCGCCACGCCCACGGTCATGAAGGCGGACGCCGTGAGCGGGAAGCGTCCGGCGGGCAGGTAGGCGCCCACGGTCGCGACCGGAATGTAGCGGGTGCCGGCGACCAGGCCGGGCACGATCTCCACCTCGAAGTCGCTCAGGTGGGCCCGGGTGGCCTCGGCGAATGTCCTGGTGTTCTCGGCGCCGATCTCGATCGCGCGGCGAAGTTCTGGCGCGAGGCGTCCACCGGACGCCGCCACCTCGGCGGCCGGGATCGTGAAGTCGTCGCCGGTCCAGCGGTCGAGCTGGCGAGCGTAGTCGTACAGGGCGTCCCTGCCCCGGCGCTCGATGTCGGAGAGCATCTCGCTGACCGTCTTCGCGACCGCGGCGTCCACCTCGTGGGTGCGGCTGAGCGCCGCGGGGGTCTTCACGACGGTGATCTTGTCGGCGAACCGGGCCAGGACGGTGGGGCGAGGGAACATGGCGCGATCCTAAGAACGGCCGGGGTCACTGTCTATTCCGCATCTTGTCGTCCCACTCATAGGATTTTCCTATGAGGGTCTCTCAACTGCGTGCCTTCGTGGCCGCCGCCGACGAGCGGTCGTTCAGCGCCGCCGGACGCCGTCTCGCGATCACCCAGCCGACCGTCTCGCAGCTGATCCGGTCGCTGGAGGACGAGTGCGGCATGCAGCTGTTCGCCCGGACCGGTGGCGGACTCGAACTGACGTCGGCCGGGGAGTCGATCCTGCCGTGGGCGCGCCAGGCCGTCGCCAGCGTCGCCGGCACGGAGGAGGCCGCCCGGGCGCTGCGCGGCCTGCGCGGCGGGACCGTCTCGTTCGGCGTCATGCGCAACGTCGACTACTACGTGCTGACCCAGTTGGCCCTGGAATTCCACCGGAGGCATCCGGCCGTCAAGCTGCGGCTGGTCGGCATCAATTCGTACGCCGTAGCGGAGTCGGTGCGGACCGGCGTCGTCGAGGCCGGGGTCGCCGTCCTGCCCGTGCCCGACCACGACCTCGACGTCACGCCCCTGGGGGCCGACGAGGTCGTGTGGGTCAGCGCCGATCCCGAGCGGACGCGCGAGCCGATGACCGTCGAGCGCATCGCCGAGCGTCCGCTGGTGCTCTACGACGCCCACTTCGGCAGCAACGACCCGACCAGGCGTCAGCTCATGGAGCGGGCGCAGCGCAAGGGCGTCGACCTGGAGCCGGTCGTCGAGGTCGAGAGCGCTCTGTCGGCCCTGCGGCTGGCCGCCCTGGGCGTCGGCGACACCATGGTCGCCCGCGCGATCACCCGCATGCCCGAGTTCCCCTCGACGCTCCACATCACTCCCATGGACCCGCCGATGAAGGACGCCCTCGCCCTCCTGTGCCGCCGCGGGATCCCGCTCTCCCCACCAGCCCAGGAACTGGTCGAGATCGTCCGTCAGGTGATGCGCATGTGAGAAGAGCACGGCCCGGGCGGAGCATGCCGGAACGCTCGTCCCGGGCAATCGCAGTGGAGACCGTGGTCGGCGGCCCGCAAGCGCGATGCCCCGCGTAACTCGGCCGTCACGCTCGCTGGATACGGTGCGGGCATGGGAGAGCCCGTAACGATTCTGCAGCTCGACCCCGAGGTGCCGCTCGATCGCCTCGCTCCGTGGCTCGCGGGCTACGGGGTCACGGTCCGTTCGGTGCCCGTTTGGGAGCGAGGAGTTCCTTCCCTGGAATCGGTGCGCCACGGGTGCGTCGTTCTGGGGGGACTCATGGGTTGCCACGAAACGGCCGAGCACCCGTGGCTCGACCATGTCATGGACCTCATGGTCGCCGCAGTCGAGTCCGACGTAGCCGTGCTTGCCATCTGCCTGGGGCATCAGTTGCTGGCCAAGGCGTTTGGCGGCACGGTCGTCAGCGCTCATCCCGCAGGCGGTGAGCATGGCCCATTCGTGATCGAGTTTGCTGAAGAGGCGAGCGATGATCCGGTTCTGGTCACCCTGGCGCAGAGCGGACCCGCGGTCATGCCCGAGTCACACGACGACGCAGTCACCGAGTTGCCGCCTGAGGCGGTTTCGCTGGCGACCACGGCCAGCTAGGCCAACCAGGCGTTCCGCATCGGGTCCGCCTTGGGCGTCCAGTTCCATCCAGAGGCCTCGCCTGACCTGATGGCGCGGTGGCAGGCGCACGCGGGCGGGGACAGTGCACTGATGTGGCGCACGATGCGGGCCGTCGACGCCCAGGTCATCAACAACGGGCGGCTCATCGCCCGCGGCTTCGCCGGCGAGGTGCGGGCTCGGCATTCCGACATTCTGGCCACTCCGCCCAAGACAAGGAGCACCCGCTGACAGCGCCTTCGTCACCGGAAACGTCGGGTCGGCCGTTCGACATCAGCGCCCGCCGGCGGAAACTCCGCCAGGCGCTGAAAGGGTCTCGATGGCGCGGACTGCCTCGCTGGTGCCTGCTTCGGCCCGGAGCCGGGCTCCGGTCTCGGCGGCGGCTCGCCGTATGCCGGGATGTTCCGTGGCGCGCAGGGCCACTCGCGCGGGATGTCGCCGACGACGTGCACGGTGTCTGACAGTTCAGTCTCGCCCAGACCCGCCCAGCCGGGGACCAGTAACGCTCGGACGCCGGCCCGCTCGACGGCCTGCAGGACCAACTCCGTGATCACTCTCCGATCGTGTCGAGTGTTCACTTATCACCGGCGAAACCGTTCAGTTTTCGAACGGCGTCGACAGCTGGTTGGCGAGCCAGACGACCTGACGGCTCAGTTGGTGCGAGACACGGTTGAGGACGCCTCGGGGTCCGATGGGCCAGTGGGGGAACAGGGTGCCGGGATAGGCCGCTGTGGGGGTCAGGGGACGTTGAAGGCCCGCACCAGGGGAACACCGAGAGCACGCGCGGCCGCCAGGGCGACGACCCAAGGCCAGGTAGGGCTCCACGTCGCCACGACTGCCGGTGGCCACCACCGTCACGCTCACGCCTGGAGTCTACGAAGGGCGGCAGCAATCGTCCCGGCAAGCCCGAGCCTGCGGTCCCCCGCCAACCCAGGATCCCGATCTGCCGGCATCGGGTTGACTGCCGCCTCAGGAGAGCCAGTGGTCCGGATCCGCGACGTCCGGGTCGTAGTAGGCCAGCAGGGCGGCCGAATCGGCGGCGTCCAGGCCACGGGAGCTGAGCCACCGGTGCACCTCGGCCGCGGCGGTCGTCAACGGCAGGGGGACGCCGGCGTCGCGTCCCGCCTGGGTGGCCCCGTCGAGATCCTTGACCATGTTGGCGATCCGGCCCGTCACGGTCGGATCGGCGCTGGCGAACTTGACGAAGAACTCCTGGAGCAACGGTGAGTCGGCCCGTCCGCCGGTGAGCGCCTCGCGCACCACCTCCGGGTCGAGGCCGTTGGCGCGCACCAGCGCAGCCACCTCGGCGAGCGCGGTCATCGCGGTGCCGACGACCATCTGGTTCAGCAGCTTGACGGTCTGGCCCGCCCCCGCCGGCCCGCAGTGGGTCATCCGGGACGCCACAGGCTCCAGCACGGCGCGGGCCCGCGCGACCGCAGCGTCCGTGCCACCGAGCATGAGCGAGAGCCGCCCGGCCAGCGCCCCCGGCGCGCCGCCGGACAGCGGGGCGTCCACCCAGTCGTGCCCCGCGGACGCCGCCCGCTCGGCGAACCGCGCCGTCGCGCCGGGATCGATGCTCGACATGTCGATGACGAGCGTGGACGCCCCCTCGGACGCCGCCCCGTCCGGCCCGAACGCGGCGGCCTCCACGATGGGTGCGTTGGGCAGCGACAGGATCACCACGCCGTGTTCTGCTGCCTCCCTCGGGGAGGACGCCGCGAGCGCACCCGCCGCGGTTGCGCGGGCCACGGCGTCCGGATTCACATCGAAGGCCCTAACCCGGCGTCCCGTCTCCAGGAGTCGCGTCACGATGGCCGATCCCATCACGCCGAGCCCGACCACACCCACATCAGCCGCCATGTCTCCGCCTCTCGTCGGCGTCATCCTAAGTCGGTGCGGAGGCGAAGGTCCGCTGCCCGATCGCGAGGCCTCGCCAGCCCGGCCGGACTCAAGTGGGCGCGGCACGACCACGTCGACGCTGCACCTGAAGAACCGCGTCCAGGAGCGCGGTGTACGAGGTCCGCAAAGGCGGCTTCGGCTGGATCCGACTGGCGGCCTGCGTTGGTCAGGA
>DAIRTI010000072.1:0-15242 GCA_036803965.1 Propioniciclava sp.
CCTCGACCTCGCGCGGGATCGACGAGAAGAACCCGTTCAGGATCCAGATCGCGAAACGACCTGGACCTCGAGCGTGCGCGTCACCGGGGGCTTGCGCCGCTGGCCCCGCGCTGTGCGATGATCGTAACTGAGCGAACCCGCCGTGTATAGCGCAGTTCTTATCACGATGAAGCAAACTCGAATCGAGGCGGAGGCGCCCCATGGAAGTCATCATCTGCAGCGATCCCGATGAGGTCGGCCGCGTCGCCGCTGCCAAGATGGCCCGTGTCTGCGCCGACGCGGGGCCCCACGCCGTGCTCGGCGTCGCGACGGGGTCCTCGCCCCTGGCGACCTATGCGCAGCTGGCCGCGCTGGTGGCGTCCGGGGCCCTCGACCTGAGCGAGGCGTCCGCCTTCGCGCTCGACGAGTACGTCGGGCTGCCGCCCGGCCACCCCCAGTGCTACGCCAACGTGATCGACGCCACCGTGACGCGTCCGCTGCGGATGGACCCGGCGCGCGTCCACGTGCCCGACGGGGGCGCCGCCGACCTGGAGGCCGCCGCCGAGCAGTACGAGGCGATGATCGCCGCCGCCGGCGGCGTGGACGTGCAGTTGCTGGGCGTCGGCTCCAACGGCCACGTCGGCTTCAACGAGCCGACCAGCTCGCTGGCGTCCCGGACGCGCATCAAGACCCTCGCCCACCGCACGCGGGCCGACAACGCACGCTTCTTCTCCTCACCCGACGAGGTGCCGCGGCACTGCCTCACCCAGGGCCTGGGCACGATCATGGACGCCCGCAACGTCGTCCTGGTCGCGCAAGGGGCCCGCAAGGCGGGCGCGGTGGCCGCGCTGGTCGAGGGACCCGTCACCGCCCTCGTCCCCGCCTCGGTGCTGCAGCTGCACCGGCGCGCGACCGTCGTCGTCGACGAGGACGCCGCCGGCCGGCTGACTCTGACCGAGTACTACCGCTGGACCTACGCCCACAAGCCCGACTGGCAGCGCTTCGACGTCCCGCGCGCCCGCTAGAGGATGCCGCCCTTGCCGGCCAGGAACCGGTTGAGCTCGTCGGTCAGCAGGTCGACGTGCTCGCGCTCCTCGGCCGCCAGCTCCTCGTAGAGCTCACGCTCGACCGAGCCCTCGGGGCACTCGTCCACGTGATGGCTGAAGAAGTCGACGGCCCGCTTCTCGAAGCCGATCGCGAGCTTAAGCAGGTTGGCCGGGTCGTCGGGACGGTTCTCCAGGCCCACGAAGATCGCCGCCCGCTTGGTCTCGAAGTCGGGGCTCGGCGGGGGCACCTCGGCGTGGTAGCGGCGGGTCAGGATCTCGAGGTGCTCGTCCTCCATCTCCGACATCCGCTGGAACAGGTCCTTCAGCGCCGGGTCGGACGCCTCCGTCGAGGCCTTCCGGTAGTAGGCGCCGCCGCCGAGCTCGATCTCGAACGCGGTGCGGATCGCCTCCATCGCCTTCTCGTTGCTCTCGTCCACGGGGCCGGCGCCGGCGTCGCGCACCAGCTTGCCCTGGCAGACCGGGCACTGCCCGTACGGGAACGCGAAGCCCTCGCTCACCTTGCCGCACGAGCTGCACTTCCACTGCAGGGTGTCGCCAGCGCAGCAGATGTACTGCTCGTCGCCCTCGAGCGGCCGGTGGCAGCGCGGGCAGAGCGCCGCGGCGGCCTCCGTCGACCCGGACGCCGTGGGCGCGGCCTGGGCGGTCGTCGGCTTGGGGGCCTCCTCGGCCGGCCGGTGTGACGTGGACGCCGCGGCCGCCTTCGCCTCGGCGTCCGAGATGCCGAGCGCGCTCTCGATGGCGGTGTTCGCGGTGACCGCGGCGCCGACCAGCGCCGGCTCCTTGACCTCGGCCGTGAAGGGCGGGACGAAGGCGTCCGCCATCTCGGACGTGACCGGCCAGGTGCGCGTGGCGATGGCGTCGCCGGAGGCCAGGTAGGCGCCGATCGACTTGGCGGCGCGGCGTCCGGCACCCATGGCGAGGATGACGGTCGCGCCACCGGTGACGATGTCGCCACCCGCGAAGACGCCGGGCTTGTTGGTGGCCTGGGTGTCGTCGTCGGCGATGATGTAGCCCCACTTGTTCAGGGCGAGGTCGGGCGTCGACTGGGCGATGATCGGGTTGGCGTTGGTGCCGAGCGCGTAGATCACAGTGTCGCACTCGATGTCCTCGAAGACGCCGGTGCCGATCGGACGCCGGCGGCCCTGGGCGTCCGGCTCACCGAGCTCGCACACCTCGGTCTTCATGCCGGTGACAGCACCGTCGGCGTCCAGGTAGATCTCGACGGGCGCGTGCAGGAACCGGAACTCGATGCCCTCCTCCTTGGCGTGCCGCAGCTCCTCGATGCGGGCGGGCGCCTCGGCCTCGGAGCGGCGGTACACGCAGGTCACCTTCGGGACGCCGACGCGCTTGGCGACGCGGAGGCAGTCCATGGCCGTGTTGCCGGCGCCGATGACGACGACCGACTCGGACTCGGAGACGGGGGTGTCGAGGTAGGGGAACTTGTTGCCGCCCATGAGGTTGATGCGGGTCAGGAACTCGTTGGCGCTGAGCACCTGTCCGGCGTTCTCGCCAGGGATGCCGAGGAACGACGGCGCGCCGGCTCCGGTGGCGACGTAGACGGCGTCGAAGTCACGGTCGGCCATCAGCTGGTCGATCGTGAACGTCTTGCCGACGATCTTGTTGGTGTTGAACTCGACGCCGAGGTCGCGCAGGCCCTGCACCTCGCGGGCGATGATCTCGCGGGGCAGGCGGAAGCTCGGGATGCCGTACTGCAGCACGCCGCCGACGACGTGCAGCGCCTCGTAGACGACGACCTCGCAGCCGGCCTTGGCCAGGTCGGCCGCCGCCGCCAAGCCCGAGGGGCCGGAGCCGACGATCGCGACGCGGCCCAGCTTGCCGGCGAAGACCGGCGGGGTGTTGCGGACCGGGGTCGCGTTGTCGCCGACGAACCGCTCGAGGCGTCCGATGCCGACGGCCTCACGGCCGCGCTTCTCGTTGCGGACGATGCACTGCGCCTCGCACTGGCTCTCCTGCGGGCAGACGCGGCCGCAGATGCTGGGGAACAGGTTGGAGTCGTTGATGACGCCCAGGGCGCCGTCGAGGTCGCGGACCAGGATCTTGCGGATGAAGCTCGGGATGTCGATGCTCACCGGGCAACCGGCGATGCACTTGGGGTTCGAGCACTGGATGCAGCGCTCGGCCTCGGCGAACGCCTCCGCCATGCCGTAGCCCAGGTTGACCTCGGAGAAGTTGGTGGCCCGGATGCGCGGGTTGGCCTCGGGCATCGGCGTCTGCAGGGGATCGACCTTCATCGCGCTCTTGTAGTTGCGCTTGCCCTCTTCGACCAGCTGCTGCTCGAGGTTGCAGACGTGCCCGTACGCCTCGGCGGCCTTGACCTCGAGGTTCTTGAAGCGGGCCTGGCGGACCAGCAACTCCTTGAAGTCGACCGCGTGACCGTCGAAGTCGGGGCCGTCGACGCAGGCGAACTTGACGACGCCGTCGACCGTCACGCGACAGGAGCCGCACATGCCGGTGCCGTCGACCATGATCGAGTTCAGGCTGACCATCGTCTTGGTCGCCGACGGACGCGTCACCTCGACGCAGGCCCGCATCATCGGCATCGGGCCGATCGCGACGACGAGGTCGGGGTGCTCGTTCTCGACGACGTCGCGCAGGGCCTCGGTGACGAACCCGGGGCGTCCGTAGCTGCCGTCGTCGGTGCAGACGATGAGGTCGTCGCAGTAGGGGCCGAAGCGCTCCTCCCAGAAGACGAGGTCCTTGGAGCGGAAGCCGATGATGCCGGTGACCTTGCAGCCGGCCTCCTTGTACGCCCGCAGCTGCGGGAAGACCGGCGCGACGCCCAGGCCGCCGCCGACCAGCACGACGTGGCCGACGTTGCCGATGTGGGTCGGCAGGCCCATCGGGCCGACGAAGTCGGTGAAGAAGTCGCCCTCGTGGTAGCGGTCGCGCATCTCCTGCGTCGTCTTGCCCAGCGCCTGGACGACCAGCGTGATCGTGCCGCGCTCGCGGTCGAAATCGGCGACCGTCAGCGGCACGCGCTCGGACCCCTCATGCAGCCGCACCATGATGAACTGTCCGGGAAGTGCCGAGGCTGCGACGTCAGGCGCCTCGACCTCCCACAGGAAGTTGTTGTCCGAGAACTGCTCGCGACGAACGATCTTGTACACGTGTATCGACCCCTTTGTGAATCCGCCCGAAGCGATGGTAAGCCGATCGCCTCATGTGCCGCTGACCATCCCGGCGAGCGGGGAAGTTGAACTTCTGTGGTATTCGCCCGTGCTTTCGGCGCTAACGGCCGGGCAGCCGCGTCCGGGCGTGGATGAGGTTGACGCTCAGCAGCAGGTCGCGGTCGGCGAGGATCTCGGCGGGGGTGGCGTCCGCGACGAGGGTGTGGTCCTCGGCGAAGACGAGGGCCCGGTCGGCCAGCAACTCGAGCTCGCCGAGGTCGTGGGTGGCCAGGACGATCGTCTTCCCGGTGTCGCCCAGCTCGACGACGAGGTCGGTCAGCCAGCGCTGGGTCCGCGGGTCGAGGGCGGCGGTCGGCTCGTCGAACAGCAGCACGTCGGGGTTCATCACCAGCACGGACGCCAGCGCGACCTTTTTCTTCTGCCCGGCCGAGAGCTGGAAGGGGGCGCGCTCGGCGAGGTCGGCGATGCCCAGCATCGCCAGGACGTCGGCGGTGCGGGTGCGGGTCTCGTCGCGGCCCAGGCCCAGCTGGAGGCAGCCGAACGCGACCTCCTCGGCGACCGTCGGGGTGAACAGCTGGGCGTCCGAGTTCTGGAACACGATGCCGACCCGCGAGCGGAAGGCGCGCGAGAACTGCTCGTCCTCGAGGGCGTCCTCGGTCAGCGGACGGCCGAAGGCGGCGACCGAGCCGGCGGTGGGGAAGAGCAGCCCCGAGAGCACCTTCAGCAGCGTCGACTTGCCGCAGCCGTTCGCGCCGAGCAGGGCCACCCGCTCGCCCGGCGCCACGTCGAAGGTGACGCCTGCCAGCGCGGGGAAGCGGTCGTGGTAGGCGTAGTGGACGCCCCTGCAGGAGAAGACCGGGGACGCCGTCGCGGCGGGATCAGCGGCCAAGGAGGACGTCCCCCGCGATCAGGCCGGCGGCGACCGCCAGGGCGGCGGCCGCGGCGAGCAGGTCGGCGCGGGTGAGGCGGGGGGCGTCCAGGGTGCGGGGCGTGCCGCGATAGCCGCGGGCCAGCATCGCTTGGTGCACCTCCTCGGTCAGCAGGTACGCCCGCCCGAACACGGCTCCGGCGGACGCCCCCAGGAACGCCCGGGCGTCCCGGCCGTGCCGCGTCCGCCCGACGGTGCGGGCGCGGCGGGCCTCGTAGGCGTCCGTGACGGTGCCGAGCAGCGCGAACACGTAGCGATAGGCCATACCGATGACGAGGACGAACGTCCGGGGGACGCCGAGCGCGCCGAGGCCGGCCAGCAGGCGCGTCCAGGGGGTGGTGAGGGTGACCAGGACAACGAGCGAGATCGAGCAGGCGACCCGGGCCACGATGAGCGCGGCGGCCCCCAGGCCCTGCGCCGTCAGGCCGAACGGCTGGCCGGCCCACGTGCCGAGCGGAAGCACGATGCGGCCCGGGGTGACGAACGACAGCGTGGCCGGCAGCACGACGACGCCGGTGAACAGCGGCACGAACAGCCAGACGCGCCTGACGAAGAACCCCAGCGGCATCCTGGACGCCGCCGCCAGCGCGAGCGTGAGGGCGTAGGCGACGGCGAGGACTGGCAGATGACGGGTGAGCGCGAGGGCCACCAGCACGGCGAGCAGGCAGGCGAGCTTGACGCGGGCGTCCAGGCGCTGCAGGAGGCCGGGGCGGGCGGCGGCGTCCTCGCTGAACATGACCTCGCGCAGGAGCCCGGCCGCACCCGCCAGGGTCTTCTCGACGAACGAGCCGCTCCGCCTGCGACCCATCGGGGTGCACGGGCACAGGCCCGGCTCGGGTCGCAGCAGCCAGCCGGGCGTGATGGCCGGCGCGTCCGAGGTCGGAGGAGCGGTCATCCGCGTGCTCCGGGGTGAGCGGGACCGGCGGCGTCGGCGTCCGCGCCTGCGCTGTCGGGGGTGGGCCGGCGGCGTCCGGCGAACCGGGTCGCCAGGAGCCCGAGGGCGTACACGGCCAGGCCGATCGCCGCGATGCCGACGACGGCCGAGAGCCAGTAGGCCAGGACGGGGTGATCGCCGCCGGGCAGGCCGTAGTCGCCGAGCAGGGTCCGCTGCCAGAAGCCGTAGTAGCGGGCCAGTCCCTCGGGGATGGCCTGGAGACCAAGGCCACCGAGATCGAGGTCGGCGGGGTCGTCCTCGCCGAAGGCGCCGCCGGGCGCGAGCAGGCCCAGAGGCGCCAGCACGACCAGGGCGGCCATGAACGCGAGGGCGACGCGTCCGGGGGCGAGGAGGCGCGCGGGGGCCGGGGCGGCGTCGTCCGCAGTCAGGGGGACGCCCGGATGGTTCGCCAGCAGACGCCGGGGCTCGGCGCGGGCCAGGTAGGCGAATACGCCGACGGTCAGGATCGCCTCGGCCGCGCCGGCCAGCGTGAGGTGGGCCAGGGCCATCGCGGGGATCGTGAGCGAGAGCGGGTAGGGCGCGTACAGCGGCTGGCCGTCGGCGGTGTGGAACAGCAGCGGCTGGAGGCCCAACATGACGGCGGTGCCCAGGCCCGCCGCGCTGATGCCGACGTAACCGCCGAGGCCGGCCGCGACGACCCGGCGGCGGCTCGTGAGCGGGGCGCGTCCGGCGACGAGCCGGTAGACCGCCAGCCCCACGAACGGCATCAAGACCGCCATGTTGACCACGTTGGCGCCGAACGTGAGGACGCCGCCGTCGCCGAACAGGAGCGCCTGGAACAACAGCGCGACCGAGACCGCGATCACCGCGGCCCACGGGCCCAGCAGGATCGCGATGACCACGGCGCCCACGGCGTGGGCGGTGGTGCCGTCCGGGATCGGAACGTTGAACATCATCACCATGAAGCTGACGGCCGCGAACATCGCCAGCATCGGCACGTCGCGGGTCTTGACCACCGCGGACACCCGGCGGGAGGCGATCGCCCAGAACGGGACGGCCACCGCGTAGGCCACCGCGCACGTCTGCGGGGAGAGATAGCCGTCCGGGATGTGCATCTCGCCCCTTCCGCACCTCGGTGAGTGGACGCCGCGTCGCTCGGCCCGTGCCTGCCCGGGCCGCTGGAGTGCGGCCGCCAACAGCACACTAACTGTGTTGCGACTTTGTCGCATCACCTTTCGCGGCGCAGTCGGCGCACGTGCCGGACAGGGCGACGTGGCTCGGGTCGAGCCGGAAGCCGTAGCGCTCAGCGATGTCGGCGGTCACGGCGTTCAGGAGGTCGGCGGGCAGGTCCACGACGCCGCCGCACACCCGGCACTGTGCGTGCAGGTGGGGGCCACCTCCGGCGACGAGGTGGTAGGCGGTCCCGCCGTGGCCGAGGTGCAGGTGCTGGACGGCGCCCGTGTGGGTGAGGGTCTCCAGCGTCCGGTAGACGCTGGCCCGGTGCACCGACGGGTCGATGCCGGCCACCGCGTCGACGATCTCCTCGGCGGTGAGGTGGGCCCCGTCGCGGGCGAGGGCGGCGAGCACGGCGCGGCGGGGCCGGGTCATCCGCTCGCCGCGGTCGCGCAGCAGCGCCGCGACCTCGTCGGCGAGGGCGTCCGGATCCTGCTCGGGGAGGGCCACGGGCCCAGTGTGCCTCCGCCTCCCCGGATCGATGCGGCGTTCTCGTCGCAATGACGACGGACGTGCTACATCGATGCGGCCCTGGCCCGGCGCGGGCACCTGCGGCAACGGGCCGCAGGTGGGGCTGCCGGCGGCGTCCGCACGTAACCGCACCGGCGGCGTCCCGGCTACTTGATGGAGAGCCAGCCGTAGATGCCGGTCAGCGGGACGTCGCGCTCGGTCACCCGATCGTCGACGTTGCCGCCGATCACGTGCAGGTGATCGGGGTAGGCGGCCGCGACGACGTCGACGTGGGTCGAGGTCTTCGACGAGTTCGGCCCCGTGCCGAAGAAGACGAGGTCGCCCGGGCCGACGCCGGACACACCCTCGTGGGCTCGTCCCTTCTTCTTGCCCCAGGCGTAGAGGTCGCCGGTGAACCCGGCATCGGGGGCGGCGACGCCGGCCTTCTGCCACACCCAGGCTGCGAAGTGCGCGCTCCATTCTTCGCACTTCTTGGCATACGGGCTGCAGTTGACCGGCTTCTCCGCGACGCCCAGCTGACTGGTCGCGACGGCGACGGCCTGCGACGCGGCGTCCGCGGCCGTGGCGGTGGGCAGCGGGAGCGGCTCGGTCGCGATCGCGGCCGTGTAGGGGCAGGGCAGGATGTTCTTGGACGCCCCCTCCTCGACGTAGGCCGCCGAGACGTAACCGCTCTTGCCCTGGTAGCTGAGGTGGTCCCAGACCGAGGTGGTGCCCTGGGTGCCGGTCACCGAGGCGCCCTCGACCCGGCAGTCGACGATGATCGTCGACCCCGAGGGGATCTTGGCCAACTCGTTGCCCGAGCTGGCCGGGATGTGCCGCAGCCGCAGGTCCGTGTTACCGCTGGAGGTCTTGAGCGTCGCCAGGGTGCTGGTGGCCGTCGGGGTGGCGGACGCCGTCGCGCTCGCCGTCGTGCCCGGGGCCCGCGCGCACCCGGCCAGCAGCAGGACGCCGACGGCGGCGGCCACGCGGCAGAGGTTGCGCATACCTCACGGTAGTGCCGGCCGGCCGAGTGGACGCGGCGAATCGCGCCGTCCAGCCCCGGCCGCCACGGCGTCCGTCGAATCAGAGGATGTCGTGCCCCGGGTGCGGCTCGGCGGGGATGGTGCCGAGGCGTCCGGCGTTGAAATCCTCGAAGGCCTGGACGAGCTCGGCGCGGGTGTTCATCACGAACGGCCCGTACGCCGCCACGGGCTCGCGGATCGGCTCGCCGCCCAGGATGTAGAGCTCCAGGTTGGGGGAGCGGGTTTCCTGCGAGGCATCCGCGGTGAACTCGATCGTGTCACCGGCGCCGAAGACGGCGAGGTTGCCCATCCGCACCGGCCGCCGGTCGGCGCCCGCGGTGCCGCGTCCGGACAGGACGTAGCCGAGCGCGTTGAAGTCGGCCCGCCAGGGCAGGACCAGCCGGGCACCCGGCGCGACCGACGCGTGCAGGACGGTGATCGGGGTGTGGGTGACGCCCGGCCCGGCGTGGCCGTCGAGTTCGCCGGCGATCACCCGGATCAGCGCGCCGCCGTCGGAGGTCGTGATCAGCGCGACCTCGCGAGCGCGGATGTCCTGGTAGCGGGGCGGGGCCATCTTGAGCCGGCTGGGCAGGTTGACCCAGAGCTGCAGGCCGTGGAACAGCCCGCCCGAGACGACTAGCGACTCCGGCGGCTTCTCGATGTGCAGCAGGCCCGACCCGGCGGTCATCCACTGGGTGTCGCCGTCGGTGATCCGGCCGCCGCCGCCGTTGGAATCCTGGTGCTCGAAGATGCCGTCGATGATGTAGGTGACGGTCTCGAAGCCGCGGTGCGGGTGCCACGGCGTGCCCTTCGGCTCGCCGGGGGCGTATTCGACCTCGCCCATCTGATCCATGTGGATGAACGGGTCGAGGGCGGCGTACGAGACGCCGGCGAACGCACGACGGACCGGGAAGCCCTCGCCCTCGAGGCCGCCAGGGGCGTCGGTCACACCGACGACGGGACGCGGAGCGGCGTCCGGCCGGGCGGACACGCGGGGCAGCACCAGCAGGTCGGACACGGATACGGCGGGCATCGTGACTCCTCTCGAGGATCTGTCTACCCGCCCCAACGATAGTTGAATCGTCAATATTCCCGGACGCCCGGCGCGCGGCAGGGCTTCCGGGACGCGCCCATCGAGCGCGTTAGCATGCCCAAGTCGCGTGTGCAATGCCGAGCGTGCGGCCACCTTCCCATGGTCTTCAGAGAGGCGGACCCCTTGCCCAAGAAGTCACTCCTGGTCGCCTTGAGCGTCCTGGCGCTCGCTGTGGCGCCCACCGCCGTCCACGCCGCCACCCCCACCGGCGCCGACCGCATCACGGCGGCGAAGCAGAAGGTGGACGCCCGCGTGAAACCCAAGTCGGCCCAGGACGACACGAACGTCCATGTCATCGTCGAGATGGCCGGCGACCCCGTGGCGGTCGAGCAGGCCAAGGCCGAGCGCACGCTGACCGACGACGAGAAGTCCAAGATCCGCGCCAACCTGAAGGCCAAGCAGGACGCCGTACGCGGCGACATCGCTGCCAAGGGCGGCAAGGTCACGGCCGCGATGCAGTCCGCCTACAACGGCCTCGCCGTCACGGTCCCGCGCAACCAGACCGACGCGCTGGCGTCCCTCTCGGGCGTCGTGGCCGTCCATGCAGCTCCGACGCAGACGATCGACAACGCCGTCTCGGTGCCCTACCTCGGCACCTACGGCGTCTGGCAGAACACCGGCTACACCGGCAAGGGCGTCAAGGTCGCCGTCATCGACACCGGCATCGACTACACGCAGGCCGACTTCGCCGGCCCGGGCACCGTGGACGCCTTCAAGGCCGCCAAGGCCACCTCGGCCACGGCGGCCGATCCGAGCCTGTTCGGGCCGAACGCGCCTCGGGTCAAGGGCGGCACCGACCTCGTCGGCGACGACTACGACGCCGACGACCCGACATCGGTGCCCAAGCCCGACCCCAACCCGCTCGACTGCCAGGGCCACGGCAGCCACGTCGCCGGCACGATCGGTGGCGGCGGCATCACCGAGAACGGCGCCAAGTACGTGGGCCCCTACGACGCCTCCACCGCGTCGAAGTCGTTCCGGGTCGGGCCGGGCGTCGCGCCCCAGGTCGACCTGTACGCCGTGCGGGTCTTTGGCTGCTCCGGCACGACGGACGTCACCACGCAGGCCATCGACTGGGCCGTCAGCCAGAACATGGACGTCATCAACATGTCGCTCGGTTCGCCGTTCGGCATGGCCGACGACCCGTCGGCGGTCGCTGCATCCAACGCCGTCGGCGCCGGCGTCGTCGTGGTGTCGTCCTCGGGCAACGAGGGCAGCAGCCCCTACCTGACCGGCTCCCCGGCCACGGGACGCGGCGTCATCTCGGTCGCAGCCATCGACAGCACCAAGGACTTCCCCGGCGCACAGCTGACGTTCGCGGACGGCACCAAGATGGCCGCCATCAACGCCAACGGGGTCAACCCTCTGCCGGCCGGCCCGTTCAAGGTCGTCGTGCTGACCGACGATCCGGCCACCGCCGAGAACGAGTCCCTCGGCTGCTCGCAGGAGGCCTACACCAAGGCCGGCATCGCCGCCGGGCAGAACCAGCTCGCCGTCGCCAGGCGAGGCGACTGCGCGCGCGTCGCCAAGGCGATCTTCGCCCAGCAGGCGGGCGCCGCGGCAGCGTTGATGATCAACAACGCCGAGTCCTACCCGCCGTACGAGGGCACGATCACGGCCAATCCCGACACCGAGGAGCCGTACAACGTCACGATCCCGTTCCTGGGGGTCCGCAGCACGGACGCCGCGGCTCTCGTCGCGCAGAACGGCAAGACGGTCACGCTGGCGTCCAACCGGCTGTCGAACCCGGCCTACACCGGGTACGCCGACTTCAGCTCGGCCGGCGCCCGCTTCGGCGACTCGGGGCTCAAGCCGAGCGTCTCGGCGCCCGGCGTCTCGATCGTCTCCGCGGCGGTCGGCACCGGCAACGAGGGCACCGTGCTGTCCGGCACGTCGATGGCCGCCCCGCACGTGGCGGGCGTGGCCGCCCTCACCAAGCAGGCGCACCCGCGCTGGGGCGTCCAGGACCTGACGGCCGCGATCACCAGCACCGCCGATCCCGACAAGACGGCCGGCTACCGCCTCACGCTGGGCGGCGGCGGTCAGGTCGACGTGGCCCAGGCGGTCGGCACGCAGACCGTCGCGCTCGGCGACCTGTTCATGACGACGAGCGGCCTGCTGAGGGAGAGCGCGCTGAACTTCGGCTTCGCCGAGACCAGCGGCACCTACGGCGCGACCAAGGAGGTCGTCGTCAAGAACAACGGCAAGTCGGCGGTCACCTACAAGGTGTCGGCGGCGGCGACGAGCCAGAGCAGGAAGGCGTCCGTGACGTTCGATCGTTCCTCGGTGACCGTGCCGGCCGGCGGCCGGGCGAGCGTCAAGGTGACGATCAAGGTGAAGGCCACCGACGTCGGATCGTCGGAGGGCTCGGACTTCCAGTTCTTCGAGGTGTCGGGCAACGTCGTGCTGACGGCGGCGTCCGGCACGCTGCGGGTGCCCTACCTGGTGGTGCCGCGCGCCACCTCGGACGTGACCGTGAAGTCGGACGGCAAGGTCACCGCCCGGGGCTTCAACCAGACCTTCAAGAACTCCAGCACCGTCGCAGGCAGCCTGGACTTCTACGTCTGGGGCCTGTCCGACCCGCAGGACGTCCGGGGCCGCACGGCCCCCGGCATCGACGTCCGCGCGGTGGGCGCCGCGCCCGCCGACTCCGGCGACCCGGCCGACCCCTACGTGGTGTTCGCGATCAACAACTGGACGCGAGCCTCCAACGAGGCGGCCAACGAGTTCGACGTGAGCATCGACACCAATGGCGACTCCAAGGCCGACTACATCGTGTTCTCGGCCGACTTCGGCCTGGTCGCCACGGGGGAGGTCAACGGCCGGTCGGCGACGTTCATCCTCGACATGGCCAGTGGCGACATCTTCATGGACGCCTACACGATCGCGCCGACCGACAGCAGCACGCTGCTGCTGCCCGTGCTGAGCTCGTCGCTCGGGCTGACCAAGGCCAAGGGCTCGTTCACCTACTGGGTCGAGTCGTACTCGCTGCTGGACGACACCAAGACCGACACCGTGAACGGCAGGGCCATCTACAACCCGTTCAAGTCCGTCCTCGGCGAGGGCACCTACTTCACGCTGAAGGCGGGGGCGTCCAAGTCGGTCTCGCTGCCGATCGACGTCGGCCTGTTCAACTCCAGCAAGGCGCTGGGGCAGATGGTCGTCGTCTTCGACAACGCCGCGGGTCCGGCGGAGGCGCTGCTGACCGGCAAGGCCCGGTAGGAGCCGGCAGCCGCTAGGAGTTGCTCGACGGCGTCCCGCCGCCTGCCAGTGGATTGGTGCACAGGCGCGGGACGTCGTCGCTGCCGAAGCGGTAGTCGTACGTCGTTCCGCCCGCGGCGACGAGCACGCGCATGCCGTGGATCAGCGCCTGCGTGTAGGACCGCCCCGGCAGGGGGCAGCCCAGCGAGCCGTCGTTCCACGTGACCGAGCGGGCATCCCAGCCGGTGACCGTGCCGGGGTCGACACCGCGGCCCTGGAGGTCGGCCAGGATGGCGTCCCGCTTGGCGGCGGGCACCGTCGCTGACGTGCCGCTCGGCACGGCCGTCGTCGGCAGCGTCGGCGCGGTCTCGAACCGGGACGCCCCGGGCCCCGAGGCGGACGGAACCGAGGACGGGGTCATGGCGCCTCCTGATGCGCAGCCGGCCAGAAGCCCGCAGGCCGCCAGCGCGGCGGCGGCACCGGAGGCCCAGCGGCGTCCAAGTGCCCACGCGCAGCGGCCGTGATGCGGCGTCCGGAACATGCCTTCAGCATCGCACCTGGGACAAGCGCCACGACCTCAGCCGGTCGCCGGCTCGGCGGTGGGCTCGGGCAGCCGGTGGGCCAGGACGCCGATGGCCTCCATCGTGGCGTACATCGTCACCGGCCCGACGAACACGAAGCCGCGCCGCTTCAGCTCGCGGCTCAGCGCCTCGGACTCGGCCGACCGGCTCGGGTAGACCTCGGCGACGGCCGTCGGGTCCTCCGGGCGGAACGACCAGATCAACTCCGCCAGGTCGCCTCCGTCGGCCGCCAGCGCGACGGTGGCTCGCGCGTTCGTGATCGCCGCCTTGATCTTCCGCTCGTTGCGGACGATGCCTGCGTCGCCCATCAGCCGGGCCACGTCGGCGTCGTCGAAGGCGGCCACGGCGTCCGGGTCGAAGCCGGCGAACGCCGCCCGGAACGCCGGACGCTTGCGCAGGACGGTCGCCCACGACAGCCCGGCCTGGAAGCCCTCGAGCACGATCCGCTCGAAGATGCCCGGGGTGTCGCGCACCTCGAATCCCCACTCGGTGTCGTAGTAGTCGCGCAGGAGGTCGTCGGATTCGGCCCACGATGGTCTGTTCATGCCCTCACAGTAGGCAGCGCGTGTCAGGCCTGTGGACAACCGGCCCCCGCCCCTTGTCAGCCCAGCTTCGAGAGGTAGGTGCGGACGGCGTCCAGGATCTGCGCCTCGGCGTCCGACCGCGACACCGTGGGGACGCCGTCGCCCGCCTGCGGGCCGTAGCGTCCGAAGAAGGAGTGCACCGCCCCCGAGACCGTGTAGAGCACCGAGCCCTCGGGAAGCGCGCTCATGCCGGCGTCCACCTCGGCGAAGGAAGCCAGCCCGTCGTGTTCCGCCGCCAGGCTGAGCGCCGGCCAGGACGCGCTGACCCTCACCCCGTCGGCGGGATAGGCCGCCATCAGCAGCAGCCCGCCCACCCGGTCGGCGTGCCGGCTCGCATAGTCGGCCGCCATGACCCCTCCCAGCGAGTGCCCGGCCAGGACGACCTTCCGGTCGGCCGGAAGGGTGGCGATGACGGCGTCCGCGCGGTCCTTGCCCAGCACGGCCAGGTCGAGCGGCATCTCGGGGATGAAGGTCTCGAACCCGTTCACGGCCAGCGCGCGCCCCAGCCATTCGTACGCCTGCGGACGCACGTAGCCGCCGGGGTAGAAGACCACCGTGAGCCGCGGCGTCCCGGATGCGTGCACGTGCAGGACGCGTCCGCCGATGTCCTCGACCGTGACCGTGACGTCCCTCGTGGCGTCCGACGAGACGGCGTCCTGCCCGACCACGAGCGCCGGACGCACGACGATGCCCTGCGCGATCGCCACCCCATAGCCGAGCGCGACCAGGAGCACCGCCACCAGGACGCGCCGCACGGTCCTCATCGGCTCAGCCCTCGGACGGGTTGTCCTCGTCCCGATAGGCGCCGGGCTCGTCGATGATCAGCACCGCCCCCTCGTGGCCGCGCTTGAGCTCCTCGGGCGCCAGCGCGTGGGCGACGTGGTAGACGATCACCGTCACCAGCGTGCCGAGCGCGATGCCCGACAGCGTGAACGTCTCGGTGAACTTCAGCGACACGTCGCCGATGCCGATGATGATGCCCGCCGCGACCGGCACCAGGTTCACGGGGTTGCCGAAGTCGACCTTGTTCTCCTTCCAGATCTTCGCGCCGAGCAGGCCG
>DAIRTI010000073.1:0-2335 GCA_036803965.1 Propioniciclava sp.
AGTCCGAGGGGCTGCACACGGTCTGCCAGGAGGCCGGCTGCCCGAACATCTTCGAATGCTGGGAAGACCGCGAGGCGACCTTCCTCATCGGCGGGGACGCCTGCACGCGCCGCTGCGACTTCTGCCAGATCGAGTCGGCCCGGCCCACGTCCTACGACCATGAGGAGCCGGCGCGCGTGGCGGCGTCCGTGAAGACGATGGGGCTGCGCTACGCAACGGTCACCGGCGTCTGCCGCGACGACCTGCCCGACCTCGGCGCGTGGCTGTACGCCGAGACGATCCGGCAGATCCACGCGGTGAACCCGGGCGTCGGCGTCGAGATGCTGGCCCCCGACTTCTCAGGACGCCCCGAGCTACTGGCCCAGGTCTTCGACACGCGTCCTGAGGTGTTCGCCCACAACGTCGAGACCGTGCCGCGGCTATTCCACCAGATCCGTCCCGGCTTCGACTACGAGCGCTCGCTGGCCGTGATCACCGCGGCCCGCGAGGTCGGGCTCGTCACGAAGTCGAACCTCATCCTCGGCATGGGCGAGACGCGGGAGGAGGTCACGGACGCCCTCAGCGACCTGCGCGACGCCGGCTGCGACCTGGTGACGATCACGCAGTACCTGCGGCCGAACGTGCACCTGCGCCCGATCGACCGCTGGGTCACTCCGGAGGAGTTCGCCGACCTCGAAGCGGAGGCCAAGGCACTAGGCTATGCGGGCGTGCTCAGCGGCCCGCTCGTGCGCTCGTCGTACCGCGCGGGCCGGCTGTACAGGCAGGCCATCGAAGCCCGGCGCACGCGTCGTCCCACCACGGAGTAAGCGAGACCACCCATGGCGAAGAGCGAGAAGGCCAAGGCCCTCGAAGCCAAACAGAAGGCCGAACTGAAGGCCGAGAAGCTGCGCAAGAAGAACAGCGACAACCCCGCCGACTGGGGCCGGTGGCGCCAGTACCGCGAGTTGTACACGCGCACCGCCGAGGTCGACCCGAAGCTGCCGCTGTGGATGGGCGGCGCCGCCGTCCTCGGCATCGCCATCGCGGTCGCGCTGGGCCTGCTGCTCAACGCCCACTGGATCATCACCGTGCTGCTGGCCCTGATGCTCATCGTGCTGGGCCTGCTGCTCGTTCTCACCTGGCGCGCGAAGAAGGGCACATACGCGCGCTACGCCGGCCAGCCCGGCTCGGCCGAGGTGGCGCTGTCGATGCTCGACAAGAAGCGCTACACCTACACCCCCGCAGTCGCCTACAACCGCGACATGGACATGGTCCACCGTGTCGTCGGCCCCGCCGGCGTCGTCCTGATCGGCGAGGGGCAGGCGGCCCGCGTCCGCACGCTGCTCGGCCAGCAGCAGAAGATGCATGAGCGGGTTCTGTACGGCGTCCCGGTGACGACGATCGTGATGGGCGACGGCCAGGGCCAGGTGCCCCTGACCGACCTGCAGAAGGCGATCCAGAAGCTGCCCAAGGCCATCCAGCCGGCCCAGCAGACGACCATCCAGCAGAAGCTCAAGACGCTCGACGCGAACCGTCCCAAGGCGCCGCTGCCCAAGGGCCCGCTGCCGAACGTCAAGGGCGTCAACCGGGCCATGCGAGGACGCTGATTGGCTTCGTTGGTCAGCGCCGAGCGCATCTCGAAGTCGTTCGGCACACGCATCCTGCTCGACGACGTCTCCCTGGGCCTGTCCGACTCCGACGTCATCGGCGTCGTCGGACGCAACGGCGACGGCAAGACCACGCTGCTGTCGATCCTGACCGGACGCCTCGAGCCGGACGCCGGCACCGTCACGCGGGCGTCCGGAGTCTCGATCGGATTCCTGGAGCAGACGGACGACGCCTCCTCTGGGGCAACCGTGCGCGACGTCATCGTCGGTGGCGAGCCCGACCACGTCTGGGCGGCCAACCCCGTCACGCGGGCGATCGTCGAGCACCTGCTCGCCGAAGTGCCCCTGGACGCCCGCGTCGGCGACCTGTCCGGCGGCGAGCGGCGCCGGGTCTCGCTGGTCGCGGTGATGCTGGCCGGGCACGACCTGATCGTCCTGGACGAGCCGACCAACCACCTCGACGTCGAGGCGGTCAGCTGGCTCGCCGCGCACCTGAACGAGCAGCAGCGCACCGGGACGGCCATGCTGATCGTCTCCCACGACCGGTGGTTCCTGGACGCCGTCTGCACTCGGGTCTGGGAGGTGCACGACACGCGGGTGGACGCCTACGACGGCGGCTACGCGGCGTACGTCCTGGCGCGGGCCGAACGCGGACGCCAGGCCGCTGCTAGCGAGGCGCGGCGGCAGAACCTAGCCCGCAAGGAGCTGGCCTGGCTGCGCCGCGGGCCGCCGGCGCGGACGTCGAAGCC
>DAIRTI010000073.1:2435-7979 GCA_036803965.1 Propioniciclava sp.
CGGCTGCTCGCCCACGAGCAGCGGCCCACACACGGGCGGGTCAAGCAGGGCAAGACGCTGCGGCTCAGACACCTCTCGCAGGCCGTCGTGGAGCTGGACGACGACGAGCGGGTCCTCGACTCGGTGAACCGGCTGCGGCGCCAGACGAAGCTGGCCACCGGCGAGGACGCCTCGGCCTCGCAACTGCTGGAGGAGTTCGGGTTCACCGGCGACCGGCTCGTGACGCGGATCGGCGAGCTGTCCGGCGGCGAGCGGCGGCGCCTGCAGTTCCTGCGGCTGCTGATGCACGAGCCCAACGTCCTGCTGCTCGACGAGCCGACCAACGACCTCGACATCGACACCCTGACCGTCGTCGAGGACTACCTCGACACCTGGCCGGGCACGCTGGTCGTGGTCAGCCACGACCGCTACTTCCTGGAGCGGGTGTGCGACGCCGTGTATGCCCTGCTGGGGGACGGTTCCTGCGTGTTGCTGCCAGGTGGGATCGACGCCTACCTCGACCACCGGCGAGCCCTCGCCGAAGCCGCCCGTCAGGCAGCGCGAGTGGCGCCAACGGCGTCCCAGGGGCCGGGGACGGCCGCCGCCCAGCGTCAGGCCAAGAAGGACCTCGCGCGGCTGGAGTCCCAGCTGCACCGTCTCGGCGAGCGCATCGAGAAGGTCCACCGCGAGATGGCCGCGGCCGCGTCCGACTACGGACGCCTCGCCGCCCTACAGGGCACCCTGACCGGCCTCGAGGACGAGCGCGACGAACTCGAACTCGCCTGGCTCGAGGCCGCCGAGGCGCTGGAGGGCTGAGCCCCGGTCTCAGCGGAACGGGTCCGCAGGATCAGACGGACGCCGCGGCGTCCGGTTCGCGCTCGTCGGGACGCACCGAGACGGCCTCGACGATCGGTTTGAGGCCGAGCCACCACTGCGATTTGGGACGCCGGAACTGCGGGTCCATCTCGGCCATCATCCCGGCGAAGGGACGCGCCTGCAGCGATGACTCCACCAGGCCGAGGTAGAAGCACTCGGTCTCGCCGGCCGTGAACTGCTCGTCGATGACCCGCAGTGCGCGCGAGGCCAGACGGGTCCCGAGCAGCCGGTCGAACGGGGTGGGCGCGCCGCCCTGCTGCAGGTGCCCGACGATCGTCTGGCGGACGTCGAAGATCTGACCGCCCTCCTCCTCGAAGATGCGCGCCAGCACGTCGGTGGTGTACATCGGGTTAGCCAACTCGTTGCGGATCGCGAGCACCAGCTCGCGGCCCTGGGCGAAACTGCGCCGCATCCACTTGCTGTCGGCGCTGAGCCGGTCGAGCGTGATGCCCTCCTCGTGCAGGTAGACCCGCTCGGCGCCGCCGGCCAGCCCGCTCATCAGGGCCAGGTAGCCGCAGTAGCGGCCCATCGTCTCGAGGACGAAGCATCGATGCACGGCCTCGGCCGACATCTTCACGCGGTCGATAACGTCGACCAGCGACTGCAACGCGGTGTCGGCGCCGACGGCCAGCTCGCTGCCCGGCAGATTGTTGTCGATGCTGACCGGAATGCACACGATGGGGATCCGGAACGCCGGGTACCGATCCCGCTCCGAGTACAGCAGGTGGGCCGACCGGTAGGCGTTCCAGCCGCCGGCCACGATCAGCGCGTCGATCTGGTTGTCCTCCAGCTTGCGGCTGATCTTGTAGAGGTCCTCGACGGTGGGGATGTCCCGGCGCAGGCCGAGGTGCGCGCCGGCGTCCCCGACCCAGCCCTCGACGCCCTCCCACTCCAGTTCGCGCATCACCCCGTCGCGCAGCCCGACGAAGCCGTGCTCGATGCCGAGCATCGTGTGCCCGCGGCTGATGCCCAGCCGCACCGCCGCCCGGGCGACCGTGTTCATGCCGGGCCCGAGCCCGCCGCCGTGGACGATCGCGATGCGCTTGCTCGCGGCCTCGGCGTCCACCCGCGACGGCTCAGCGAGCTCGTGGAAGATGTCGAACATTTCGACGAAGGACGACCCGCGCGCGGCCATCGCCGCCGCGTAGTCTCCGGCCTCGATCAACTTGGGCACCTCGCGCGTCCGGCGGACGGCCTCGACGAGCGGCAGCCGCGCCACCCGGTTGCCCTTGAAGCCGATGACCGGCCCGTCGGAGGGGTGGTCGCCCAGCACCTCCAACGCGGCCTCGTGACCGAGCAGGGTGCTGCACCAGCGGTCGAAAGCGCTGGGCGTCCCGCCGCGCTGGACGTGGCCGAGGATCGTGACCCGGGTGTCCTCCTTGAGCCGCTCCTCGATGACGCCCTTCACGTAGTCGGCGCTGATGTGGTTGCCGGCGCGGTCGGTGGCGCCCTCGGCGACGATGACCAGCGAGTCGCGGCGTCCGGCGGCGCGGCCGCGGCGCAGCTCGGCGCACATGCGGTCCTCCCAGCCGACGTCCGGTGGGTTCTCCGGCACGAGTACGTAGTCGCAGCCGCCCGCGACGGCGGCCATCAGCGGCAGGTAGCCGCAGTGACGTCCCATGACCTCGACGACGAAGCTGCGCTGGTGGGACGCCGCCGTCGACGTCAGCGCGTCGATCGCGTCGACGATGCGGTGCAGCGCGGAGTCGGCCCCGATCGTCATGTCGGTGCCGACCAGGTCGTTGTCGATCGAGCCGACGAGCCCGGCGAAGCGGAGCGTCGGGTGGGCGTCCGCGAGCTCCTGGGTCACCTCGCCGGAGGCCACGAGCTCCTCGAGCAGGGACGTCCACTCGTGGCTGAACTCGTTGAGGCCCGACAGGCTGCCGTCGCCGCCGATGACGACGAGCCGGTCGATGCCCTGTTCGAGCAGGTTGCGGGCGGCGCGGCAGCGTCCGGCCCGCTCTCGGAAGTCGAGGGAGCGGAAGGTGCCGATCAGCGTCCCGCCCTTGTGCAGGATGCTGCCGACGTCGCCCCACTCGAGGCGGCGGATGCCGTCGCCGCCGTCGATCATGCCCTGGTAGCCCTCGAAGATCGCGTAGGCCTCCGCGCCGTGCGTCAGCGCGGTTCTGACCACCGCCCGCACGGCCGCGTTCATGCCCTGCGCGTCGCCGCCGCTGGTCAGGACGCCGATCTTCTTGCCGGCCCCGATCTGTTCGAACGTCTCGCTCACGTCATCCTCCTCGGACGCCTCCAGCTGCCATCCTGCCGTCCCCGGCGTCCTCGCGCGGCGAGACACCCAGAACTAGCTGACGAGGTGCTCCCGCTCGATGATCGCGTCGCGCAGCTCGCGCCGTTCCTTTTGCATGTCGGGGTCAGGCACCGGCACCGCCGACAGCAGCCGCTGCGTGTACGGGTGCTGCGGGTAGGTGACGATGTCGCTCGTGGGGCCGACCTCGACCAGCCTGCCGTGGGTCATCACGGCGATCCTGGACGACACCATCTCGACAACGGCCAGGTCGTGGCTGATGAACAGGCAGGCGAAGCCGTAGCGCTCCTGCAGGTCGCGGAACAGCTTCAGCACCCGCGCCTGCACCGACACGT
This sequence comes from Propioniciclava sp., assembly GCA_036803965.1. Lineage (GTDB taxonomy): Bacteria > Actinomycetota > Actinomycetes > Propionibacteriales > Propionibacteriaceae > Propioniciclava. The sequence goes on from DAIRTI010000073.1 coordinate 5,892, forward strand.
CCAGGGCCGACGTGGGCTCGTCGGCGACCAGCAGCTTCGGGTTGAGGGCCAGCGCCCGTGCGACCCCGATGCGCTGCTTCTGGCCGCCCGAGAGCTCGTGCGGGTAGCGGTTGCGGTACGACGTGGGCAGCTCGACCGAGTCGAGCAGGGCCTCGACGCGTTTGCTGAGCGCCTCGCCGCGCAGGCCCTCGTGCAGGTAGATCGGCTCGCCGATCGACTCGCCCACCGGCAGCCGGGGGTTCAGCGACGAGCCCGGGTCCTGGAAGACGATCCCGACGGTCTTCCGGAACGGCTTCAGCTCCTTGACCGAGGCGTGGGTGATGTCGACCCCGCACACGGTGATCGTGCCCGCCGACACGGGCATCAGGGCGACGGCGGCCCGGCCGATGGTGGTCTTCCCGGAGCCGGACTCCCCCACCAGGCCGACGACTTCGCCGGGCTCGATCCGCAGGTTGATGGCCTCCGCCGCGCGGAAAGCGGGGCGGCGTCCCTGCTTGGGGTAGGTGATGTCAACGTTCTCCAGCAGCAGCGCCGGCACGGCCGCTGGATCCTTGGCCGGCCCCAACGGCACCGGCTCGTCGCCGACGGCCACGAGGGCGTCGCTGCGGCCGTCCTCGATGCGGGTCTCGCCCAGGTGGGGCACGGCGGCCAGCAGCGCCTTGGTGTAGGGGTGCTCGGGCCGGTAGAAGATCTGCGCCGCGGTGCCGTGCTCGACGACGCGGCCGTCCTTCATGACGATGATGCGGTCGGCCATGTCGGCGACGACCCCCATCGAGTGGGTGATCAGGATGATGCCGGCGTTCACCCGTCCCTTGAGGTCGCGCATCAGCTTCAGGATCTCGGCCTGCACGGTGACGTCGAGGGCGGTGGTCGGCTCGTCGGCGATCAGCAGCTTCGGGTCGCAGGCCAGCGCCTGGGCGATCATGATCCGCTGCCGCTGGCCGCCGGAGAGCTGGTGGGGGAACTTGTCGAAGCTGTCCTCGGGGTCGGGGATCTCGACCAGCCGCATCAGTTCGACGGCGCGGATCTTGGCGTCCGAGGGGTTCATCAGGAAGTGCGTGCGCAGAGTCTCGACGATCTGGAAGCCCACGGTGTAGACGGGGTTCAGCGCCGTCATCGGCTCCTGGAAGATCACCGAGATCTCATTGCCGCGGATCTGCCGCATCTCGGACGCCGACAGTCCGATCAGCTCGGTGCCCTTGAGCTTGGCCGAGCCGGTGGCGCGTCCGTTCTTCGGCAGCAGCCCGATGAGGCTCATCGACGACTGGGTCTTGCCCGACCCGGACTCGCCCACGATCGCCAGCACCTCGCCGGCCTTGAGGTCGTAGTCCATGTGCTCGGCGGCGGTGAACCAGCCGTCGTTGACCCAGAAGTTCACGCTCAGGTCACGGACCTGCAGGATCACGTCGCCCTGCTGGGCCGGGGCTCCGGCGGTGCGGGAGAGCCTGTGGAACTGGTCGAGCGAACTTCCGGACGCCGTCGCTGCGGCCCGCCTGGGTTGGGTCTGCTCGTTCACTTCTGGTCCTCCTTCCCGGACGCCGCTTCCTCGGCCAGCTTGGCGGCCGCGCGCTTCATGACCCGGTCGGAGGGGACCCTCCGCGTCCGCGGATCGAAGGCGTCCCGCAGGCCGTCGCCGATGAAGTTGACGCTCAGGGCGATCAGGATGATGAACAGGCCCGGCCACCAGAACAGCCACGGCCGGGTGGCGAACGCGCCCTGGTAGTCGGAGATCAGCAGGCCGAGGGAGATGTTGGGCCGCTTGATGCCGAAGTTGAGGAAGCTCAGCGCGGCCTCGAGCGTGACGGCCGACGACATCAGCAGCGTGGTGTTGACGATCACGACGCCGATGGCGTTGGGGAGGATGTGCTTGGTGATGATCCGCCAGTCGGACGCCCCCGCCACCCGGGCCGAGTCGACGAACTCGCGTTCCCGCAGCGAGAGGAACTCGCTGCGGGTCAGGCGGGCCAGGGCGGGCCACAGGATCAGGCCCAGCACGACCGCCAGCAGCAACGGCAGGCTGCCGATCAGTGCTTCTCTCTGGGCCGCGGTCGCGTTGAGCTTGACCGGCAGCACGTCGAGCAGGCGGCC
>DAIRTI010000073.1:8079-15222 GCA_036803965.1 Propioniciclava sp.
CCGTCGACGACCGTGCCCGACTTCGTGTAGTCCTGGAAGATCCACAGCCCGCGGAGCGGGCCCACCCCCATCGAGATGAACGACAGCAGGACCACGGCGGTGAGCGTCACCATGCCGAAGATGGCGCCCTTGTGGCGGAAGAACCGGCGCCGGACGATCTGCCCCTGCGAGAGGCCCTCGGTCTCCTTGGCCTGGCCGACGCCCTCGCCTCGGCCGGCCGCACCCTGGGCGTCCAGGGCATCGGCACCGACGTAGTCGGCCCGCAGCGCCGCGGGGACGGCGTCCTCGCTCATCAGGACGCTGTCCTCGCTCATCAGCTCGCGCGTGACGGCCGGGCCTTCGCCGAGGACCTCCTCGGCCTTCGGGAACTCGTCGTTGATGTTCATGCGTTGACTCGAATCCGGGGATCGATGATCGCGTAGAGGAAGTCGGCGATGAGGTTGGCCATCATCGCCAGGAAGCCGACGATCATCACGTAGACCATGACCGGATCCACCTCGCTCTGCTGCAGGCTGCGGACGAAGAGCCGGCCCATGCCGGACCAGCTGAAGATCGTCTCGGTGATGACCGCGCCGCCGATCATCGCCATGAAGTCGACGGGCACGACGGACGCCAGCGGCATCAGCGCGTTGCGCAGCGCGTGCCGGACGATGACCAGCCTCTCGGGCAGGCCCTTCGAGCGGGCGGTGCGGATGTAGTCCTGCGTCAGGACCTCGAGCATCGCGCCGCGCTGGTAGCGGGTGTACGCCGCGAACGAGATCATGACCAGCGCGATGGTCGGCAGCAGGACGTGGGTGAACTTGTCGAGCTGGGTGAACCAGAAGTCGCCGTTGAGCCCGGGCATCTCGGCGCCGATCGTGGCGATCGGCCGTCCGCGGATCAGGCCGGAGGCGCTGTACTCCTCCCAGCCCTGGAAGATCCGGTCGATGAACGTCATCACCGCCCCGACGAAGGCGACGATGACGCCGCCGCGCATCGAGACCACCCGGTCGGGGCCTCCGAACAGCCAGCCGATGAGCGCCCCGACGGCGATGGCGCTGATGAGCAGGCCAATGATCAGCGGCCAGGACGCCTGGACGTAGTAGAAGATCCACTGGCACGCGAACCACATGACGATGGCGACGACCGCCGTGGTCAGCGCGGAGTAGAGCGCGCGCCGGTTGTTGAGGCCCGCGAACAGCACCGTGGCCACGAGGGCGGTCCCCACGGACGCAACCCCGACGCCGACGACGCCGAAATGGGGGTGCTGCACGAAGCCGGACGCCAGCAGGTACGCCAGGGCGCCGAACGTCGCGGCGAAGGCCAGGCCGAGCACGATGAGCCGGCGGCGCAGGTCGCCGCCCAGGGCGCCCATCCAGAACAGTGCCGCGACTGCGGACACCGCCGTGACGAGCGTCCAGTCGACGACCGGGTTGTTGATGAAGTCGTTGAGGCCGATCGCCACGAACTGCTTGAGCAGCACGGTGACCCAGAAGATCGGCAGCGAGTAGAGCAGGAAGGCCACGAAGGTGATCGCGTAGTCGAAGCCGGTGTACTGCCGCAGGGCGGACATCACGCCGACCGTGACGCCGAGCAGCAGCGCGATGATCGTGGCCGAGAAGACCAGCTGGATCGAGGTCGGGATCGCGGTCGACAGCAGGTCCTTGACCGGCTGCATGCTGCGCCACGCGAGGCCGAAGTCGCCCCGGACGAACCTGGTCAGCCAGTGCCAGTACCGCACCCAGACCGGCTGGTCGAGCTCCAGAAGCTGGACGCGGTTGGCGATCATCTGGTCGCGGTTGGGCGACGGGTTCGCGCGCAGGTCGTCTAGGGGATCCAGTGCCACGTCGAGAAGCAAGTACATGATGACGGACAACAGGAACAGGATGCCGAGCGCGAGCCCTAGGCGCTTGGCGAGGAATCGGGCCATCTGCGGAAGACCTTCTGGAGGCGGAACTTGGGGTAATCGTGCCCGCCCGCGGCGCGGGGGCGCCAGAGGTGGATTCCTCTGACGCCCCCGGCCGTTCAGGCGGTGTGTCGGAGCGAGGTCGCCGTGACCGTCAGGCCAGCTCCCACTCCCATGGGTTCCAGAAGAAGGTCGGCGAGATGGCGCTCGACGAGACGTTCTTCAGCTTGTTGCTCGTGGCGGTGATCACGGGGAACTGGAAGATCGTGGTGCCGAAGGCGTCGTCGACCAGGTGCTTCTCGATCTGGCCCAGCAACTGGGTCTGCTTGGCGGAGTCGGTGGTGACCATCAACTCGTCGAACAACCTGTCGACCTCAGGGTTGCTGTAGCCGTAGTAGTTGTTCTGGCCGCCGGTGCGGTAGTTGGCGTCCGACTCGCCGACGGCGATCGACTGCGACTGCCAGCCGAACAACGCGGCGTCGTAGTTGGTGGTCTTGGACACCAACTCGCTCCAGTTCGCGGCCGACTTGTCCTCGACCTTGAAGCCCGCGGCCTCCGCCGCCTCCTTGATCAGCTGGAACTGCTGCTGGCGCCGGGTGTTCGTCGAGGCGAAGAGGACGCGAACGACCGGGGCCGCGGACAGGTTGGCCGAATCCAGGATCTGCTTCGCCTTGGCGGAGTCGCCGCCGCCGAACGCCGCCTCCATGCCGTTGGCCGCGGCGATCGCGGGGTAGCTCGGCGCCGAGGGCACGGTGGTGAAGGAGTTGCGGATCTTGGCGTCCGGGTTGAGCGGCTTGATCAGGTTGTCGACGATCTTCTGCCGCGGGATCGCGGTCAGGAAGGCCTGGCGGACCAGCTTGGCCTTGGCGGCGTCGCCGCCGTAGGCCTTGGGATCGAAGGGGCCGCCGTTGTTCTGGGCCAGGTCGACGTGCTCGTAGGTGCCGCCGTCGGCGCTGGTGTATGTGGCGTCCTTGAGCGACTTGACCTGGGTCAGGATGTCAGCGGTCGCCTGCGGCTGGGTGACGAGGACCTCGCCGTTCTGGAGCGCCTGCACCGACGCCTGGGCGTCACCGATGAAGCGGACGGTGATCTTGTCGACCTTCGGGGTGTGCGAGCCCTTGTAGTTCGGGTTCTTGGACAGCGTGATGTACTGCTGCTCCTTGGCGTCCGTGATCGTGAACGGGCCGTTGCCGACGACGATGTCCTTGTCGGAGGGCATGTTCGTGAACTTGTAGCCGGTGTTCCAGAAGTTCGAGATCTTGGCGAGCTTCGCGTTGTCCTTGTTCTTCACGGCGTCGATGAGCGCCTGCGCGGCCGCGGCGTTGTCGGTCAGGCCGAGCGCCTTCTTCGCCGTGATGTGCGCAGGGACGCCGACCGGGGTCATCACGTCGTACTCCCAGTCCACGAACGGCTTGCTGTAGGTGAACGTCACCGACTTGTTGTTGTCGCCGATCTCGGGCATGTCCGTGATCAGCTTGTAGCCGGGCTGAGAGGCGTTGAAGTACACCTGCTCGCCCGTGTTCTCGGGGACTGCGTCGTTATCGTCCGCCTTCGGCGTGTAGGTGTTGACATGTCCGCCGAACGCAGCCCACTGCAGGATGATGTCGGCCGCGGTCACTGGCGTGCCATCGGACCAGGTCGCGGTGTCGGCGAGGGTGATCTTCACCTTGAGCGGGTTGTCGGAGATCTTCTCGTACTTGCCGAACGAGGGGTTCTGAACGATCTTGAGGTCCTTGTCGAAGTACCCGATGCGGTCGTTGGCCAGATAGGTGATGTTGGTGTTGGCCGTCGCATTCTGGTCCTGCGTGTTGTTGTTGTAGGACCCGAAGGCGTCGTTCCAGGCGACCGTGGCGACCTTCTCGCCGCCGCCCAGGCCGCCGGTGGCGGTGCCACCGCCCGAGGGGGTGGGCGTGCAGCCGCCCAGTACCAAGGCGCCGGCGACGACCGTTGTCGCAGCCGCCAGTAGCTTGCGGTTCATGTTCCTCCAGTACTCGATCGGCTCGTCGCGGACCGGCCAGCCGTAGGGGGATCCTGGGCGGCACCGGGCCCGAGCCGGTGATGGCATTCGGACAGGCAACACGTGCAGACTCAGTCACTGACCCGTGCGGACAGCACGCCTCCTCCGTTGGCGTGGTCGACCTTGCCTGAACTGCGTTGCGACCATGATGCACGAATCGCCCGCGACGGCAACGCCGTGGGCCGTCACCAGGGGCTTGAACGCAGTTAACAATTACCTTGTGGAGACCACCACGGTGTCGAGCAGGACGTCGTTGAGCGAGCGCCGGTCCGCCCCGATGACGACCGCGGGGAGCACCAGACAGACCAGCGCCGTCCGGATCGCGCAGCGTGCCGGCCCGACCCGTTCGCCAGAGGTCCGGACGACCGACAGGCGCATCAGGCGCTGCCCGAAGCTGGCGCCCGACAAGGCCGTGAGAAGGGTCTTCTCAACGAAGAAGACGGCCATCGGCATCCACAGTCGCCACCCGGCGTCGGTCAGCACCCCGGTGCCGAACAGGCCCATCGCCACCAGCATGGACGCCGACCAGTCGATCAGCAGCGCGGCGGCTCGGCGGCGCCAACTCGCCGGAGACCCGCGACCCGTCGCGGGCAGCCCCGGTGCGGCGCCCGGCGCCTGTTCGTCGCGCGTGTCCTCCACGGCTCGGAGCCTAGCGTGGGGCCCGCTCCCGGCCCCGGAGCGGCGGCACGCAGGACGTGACGGGCGGCGTCCGAGCCGGAACGCAGATCGCGTGCGGCGAAGACGGCGATCCAGAACAGGATGAGCGCCGCCGGCACGAGCGCGACCCACGAGTAGAGCCCGACCAGGCCGAGCCCGTACTCGGGCTGGGTGTGTCCCATCGGCTTCAGCATGCCGGCGTTGGGCAGCTGCGGCTTGGCGAAGGCCGACACCGAGACCAGCACGTCGCCGGCCATGGTCAGCAGGAAGCCCAGGGCTGCGGTCAGCCCGGACGCCGCCAGGCACGTCGCGACCGTGGTCACCAGGAGACGCGAGACGCCCACGGCGTCCTCGCCCTCGGCGTCGGCGTAGCGCCGCGACACGGCGAGCCGGATCAGGGCGTACGCGCCCACCAGGACCGTGGCGGCGGCGAGGATCGGCAAACCGTAGTACCAGCCCGGCCAGGGAACGGTGACGCCGTTCGGGGTGTACTCGAAGTCCTTGGGGATGCCGTCGAAGCTGTACGACCAGTCGATCAGCGAGGCACGCGGGAAGGCGCGCAGATGCGAGGTCGGCGGGTCGGGCACCGAGACCACCCCGGCGGCGATGACGACGGAGAGCAGGGACGCCGCGACGCCCCAGACCGACGCGCCCAGGCGCCGCTCGGTGCGCGTCGCGCTGACTGCCGGTGCATCGGGACGCCCGCGCGCCGGCTGGACCAACAGGACCAGCAGACCCAGGGTCGCGCCTGCCGGCCCCGCGACGGCGACGAGCCTGCCGTCCACGCCGAGGAAGCCGGCTGCCAGCGCGGCGAGGGCGGCGACCGTCCCGACCGCGATCGCCACCGTGGAGCCGATCCAGGCCGACCGCAGGCGCGGGGCGAGCGCCTCGGCGTCCCCCTGTTTGAGATAGAGACGCGAGAGCGGGGCGTCGCGTCCGCGCATGAAGCGCTGCCAGGCGAGATTGGCGGGCACGAGCGCGAGGACTGCCACGGGCGTCCCGAAGACGACCAGCAGGAACGGCAACGCGCCCAACATCCCCAAAGGCTAATCCGGCCCACACGGGCTCGTAACGCGGCTGAAACAAATGCGCAACTGGGCGGTGACCTGGCGCCGATACCGTCAGGCGCGTTCGATCCCAACCTTCGGAGGAAAGATGTTCAAAGGCGCCGACGACCTGTTGGCCTACGTCAAGGACGAGGGAGTCGAGACCATCGACTGCCGCTTCTGCGACCTGCCCGGCATCATGCAGCACTTCACGATCCCGGCGGCGTTCCTCACCGAGGACGTGTTCACCGACGGCCTGAGCTTCGACGGAAGCTCCATCCGTGGCTTCCAGAAGATCCACGAGTCGGACATGACGCTGCTGCCGGACCCGACGACCGCCTACCTGGACGCCTTCCGCGCCTCCAAGACGCTCAACCTCAACTTCTTCGTGCACGACCCCCTGACCAAGGAGGCCTACAGCCGCGACCCGCGCAACATCGCGCGCAAGGCGGAGGCGTACCTGAAGTCGACCGGCATCGGCGACACGGCGTTCATGGGCCCCGAAGCCGAGTTCTACGTCTTCGACGCGGTCCGGTTCGAGACCAAGTCCAACGCCGGGTACTACCACATCGACTCCGAGGCGGGCGCCTGGAACACCGGCATCGAGCGCGAGGTCGAGGGCGCCGCGAACCGCGGCTACAAGGTCAAGTACAAGGGCGGCTACTTCCCGGTCGCGCCCGTCGACCACTTCGGTGACCTGCGCGACGCGATGGTGAAGAAGCTCATGGACGCCGGGCTCACGATCGAGCGGGCCCACCACGAGGTCGGCACGGCCGGGCAGTCCGAGATCGCGACGAAGTTCGACTCGCTGCTGCGCGCGGCCGACAACGTGATGAAGTACAAGTACATCGTCAAGAACACGGCGTGGGAGGCTGGCAAGACCGCCACCTTCATGCCGAAGCCGATCTTCGGCGACAACGGCTCGGGTATGCACGTGCACCAGTCGATCTGGAAGGACGGGCAGCCCCTGTTCGCGGACGAGGCCGGCTACGGCGGCCTGTCGGACATGGCCCGCTGGTACATCGGCGGCCTGCTGCACCACGCGCCGTCGCTCCTCGCGTTCACCAACCCGACGCTGAACAGCTACCACCGCCTGGTGCCGGGCTTCGAGGCCCCGGTCAACCTGGTCTACTCGAGCCGGAACCGCTCGGCGTGCATCCGCATCCCGCTGACCGGCCCGAGCCCGAAGGCCAAGCGCATCGAGTTCCGCTGCCCCGACCCGTCGGCCAACCCCTACCTCGCCTTCGCGGCGATGCTGCTCGCCGGCCTGGACGGGATCCAGAACCGCATCGAGCCCCCGGCCCCGATCGACAAGGATCTCTACGAGCTGCCGCCCGAGGAGCACGAGGGCATCGCCCAGGTGCCCGGGTCCCTGGACGCCGTCCTGGACGCCCTCGAGGCCGACCACGAGTACCTGCTCGCGGGCGACGTGTTCACCCCCGACCTCATCGAGACCTGGATCGAGATGAAGCGCGAGGACATCGACGCCATCCGGCTGCGTCCGCACCCGCACGAGTTCGAGCTCTACTACGACATCT
>DAIRTI010000074.1:0-15096 GCA_036803965.1 Propioniciclava sp.
CGGGGCGTCGGACGCCGTGGACGGGACTGCGGGCGCGGCCTGGGGCGCCTGGACCGCTGGAGCTTGGGCAGTGGGGGGAGCTTGGGCCGCGGGGGCGTCCGGGCGCACGGCGCCCAGGGTGACCGTGGGGGCGTCCCCACCCACCGGCCGGCTGGCTGTCGCGGTGAGGTCGACCGCGGTGTCGTCCAGCACAGCGTCGGAAACAAGGACCGCGCCGACGGCTTTCGACCGGATCTGCGTGTCAGCGACCCCGCCCACGACGGCGGCCGACGCAGACTCCTCAGCCAGCACCTCGGGGGCGGGCGCCTCGCCGGCGGTCACGTCCGGCTCGTTGCCCTCGACCACGGCGGCTGACAGCTCCGGCCCCGAGGACCGCACCCGCCGGCTGCCCGGCTCCTCGACGAGGACGCGGTAGAGCATCCGCGGCAGCGCGGTCGAGGCGACCGGGGGGACCAGGAACGTCATGTCGGCGTTGCCCGGGTGGGTCAGGTCGAAGCGGCCCCAGGCCTCGCCGCGGATGGTCGCCGCGGACTGGGCCACCGTGGTCTGCGAGTCGAGCTGCATGATCAGCGCGTGGTACGGGCGCGACGGCTCCGTGCGCCACACCAGCGCGCAGCGCGAGCGCTGGATGAGCAGCGTCCCGTAGTCGAGCTTGGTGCCGGGGATCCCGACGGGCAGCACGTACCGGATCGGCTCGTTGTCGAGCACCACGGGTGCGAACCTGGACGCCCCCCCGCGCAGCACGTAGTTGCTGAGGTCGGCGAAGCGTTGCTCGCCGGGCACCAGTTCGAAAACCGCCACCGCACCGTCGCCGATGCGGCCCGCAAGATCGTCGGGCATGCCTCACCTTTCGTGGACCGTCCAGTGGTAGAGCCTAGGGCAGGCGGCCCCGTCCATCCCGGCACGCCCCCCGCGCGCCCCGCCCCCGATCCGCCCGATCCTGGACGCCGCCGCCCGATGTTTCCTCCAGGTTGCCAGGGTTCCCCACAGTCACGACTGGAGGAAACCTTGGCAACCTGGAGGCAACTTCCCCGGGGGCGGGACAGCGTCCGTCTCAGGGCGCAAGACCGGGGGCCGGTACTCGGGACGTGGGTCAGACTCGTCCGACCGATCGCCGACCCGGTGAGGATCTCGCATGCCTCTGCTCCCTGTCGCCCCCGACGTCTTCCACGTCTACGACACGACCCTGCGCGACGGCGCCCAGCAGGAGGGGCTCCGCCTGACGGTCCACGACAAGCTGCGCATTGCCCGCTCCCTGGACGAGCTCGGCGTCACCTTCATCGAGGGCGGCTGGCCCGGCGCCAACCCCAACGACACCGCGTTCTTCAAGGCCGCCGCCGATGGCGAGCTGAGCCTGCGGACGTCCCAGCTGGTCGCCTTCGGCGCCACGCGCAAAGCCGGGGGGAAGGCGTCCAAGGACCCCCTGACCCGAGCGCTCCTGGACGCCGAGACTCCCGTCATCACGCTCGTCGCCAAGAGCCACGACCAGCACGTCTACCGCGCCCTGCGGACGACGCTGGAGGAGAACCTCGCGATGATCACCGACACGGTCACCTTCCTCACCAAGGAAGGACGCCGCGTCTTCGTCGACGCCGAGCACTTCTTCGACGGCTACCGCGCCAACCCCGCCTACGCCCTGGAGGTCGTCAAGACGGCCGCGGACGCGGGCGCCGAGGTCGTCGTCCTGTGCGATACCAACGGCGGCATGCTGCCCGGCTGGATGGGCGAGGTGGTCAGCGCCGCCGGCCAGATCGGCGTCGACCTCGGCATCCACTGCCACAACGACACCGGCTGCGCGGTCGCCAACTCGATCGCCGCGGTGGACGCCGGCGCGATGCACGTCCAGGGCACGATCAACGGCCACGGCGAGCGCACCGGCAACGCCGACCTGATCACCGTGCTCGCGAACCTGCAACTCAAGTACGGCTGGGAGATCGTGCCGCCCGAGTCGCTGGCCAAGGTCACGTCCACCTCGCACGCGGTCGCCGCGATCACGCACGTGCAGCCGAACGCCCGTCAGCCGTACGTCGGCCACTCGGCGTTCGCGCACAAGGCCGGCCTGCACGCGTCCGCGATCAAGGTGGACGCCAACCTGTACCAGCACACCGACCCGCAATTGGTCGGCAACGACATGCGGATGCTCGTCTCCGACATGGCCGGACGCGCGAACATCCAGCTGAAGGGCGGCGAGCTCGGCTATGACCTCTCGGACGCCGACGAGGCGGCCCGCATCACGAACCTCATCAAGGAGCGCGAGGCGCAGGGCTACAGCTACGAGGCGGCGGACGCGTCCTTCGAGCTGCTGGTGCGCGAGTCGCTCGGGCTGGCCGAGCAGTTCTTCGAGGTGCTGCACTGGCGGGTCTGGACCGGCGACGAGCAGGGCCTGGACGGCGACTCCGAGGCGATCGTCAAGATCAAGATCGACGGCGAGGTCGTCAAGCTCGTCGGCGAGGGCTTCGGCCCGCTGAACGCCCTCGACCAGGCGCTGACCGGCGCCCTCAAGGCCAAGTACCCGGCGGCCGCGACCTTCGATTTGGTCGACTACCGCGTGCGCATCCTCGACCAGGGCCACGGCACGGACGCGATCGTGCGGGTCCTCATCGACATGACCGACGGCGTCCGCACCTGGACCTGCGTCGGCGTGGGCACCAACGTCATCGAGGCGTCCTGGGAGGCGCTCTACGACTGCTACCACTGGGGTCTTTCGGACGCCGGGAGCCGGGTCGCTAGCCTGGCGGGGTGACCGCGGGCATCGACGAGCCGTTCCTGCGCATCGGGGACGCCGAGCGCGACAAGGCCGTTCAGGCGTTGCGCCGGGCGGCCGGCGAGGGTCGACTGTCGGACGCCGAGGCGCGCGACCGCACCGACCGCGCCCGGGCGGCCCGCACGCGGGGTGAGCTCGCGGGCCTGCTCACCGACGTCCTGCCCCCGCTGGCCATCGCGGAAATCGTCGTCGGCGGCACCCTCGGCCAGGGACGCGGCCCCGGCTTCGCCTGGGACGACCCGCTCGTGCTCACCGCCCGCTGGGACGACGAGAAGCGCGTGGGCCCCTGGGAGGTGCCGCCGTTCATCGAGGCGAACCCGGTGCTGTCGAGCGTCCGGCTCGACTTCACCGCCGCCAAGCCGGTCTCGCTGATCATCGACGTCGTGCTGGCCGGCGGCGCGGGCAACCTGATCGTCGTCGTCCCGGACGGCTGGGGCGTCGACACCTCGCGCGTGGTCAAGGGCATGGGCACGATCCGCAACCGCGTGGCTCCGCAGCCGGTGCCCGGCGATCCGCAGGTCGTGATCCGCGGCGAGAACAAGCTGGGCACCCTCGTCGTCCGCTACCCGAACCGGGCCGACGGCTGGCGCGCACGCCGGGCGCTCGAGCGCCAGCGCCGCATCGACGAGCGCCAGCAGCGCGCCCTCGACCGCCGCCAGCAGCGGGCGATCGAGCGCTAGTTCGACCCCGGACGCCGCGTCAGGCGATCCGGCCCAGCACGATCGGGCCAGGGTCGACGCGCTCGGACCCGATCGTCACGGCGTCCTCGAGCGCCTCCAGGGCCCGCGGGATCCGCTCGGGCTCGTCGGTATGCAGCCGGAACAGCTCCTGCCCCGCGGCGACGCGGTCGCCGACCCCGGCCGTCCAGGTGACCCCGGCAGCCGCCTGCACCGGATCGCCCTGCCGGGCCCGGCCTGCGCCCAGCCGCCACGCGGCCAGGCCGACCGCCATGGCGTCCATGCTTGTCACAAAGCCGTCGGACGCCGCCCGCACGACCTCGGTCTCCCGCGGCTGCGGCAGGGACGCGCCCGGATCGCCGCCCTGCGCCGCGATCATGCGGCGCCAGACGTCCATGGCGCGTCCGGACGCCAGTGCCTCGGCCGGGTCCGTGTCGACGCCCGCACACGCGAGCATCTCGCGGGCGAGCGCCAGGGTCAGGTCGATCACGTCCGCCGGCCCGCCCCCGGCCAGCACCTCGACCGACTCGGCGACCTCGACGGCGTTGCCGGCCGAGCGTCCGAGGGGGGCGTCCATCGCGGTGACGAGCGCGACCGTGCCCACGCCGGCCTCACGGCCCAGCGCGACCATCGTGCGGGCCAGCTCTTCGGCCCGGTCGCGCTGCTTCATGAACGCGCCCGAGCCGGTCTTGACGTCGAGGACCAGCGACGCCGTGCCCTCCGCGATCTTCTTGCTCATGATCGAGGACGCGATCAGCGGGATCGATTCGACCGTCCCCGTGACGTCGCGCAGGGCGTACAGCTTCTTGTCGGCCGGGGCCAGCCCCGAGCCCGCGGCGCAGATCACGGCGCCGACGTCCTCCAGCTGGGCCAGCATCTCGGCGTTGGTCAGGGACGCCCGCCAGCCCGGGATGGCCTCGAGCTTGTCGAGCGTGCCGCCGGTGTGGCCGAGCCCGCGCCCGGACAGCTGCGGCACCGCCACGCCGCAGGCGGCCACCAGAGGCGCCAGCGGCAGCGTGATCTTGTCGCCGACGCCCCCGGTGGAGTGCTTGTCGGCCGTGGGCCGCGTCAGCGAGGAGAAGTCCATCCGCTCGCCGGTGTCGATCATGGCGCGCGTCCAGACGGGCAGCTCGCGGGCGTCCAGGCCCCTGAAGAAGACCGCCATCGCGAACGCCGCCATCTGCTCGTCGCCGACGCGGCCGTCGGTGTAGGCGCGGATCAGCCAGCGGAGCTCGTCGTCGCTGAGGGCGCCGCCGTCGCGCTTGGTGCGGATGAGGTCGACCACGTCGAAGCGCCGCTCGTCGCGCGCGTCCTGCCGCACGCCGGCGTCTGAGGTACCCATGGGCGCGACGCTACTCTGTCGCCCATGCGCATCGCTCGGTACGTGGTGGGGGAGAATCCGGCGTTCGGCGTCGTCGAACTGGCCGTGGACGGCGGCGACCATCCCGACACGATCCGGACGCTGACCGGCGACCCCCTGGCCGGGCCGGTCAAGTACACCGGCGAGCGCGTCCACCTCGCCGACGCACGCCTGGTGGCCCCGGTGATCCCGCGCTCGAAGGTCGTCGCGATCGGCCGCAATTACGTGGCGCACATCCGCGAGCTGGGCAACGAGATCCCGGACGCCCCCGTCAGCTTCCTCAAGCCCAACACCTCGGTGATCGGGCCCGGCGAGCCGATCGTCTACCCGAACGCCAGCAGCCACGTCGACCACGAGGGCGAGCTGGCCGTCGTCATCGGACGCATCTGCCGCGACGTGCCGCGAGACCGGGTCGCCGACGTGATCTTCGGTTACACGGCCGCCAACGACGTGAGCGCCCGCGACCTGCAGAAGTCGGACGTCCAGTGGGGACGCGCCAAAGGCTTCGACACCTTTTGCCCGCTCGGTCCGTGGATCGTCACGCACCTCGGCGTCGACGAGGCGTCCGACCTCGACATCGCGGTCGCCGTGACCCACGCCGACGGCACCCGCGAGGAGCGCCAGCGCGGCAATACCTCGCTGATGATGCGGGGCATCGCCGAGCTGGTCGAGTTCGTGTCGTCGTTCTGCACGCTGCTGCCCGGCGACGTCATCCTGACCGGGACGCCCGCCGGAGTCGGCCCGATCGTCCCCGGCGACCGCGTCGACGTCGAGATCCAGGGCATCGGCACGTTGTCGAACCCCGTCGTGGCCCAGGACGCCTGAGTTGTCGTCCAAGAAGCCGACCGGCGGCGCGGCGTCCGGACGTCGTACGGGCCGACTGGCGGCCTGGGCGTCCGAGACCGTGCCGGACGGCGTCGAGTTCACCGGAGTCCTGCGGACGCCGCACGCGTCGCCGGTGCTCGCGCTGATGGGCGTCCTGATCGGCGTCGGCAGCTTCTTCGCGTTCACCCCGGTGCTCACCCAGCTGCTGGCCGCCGGCTACTGGCTCGCGCTGGGGCGTCCCGGCGCGTTCGCGGACACCTACCGGTCGTTGCTGGCCTACGAGGTGCCGTTCGGCATGGTGGCCGCCCAGCTGGGGATCGCGCTGCTGATCCCGATCTCGGCGGCGCTGGTGCTGACGCTGCACCACGTCCGGCCGGCGTACCTGTTCTCGGTGCGGCCGGGGCTGCGGTGGCGTCCGTTCCTGGTGTTCCTCGGAGTCGCGCTGGTGACGCTCAACGGCGTGCTGTTGATCAACAACACGATCGCCGGCAAGCCGTTCGTCGTCGAGCCGCAGCAGGGTTTCGCGGGCTTCCTGGTGGCGATCCTGCTGACCAGCCCCCTGCAGGCCGCCGCCGAGGAGGTCTTCTTCCGCGGCTACCTGCTGCAGGCGCTGGGATCGCTGTCGGCCAATCGTTGGGTAGGGATCCTCGCCTCGTCGTTGCTGTTCGCCCTGTTCCACGGGGTGCAGAACGGCTGGCTGTTCGCCAGCCGCTTCGCCTTCGGGGTGCTGGCCGCGGTGCTGGTGGTCTATGTGGGCGGGCTGGAGGCCGGCATCGCCGCCCACGTCGTCAACAACGTCTGCGCGTTCGTCTATGCAGGCCTGTCGACCGGGATCGCCCAGCTCAAGGCGACCACCGAGGTCACCCCGGGGGACGCCGTCGGCGAGATCGTCATGTACGCCGTGTTCACCGCGGCCGCCCTGGGTGTCGGGCGCCTCCTGCGCCTCCAGCGGACCACGGGGCCGGCGTCCGGTTTGGGCGCAAGGGCCGCGGTGCTGTAGGGTTTCACCTCGCTGGCCGCAAGGCCAGCGATTCTGTGAGTGGGGCTCCACCCCCGCTCCCAGACCCAGGGGTATGGGGTAATTGGCAGCCCGCCGGATTCTGGTTCCGTCAGTCTAGGTTCGAGTCCTAGTACCCCTGCGGAAGGCGATTCCCAGGCGCCACGCAGGCTCTGGTAAGGTCTTCTGGTCGCGTGAGCGACGCCTGGCCCCGTTGTGTAGCGGCCAAGCACGCCGCCCTCTCAAGGCGGTAGCGCGGGTTCGAATCCCGTCGGGGCTACCAGGCACGAAACCCCCAGTCAGCTGGGGGTTTCGCTGTTTCTGGGCGCGAAGCGCACGACCGGATCAGAACCCGATGGCGTCCGGCAGAAGCAGGACGTGAATCCGTCCCGGCCGTTCGCGGTGGATGACCAGCTCCTTGTTCAGGGAGCTCGGCATGCCGTAGGCCGCCTGGAGGCGCTCGGACTCCAGAGGGAGGCTGTGGCGCTCGATCCGGTCGAAGGCCGCATCCAGGTCGGGCACGACCTTCTGGGCGCCGACCACCCAGATCACCGTGTCCGCGCCGAAGACGTAGGACGCCAGTTGGCTGCCGCTGGCCGAGGCGATCACCGCCTCGCCGTTCTCGGTGATCGCGTGCACGCTCCCGATGACGACGTCCATGGTGCTGACGTGACGGCGGAACTCGCTCATCTGGGTGGCCGGGTCGAGGGTCTCCGTGTGCGAGCGCGTCGTCTTGAACCGCGTCGCGTGGCGGACGTGATCGGCGACGCCGAGTTCGTCGAGGGTGCGGGACGTCGCGGTGTACACGACCGTTCCGTCCGGGATCAGTTCGTCGACCAGGCGGATCACCTTGTCGCATTCCACGATGCGCGCGTCCATGCCGCGGGCGGTCAGGGCTTCGGCGGTACGTTCGAGGGTGCTGCGGTCGACGGGTCGGCTGTAGTCGCGGACTGCTTCGGTCACTGTGGGTCTCCTAGTTCTAGTGCGTAACCAGCACTACTATGAGAACCGACCAATGCAAGCGGCGGAAGAAGGCACTTTCGCTTCACCTGGTGACACGGAGGTAACCGACAGTGGCAACTCCAGCGTTCGGGGCCGAGCCCCAGGGTTGCGTGGCCGGCGAAGTCCTCAACCGGATCGGCGACAAGTGGTCGGTCTACGCCATCGCCCAGCTGGGGGGAGGCACCCTCCGGTTCTCCGAGCTCAAACGCCGCATCGACGGCATCAGCCAGCGGATGCTCACGGTCACGCTCCGGGCTCTCGAGCGCGATGGCCTGGTCACGCGGACCATCCACGCCGAGATCCCGCCGCGCGTCGAGTACACCCTCACCCCGCTCGGACGATCCCTGCTCGACGTCGTGGGTGAACTCGTCAGCTGGAGCGAGGCCCACACCGGGGACATCGCGCGCGCCCGAGCCCGGTACGACCAACACGCTGGCTGAGGCCCACTCGCTGTCTGGCATGCTTGGACGACATGAGCAGCCTGTGGCCGAAACCGAGCACCGAGTCCTGGTTCAGGATCGGACGCCTCGAGGTCACCACCGTCGTGCTGGTGATCCTGGTTACGGTCGCGTCCTGGCTGGTGTGGGTGGTCTATCCGCCGATGGCGCAGGGGCTCGCGTTCTTCCCGGCCGGGCTCTTCCGCGGCGAGGTCTGGCGCCTGTTCACCTGGCCGCTGGCCGAAGGTCTGTCGTTCTGGGGCGTCCTCAACCTGTTCTTCTTCTGGTACTTCGGCACGGAGCTGGAGAACCAGATCGGACGCCGTCGCATGGCCTGGTTCCTCGGCGGGGTCTGGCTGAGCCTCACGATCGCGGCCACCCTGATCGGCCTGATCGCTCCGTCCGCCGTCGCGTTGGCGGGCATCGGGATGATCGAGTTCGTGGTGCTGCTGATCTGGATCGCGGAGTACCCGCGGCGTCCGCTGTTCTTCGGCATCCCGGCGTGGGTGTTCGGCGCCATCCTGCTGGGCATCCAGGTGCTGACGCTGGCCGCGTCCCGAGGCTGGGCCAGCCTGCTCAGCCTGCTGCTGGGCCTGGTCTTCGTCGTCTTCACCGCGCGGGCCCAGGGGCTGCTGAGCGACCTGTCTTGGCTACCCGGGGGCAACGCCGCCAACCGGCCGCGCAAGGCCCGGGTGACCGCCGCCGATCGGGCGGCCGCCAAGCAGGCGAACCGGCGGGCGTCCGACCGCGAGCGGCTCGACACCCTGCTCGACAAGATCAACGACCAGGGCCTGCAGAGCCTGTCCGAGGCCGAGCGCAGGGAACTGGTCGACCTGCGCAACCGCCTGCGCGGCGACGCCTGACGCCCCTGCGCCGCCTTCGAAAGGCGCCGCAGGCAGTGACGCACGGCTCAGCCGTCGAGCCTGGCCAGGATGATCTCGGCGCAGGCCTCATATCCCAGGTGGGCGCTGTTGAGGCACATGTCGTACTCATGCGGATCGCCGAACCGGGACTTGGTGAAGAACTGCTGGTAACGGCTGCGACTCTTGTCCATCTTGGCGATGTAGTCCTCGGCGTTCTTTCGAGGGACGCCGTCGACCTCGACGGCGCGGGCGATCTTGCGGTCGAGGTCGGTGCTGTAGACGAAGACGCTGCGGAAGGGCTGCCTCGCCTCGTGCAGGATCGTGTCCGCGCAGCGGCCGATGAACACCGCGGGGCCCGCGATCGCGGCGGCCTGCACGACCTCGGCGATGGCGCCGTACATGCGGTACGGCAGCGAATAGGTCTCCGGATCGCCGCCACCCAGCAGCGACAGGTCGAAGCGCTGACCGGTGACCACCCGCTCGTCGAAGGTGGCCAGCAGGTCGCCGGGGAGTCCCTGACGGGCTGCCGCCTCGGCGAGGATCCTGCTGTCGTAGAACGCGGCGCCGGTGCGCTGGCAGATCAGCCGGCCGATCTCACGGCCACCGCTGCCGAACTCCCGATTGATGACGATGGACCTATGCAAGCCCCTGCCCCTCTCCGTTCTGCGCGGCCGCGGCGCGGCCCGTCTGCGGTTGCGCCGCCCCGGCTCTGCGGCTCGGTCCCGGCCCATCCTCGTCCCCGGGCTGCGGCAGCGCGGCGAAGTCGAGCCAGCCGAGCGCGGTGAGGTAGGCCTGCGCGTCGAAGCCGGGCACCAGTGCCTGCTGCACGACGAAGCCCTGCCGGATGCCGATGACGACCTGCGCCAGCGGACCGGCGCGCAGCGCCGCTTCCTCGGCCGCAAAGCCCTGCTGGGTGAGCCACGCCTCCAAGTAGCCCTGGAAGAGCCGCCGCAGTTCGGTGGAGAACTCCTCGAAGACCGCGCCGAGCGCCGGGTCGCGCAGGCACGCCGACCAGAGGTGGACCTGGATGGCCGCCTTGCTCGGGTCCGCCCGGACGCCCTCGGCGACCTCGCTGATGACGGAGCCCGGATCGGGCACCGGGTCGCGGCGCGTCAGTTCCGAGAACGCCTGATTGCGCTCGGCCAGGACGTCGCGGATCACCTGCTCGACGAGGTCCTGCTTGCTCTCGTAGTGCACGTAGATCGCGCCGGCCGACAGCCCCGACTCGGTGACGATGTCGGCCATGGACGTGGCCTCGAAACCCTGCCGGATGAAGCAGCGCAGCGCGGCCGCCGCGATCTGCCGGCGTCGCTGAGAGCGCCGGTCATCGCTGATCTTGGGCATGGTTCCCTCTCGCGGATGGCTGTTTGACACCCCAGGGCGTCAAGCGAACAATACAAGACGAAGGTTCGTTCTTTTATCAACTGGGAGGCACCCGATGCCTATGACCTCGGCAGGACGCGTCCCACGCCGGTCCCCGGCCCGCCGTGCCTTACCGCTCGCGGCGGCACTCGCGCTGGGCGTCGCCACGCTGGCGGGATGCTCGTCCGCCACCTCGTCGGCCGGTCCCGCGGCGACCGCCGTCGTGTCGCGCGCCACGCTCACGGCCGGGGTCACGGCCACCGGCGCGCTGGCGGCATCGGCGTCCGAGAATCTCGGCTTCCCGTCCGGCGGCCAGCTCACCGCCCTCGACGTCAAGGTCGGGGACAAGGTGACGGCCGGCCAGACGCTCGCCACGATCGACGACTCGACCCTGCGGCAGTTGCTCAAGCAGCAGCAGGCCAACGTGACCCAGCAGCAGGCGCTGCTCGCCAAGCTGCAGGACAGTCCGGCGGTCTCCGGCGCTCAGAGCACGCTCGACCAGGCGCGGCAGATCGCCAGCGCCGCGCAGGGCCAGGTGGACGCCACGGCGCAGGCCGACCAGGTGGCCATCGACCGCGCCCAGGTCGCCCAGCAGACGGCTCAGGATGCCAGGGACTCGGCGGAGGAGGCGCTCGAGAACGCCCAGAACGCGTGCACCGCGCCTCCGTGCGCCGCGGTGACGCAGGCCGAGGCTGCGCTGGCGTCCGCCAAGCAGGGTCTCGAGACGGCGAAGACGGCGGTGGCGACGACGAAGCAGAAGGCGAACGTGGACGCAGCCGCCGGCAAGACGTCGGTCCAGACGGCGAACCAGAGTGTGGTCACCGCGCAGAACAACCTGAACTCGGCGGCGTCCGATCGCCCGCACGCCATCGCCCAGCAGCAGGCTGCTGTGGCCAGCGCGCAGGCCCTCGTGGAGGTCGCGAAGTCGAACCTGGCGAAGGCGACCCTGGTCGCGCCGTTCGACGGAACCGTCACCGCGATCAACGGGGCGGTCGGGGAGTACCTGACCGCCAGCACCGGCACGAGCGCCCTCGCGCCGGGCTCGGACGCCGCGATCCCCGGTACGACGACCCAGGGCAACAGTTCGGTGGCCCGCCCGGGCGGCAGCCAGTTCATGGTGCTGGCGCGCTCCGGGGCCCTGTCCGCGGTCGTTCCGTTCACCGAGTTGGACGCCGCCGCGATCGTCCCCGGCCAGACCGTGGACGCCGTCTTCGACGCCCTGCCCGACCTCACGGTCAGGGGGACGGTGCAGGCGGTCGCACCCGCCGGCACCGCGCTGTCCGGCGCCATGAGCTACAACGCCACGATTCAGCTCGACGGCACCGACGAGCGGCTCAAGGAGGGGCTGAGCGTGCGCACGACCGTCCACACGATCGAGCGCGCCGACGTACTGAGCGTGCCCACGTCGGCCGTCCACATCTCCGACGGACAGAGCTCGGTCATGGTCGTGGACGCCTCCGGAGCGTCGCACTCGGTCACCTTCGAGCCGGGCGTCGTCACGGCCGACCGCACCGAGGTGCTCTCCGGCCTCAACGAGGGCGACACCGTGCTGACCTCGACGGCGGTGCACTGAGATGGCCACGGGCATCGAGGACGCACCCCTGGCCGAGCAGACCGCGGTCCTGGACACGCCGGAGGCCGAGGACGCCGACGCGGCGCAGGCGCAGCCGGCCAAGCGCCGCCGCCCGCTGAAGCGCCGGACCCGGATCGGCCTGATCGCCGTCGGCGCCGTCGCGCTCGTCACAGCGGCCCTGCTGATCGCCAACTGGGTCATCGACACCCGCAACTTCGTGACGACCAGCAACGCCCAGATCGACGGTACGCAGATCTCCGTCAACGCCCCGACGAGTGGCACCCTGACCGACTGGAAGGGCGCGCTGGGCGTCCAGCTGCGCGCCAACTCCGCCGTGGGGCGGATCGCCGTCCAGACCGGCTACGGGCAGCCGCAGCTCGTGGTGCGGGCCCCCGCGGACGGCGTGATCGCGGTGAACAACGGTGTGAACGGGGCTTTCGTCACGGCCGGCACTCAGCTGGCGGTCGCCTACGATCCGTCAGCGGTGTTCGTCACCGCCCGCGTGGAGGAGACGTCCATCAACGACGTGCGGGTCGGGCAATTGGCCGACATCTCCGTGGACGCCTTCCCTGGCGTGAAGCTGACGGGGCGGGTGGTCGAGATCAAGACGGGCGCCGCCGGCGTGTTCTCCCTGTTCCCGCAGTCGAACACGACCGGCAACTTCCAGAAGGTCACCCAGGTCATCCCGGTGAAGGTCATGATCGACGACCTCAAGAACCTCCAACTCGCCCCAGGGATGAACGTCACCGTGAAGATCCATCGGACATGAGCGCGGCCACCGCTGCCGCCGATCGCGAAGTCGGGACGCCGCCGGTGTCCGTCGCGTCGGAGGCGACCGAGCACTGGGTGGTGCCGCTGCTGGTGCTGATCGTCGGGATGTTCATGACAGTGCTCGACACAAGCATCATCAACGTGGCCATCCCGACGATCCAGACCGAGTTCGGCGGCTCCACCTCAGACGTGGCCTGGATCAGCACCGGCTATGCGCTCACCCTGGGCGTGGTCGTCCCGACGACCGCCTGGCTGGGCGATCGCGTCGGGCTCGATCGGCTGTACACGATCGCGTTGGCCGGTTTCGCGCTGGGCTCGGCGTTGTGCGGTCTGGCGTTCAGTCTGAACAGCCTGATCGCGTTCCGGGTGGTCCAGGCGATCGCGGGAGGCGTCCTGCCCGCGATCACGATGACGATGGTGTACCGCATCGTGCCGCCCACGAAGATCGGGTCGGCCATGGGCATGTACGGCCTCGGCGTCATCGTCGCGCCGGCGCTCGGCCCGACCCTGGGCGGCTACCTGGTCGAGTACGTGAACTGGCGGCTGATCTTCTACATCAACGTTCCCGTCGCGATCGTCGGTGTCGTGCTGGCGGTGCTCTACCTGCCGAAGTTCACCTCGCGCCCCACGTATCCGTTCGACGTCCTCGGCTTCGTGACCGTGGCCGCCGGCCTGGTCGCTTTGTTGCTGGCCTTCTCAGAGGGCGGGAGTTGGGGCTGGACGAGCTACCCGGTCATCGGCCTCATCGCCGGCGGCCTGCTCAGTCTCACCCTGTTCGTGATCATCGAATTCGAGGTCGAGCACCCGCTTCTCGACCTGAAGGTCTTCGCCTGCTGGCCCTACCTCAACTCGCTGCTCATCATCAGCGTCCAGACCATCGGCCTGTTCGCGACGATGTTCTACATCCCGCTCTTCGTGCAGTCGGCGATGGGGCTGCCGGCCCTGGACGCGGGGCTCCTGGTGCTGCCGCAGGCCCTCGTGATGGCCCTCGTGGCCCCGATCGCGGGACGGGTCTACGACCGCATCGGGCCCCGCTGGCTGGTGTTCACCGGCCTCTTGATTGCCGCCTTCGCGACGCACCTCATGACGGGGTTGAACGTCAACACCAGCAAGGCCCAGATCATCACCTGGACCTGCATCCGCTCGGTCGGCGTCGGACTCGCGATGATGTCGGTCACCGCGAGCGGCATCTCCGCGCTGAGCCCTGCCCTGACCACCAGCGGCAGCGCCATCAACAACGTCATCCAGAGGGTCAGCTCGGCGCTCGGGCTGGCCGCCCTCTCGGCGCTGGTCACCGGCCAGCAGGCCCAGCTCACCGCGGACCGCAACGGGCTCGTCTCGGCCAGCGACCCCCAGGCGGCGCGTCTCGGCCTGACCGGTCTCTACCAGCTGTCCAAGACGAGCGCGCTCGACGTCATGGCGAACGCGATCACCAACATGTTCATGGTCACCACCTGGATCACGGTCCTGGCGGCCCTGTTGGCGCTCGGCCTGCGATCCGGCCCGCTCGAGCACGACTCCGAGGGCCACGCGGCCGAGGCGTTGCTCGAGTGAATCGGTGGGGACGCCGCCGCCGCAGCTCAGCCCTCGGCGCCGGTGCGCCGCAGGACCTCCGAGAGCCGCTCGGCCGCCGCGATGACCGCGGGGGCGTGCAGGCGTCCGGGCTGGCGGCTGAGCCGCTCGATCGGACCCGACACCGAGACCGCCGCGATCACCTTGCCCGAGGGCGACCGCACGGGCGCCGAGACCGACGCCACTCCCGGCTCGCGCTCGGCGACCGACTGGGCCCAGCCGCGGCGCCGCACGGTCGCCAGGGCGACGGCCGAGAACGACGAGTTCGAGAGCCCGCGCTGGATGCGCTCCGGGTCCTCCCACGCGAGCAGCACCTGGGCGGCCGAGCCGGCGCCCATCGTCAGCTGCGCGCCCACCGGAATGGTGTCGCGCAGGCCGGAGGGCCGTTCGGCGGCGGCCGCGCACACCCGCAGGTCGCCCTGCCGGCGGAACAGCTGGGCGGACTCGCCGGTGATGTCCCGCAGCCGGTTCAGCACCGGCCCGGCGGTCGCGAGCAGGCGGTCCTCGCCGGCTGCGGACGCCAGCTCGGTCAACCGCGGCCCCAGGACGAATCGCCCCTGCAGATCGCGGCTCACCAGGCGGTGGTGCTCGAGCGCCACCGCGAGCCGGTGCGCGGTGGGACGCGCCAGGCCGGTCGCGCTGACCAGCCCGGCCAGAGTCGTGGGCCCCTGCTCCAGAGCCGTGAGCACGAGGGCCGCCTTGTCGAGCACGCCGACACCGCTTGAATTGTCCATACTCTGATATTGCCGTCTCGCTTGGTGACATTGCAAGCGAGAATGGACACCCAAGGGGGCCATTTCTCGATATCGAGATACTTTCACGAAGGAGCCTGTATGGGCAAGACCCTGGCTGACAAGGTATGGGACGCCCACGTCGTGCGCAGCGTCGCCGGT
>DAIRTI010000075.1:0-15004 GCA_036803965.1 Propioniciclava sp.
TCGCCCAGCATTAACAGCGGCCACGCCGAGGCCCCTTGGACTTAGTCATCTAGGCTGGCGGCAACCCCGAGGCTTCGAACCCTAACCACAGGAGGCTGGTGTGTTCCCCGAGGATCTGCGTTACAGCGACAAGCACGAGTGGGTGCGGGTCGGCAACGGCGACACCGTCCGGATCGGCATCACGGCGTTCGCCGCCGAGGCGCTCGGCGACGTCGTCTACGTGTCGCTGCCGCAGGTCGGCGAGGAGGTGGCCGCCGACGACAGTTGCGCCGAGGTCGAGTCCACCAAGAGCGTCTCGGACATCTTCGCCCCCGTCGGTGGCGTCGTCACGTCGGTCAACACGCTGCTTGACTCCACGCCGGAGACGATCAACGCCGACCCCTACGGCGACGGGTGGCTCTTCGAGGTCGAGATGTCGGACACGGCTGAGCTGGACGAGCTGCTGGACGCCGACGCCTACGCGAAGCTGGTCGGTGAAAACTAGTCCTCCCCCGTTGGGGTTAGTGTGGTCCGGCCCGGGGGTCTCTCCCGGGTCGGATGCGTTGCGCGATCAGAAAGGGAACCGATGACGTGCCCCGAATGCGGCCAACAGCTGCCCGATACCGTCAACTTCTGCAGCAACTGCGGCGCCGCCCTGAAGTCGCAAAGCGGTGACACCACGCGGGTGATCCCGGCCATCCCCACCGAGGAGCAGGTCGACCTCAACGACGTGCAGCTGGAGGCGCTGCAGGACGTGCCACGCGGCATCGGCGTCCTGCTGGTCGTGCGCGGGCCCAACGAGGGCAGCAAGTACATCCTGGACGCCGACGTCGTCACCGCCGGACGCCACCCCCAGTCGGACATCTTCCTCGACGACGTCACGGTCTCGCGGCACCACGCGAAGCTGACGAGCCGCGCCGGGCACACCTGGATCACCGACCTGAACAGCCTCAACGGCACCTACGTGAACCGCGGGCTCATCGAGGGGGAGTCCCCG
This sequence comes from Propioniciclava sp., assembly GCA_036803965.1. Lineage (GTDB taxonomy): Bacteria > Actinomycetota > Actinomycetes > Propionibacteriales > Propionibacteriaceae > Propioniciclava. The sequence goes on from DAIRTI010000075.1 coordinate 977, forward strand.
CTGCGGCTGGGCGACGAGGTCCAGATCGGCAAGTTCCGCATGGTCTATCTGGTGGACGCGGCCGGGCAGGACTAGATGCCACCGGATCGGCGCAGCATCGGCCAGGTCTTGAAGATCCTGGTCGACGAGTTCCCGGACATCTCGATCTCGAAGATCCGATTCCTCGAGAGCGAGGGTCTGCTGTCGCCCGAGCGGGCGCCGTCCGGATACCGCCGCTACTCCGATCGGGACGTCGAGCGTCTCCGCTACATCCTGGACGTCCAGAAGAACCACTACCTGCCGCTGAAGGTCATCCGCGAGCACCTGGACCTCATGGACCAGGGCCTCGACCCGCCCGCCCTGGAGACCCCGACCCCGGACGCGCCGCCCCCGCCGTCCCTGGCGCCCAAGCCGTTGGCTGCCCAGAACGGGCAGGCGAGGCGTCCGATCCACGTGACCCGGCGCGAGCTGCTCCGCCTGTCCGGGCTGTCGGAGGCGTCCCTGGCTGAACTCGAGCGCGAGGCGCTGGTGGTGCCCCGGCGCGGCACGATCTTCTACGGCCGCGACGCCCTGACGGTCGCCGTGGTCGCACGCAAGCTTTCGGCGTACGGCATGGACGCCCGCCATCTCCGCGCGATCAAGCAGGCCGTCGAACGCGAGGTCGGCCTGATCGACCAGGCCGTCAACACCCACGCCAGGCGCGGGCAGCCGGCGCGGCAGACGGCCCTCGACGTGATGCAGATGGTGCTCCACGCGCACGCGGCGATCCTCCGGCAGTCGATCTCCCACTAGGGGCCCCACGATGATCCAGCTGCTGTTCGGCGCCGTCCAGATGGTCGGCCGGTCCTCGACGCCGGTGCTCGTGCTGCAGGAGCAGGACGGCAGCCGCAGCCTGGCCGTGTGGATCTCGGCGGGCGCAGCCGCCGCGATCCTGTCGGCGATCGAGGCCGAGTCGCTGGACCACCCCTCGACCCACGATCTGCTGCTTGAGGCGCTCGCCACCCAGAGCGCGGTGGTCGAGTCGGTGACGATCCTCTCGGTGGCCGACGGCGTGTACGACGCCCAGCTCACCGTGAACGGCACCGCGGTGACGTGCCGAGTCTCCGACGGCGTCGCGCTCGCGCTGCGCTCCGGTGCGCCGATCCTGGCCCCCGAGGAGCTCATGGCCGAGCACGGCATCGCGTCGGAGCCCGTCATCGAGGAGCCGGGGCAGGAGGACGCCGAAACGCAGGAGGTCCGGCAGTTCCGCGAGTTCCTCGCGAACGTCAGGGCCGACGACTTCGACAAGCCCGCGCAGTGAGGGTTCCCAAACCCTGCAGGGGCGGTTCAGACTTGCTGTTCAGGCACTGTGCGGGCGGCGTGTCGGACGGGCGGTACGGTCGCGATGGCTAGCGTTCGAGCCCTAGTGTCAGATGCCGAAGACGACGAGTGAGGGATCAGTGAACGAGCACGCGAGGCCCATGCAGGTTCCGGCGGAGACCCAAGACGTCCTGTTCGAGGGGGATTTCTCGCCGCTGCCCGAGGATCTCGGCTTCCGCGGCCCGGTCGCCTGCAACGCGGCGGGCATCACCTACCGCCAGCTCGACTACTGGGCTCGCACCGGGCTCGTCGTGCCCGAGATCCGTCCCGCCGGGGGGTCCGGCACGCAGCGCCTCTACAGCTTCCGCGACATCCTCATGCTGAAGGTCGTCAAGCGCCTCCTGGACGCCGGCATCTCGCTGCAGCAGATCCGCACGGCAATCGACCACCTGCGCGCCCGCGGCGTCCGCGACCTCACCGAGGTCACGCTGATGAGCGACGGCATCTCGGTGTTCGAGTGCGTGTCCAACGAAGAGATCATCGACCTCGTCCGTGGCGGCCAGGGCATTTTCGGCATCGCGCTGGGCGGGGTCTGGCACGAGCTGGAGGGCACGCTGGCGGAGCTGCCCACCGAGCGCGCCGAGGCCCCCTGGGAGCCCGAGGAGACGGCGTCCGAAACGGGCGACGAGCTGTCGCTGCGGCGTCAGGCGCGCCACGCCGGCTGACAGCGCCGCCTCACCAAGACGGAACCCCGGGCCCGAAGGCCCGGGGTTCGCTGCGTCTGGTTCGCCGGAGGGGCGTCCTCAGTGCTCGGCGGGCGCCGCCGCGGGAACCGGGGCGGGCTGCCCGATGTCGGCGAGCAGGTCGCGGTACCACTGCTGGCTGATGTCGAACGGCTTGCCGCCCTTGATGCGCTCGAACTCGATGGCGCGCAGCTCGCCGCCGCGCTCCTCGTCGTGGCCGATGACGCCGGGGACGCCGGCGAGGGCCGAGTCCACGGCCAGGCGGCACATGGTCTCGATGAGCTCGCGGTCGTGCGCGTTGGACGCCGCCGACCGGGCGAAGTAGCCGGACTTCTGGACCATGGTCTTCTCGGCGCCCAGCATGCGCGCGAACTGGTTGCCGAACCAGGCGCCGGGGTTGACCTTGTCGAGCTTGATGTGGCCGAAGGCGTCGCGGGGGATCGAGTCGCCGCGCGCCTCCATCTCGGCCACGATGCTGTCGATGCCGGCGCCCTCGGAGAGGAAGATCGTCACGTTGCCGACGTCCTCCATCACCTTGCGCAGGCGGTTGGCCTCGCCCTGCAGGTCGATGACGGCCTCGGGGACGAAGACGGCGTGCACGTCCCAGGCCTCCTGCGACAGGCCGATCTCGGGCACGTACTCCTGCTCGCAGACCCAGGCGTGGTAGCGGCGGGCGGTCTCTGCGGTCAGCCAGCCGCAGTTGCGGCCCATGACCTCATGGATGATCAGCATCCGGGTCGCGACGTTGTGCTCCGCGACGATGTTGCGGGCGTAGATCACGCCCTGGTCGGCCGCGGTGTCGGCGCCCAGCGACTGCTGGATCGGAATGACGTCGTTGTCGATCGTCTTCGGGAGCCCCACGACCGTGAGGTGGTAGTCGTTGCGCTTCAGGTACGCCGCGAGGTCGGCCGCAGTGGTGTTGGTGTCGTCGCCGCCGATGGTGTGCAGGACGTCGACGCCGTCGGCGACCAGGCGGTCCGCGGCGACCTTGAGCGGGTCGACGCCCTCGGCCACCAGGCCGCGCTTCATCAGGTCCTTGACGTTGGTCAGCTTGACGCGGGAGTTGCCGATGGGCGAGCCGCCGAAGGACGCCAGCAGGCCGGCCCGCTCGCGGACCGTCGGGGTCACCGTGTAGTACTCGCTCTCGAGCAGCCCCTGGTAGCCGTTGGCGTAGGCGATGATCTCGACCTCGGGCGCGACCTCGGTGTAGCGCTGGATCAGCGCGCCGACCGCGGTCGACAGGCACGGAGCGAATCCGCCGGCAGTGAGCAGGGCGACTTTCGAGACCATCGTGGGGACCTTTCGGGCTTCGTCGGGGTGCGGCTGGAGCGCGGGTGCCAGCCTAGTGCCAGCGCTGTCCACAGGCCCTTGCGTCCCGGCGGCGGAACGACGGCGGGCTCTGGCAGACTGTCCGCCATGACCCACCCCGGTCGCCGCCCCTGCCCCGACGAGCGTGGCGTCTCCCTCTCGGCCTTCGTCGCCGTCGTCGTGGTGGCCCTGCTCGCCATGGGCGGGCTCGTCATCGACGGGGGCGCCCAGTCCTCGGCCAGGCGCGAATGCCAGCAGGTCGCGACCGAGGCGGCACGGGCGGCCTCAGATGCCGGTGCGATGCGCCGCGCCGCGGGCCAGCCGGGCGACGCCGGCGAGATGCGAGCGGCCGCTCAGGCGGTCCTGGACGCCCACGGCGGGGTCTCCGGCGTGGTGACCGTCACGACTGACCAGATCCGCGTCGAGACCGCCCGCACCGTCGAGACGTCGTTCCTGAGCCTGGTCGGTATCCGGACGCTCCAGGCGTCCGGGGCGGCCGAGGCGGCGCTGCAGGGCACCGGCTGAGGCGTCCCAGGTGGCCTGCCGCTAGGCTTGCCGTCCGTGGCCAGGTACTTCGACGTCCACCCCGACAACCCGCAGCCCCGCGCACTGGCGCAGGTGGCCGAGATCATCCGGGGCGGGGGGCTCGTCGCCTACCCGACCGACTCCGGGTATGCGCTGGGCTGCTCGCTCGGCAACCGCGAGGGACTCGAGCGGATCCGGGCGATCCGGAACCTCGACCACCGCCACCACTTCACGCTCGTGTGCAGCGAGTTCGCCCAGCTGGGCGCCTACGTGCACATGGACAACCGGGTCTTCCGCGCCGTGAAGGCCGCGACCCCCGGGCCGTACACATTCATCCTGCCGGCGACCCGCGAGGCCCCGAAGGTCATGCTGCACCCGCGGAAGCGCACCGTCGGCGTCCGGGTGCCCGAGCACACGACGGCGCTGGCGCTGCTGAGCGAACTGGGGGCGCCGCTGATGTCAAGTTCGCTGATCCTGCCCGGCTCGGACGCCCCGTTGACCGACGGCTGGACGGTCAAGGACACCCTCGACCAGGTCGTAGACGCCGTCCTCGACTCGGGCGACTGTGGCACCGGCGCGACCACGGTCGTCGACCTCACCGGCGACGAGCCGGAGATCGTCCGGCTCGGGGCGGGCGACCCGGCACCCTTCGAGGCCTAGGAGCCCCTCAGCCGGCTTCGGGAGACGCCGGCGACTCGGCCGACTCGGGCGTAGCCGCCGAATCCGACTCGTCGGGATTGTCGGCGTCCTCGGGATCGCGGTACTTCGGCGGCACCTGCTCGCGGACCAGCCTGGCGGCGTAGTCGGGCACCCGCGACATGAGGGCCTGGTCGGTGCGCCGGTAGCCGGTGCTCTTGGGACGCTTCGGGAACTCGATGACGGGCCGGTCGACGTGCTCGTACGGGATCGACGCCAGCAGGTGGGTGATCATATTGATGCGGGCCTTCTTCTTGTCCTCGGCCTCGACCACGTGCCAGCGCATCGGCTCGATGTCGGTGTGGATGAACATGTCGTCCTTGGCGCGGCTGTACTCCTCCCAGCGCGTCAGCGACTCCAGGTCGGTGGGGGAGAGCTTCCACCGCCGCATCGGGTCGGTCAGCCGTGACCGGAAACGCCGCTCCTGCTCCTTGTCGGAAACAGAGAACCAGTACTTCAGCAGCATGATCCCGTCGTCGGCGAGCATCCGCTCGAAGATCGGCACCTGGCGCAGGAAGCGCTGGTACTCCTCGGGCGTGCAGTAGCCCATGACCCGCTCGACGCCGGCCCGGTTGTACCAGGAGCGGTCGAACAGCCGGATCTCGCCGGCCGCCGGCAGGTGCTCGATGTACCTCTGGAAGTACCACTGCGTCTTCTGCCGCTCGGTCGGCGTCGGGAGGGCCACCACCTGGGCGACGCGCGGGTTGAGGTACTCGGTGATGCGCTTGATGGCCCCGCCCTTGCCGGCCGCGTCCCGCCCCTCGAAGATCACCACGACGCGCGCCCCGGTGGCCTTCACCCACTCCTGCATCTCGACCAGCTCGGCCTGCAGACGGGTCAGTTCGGCCTCGTACAGCTCGGTGTCGAGCTTGTCCTGCTTCTTGCTCACGACGGACATGATCCCCCTTGTCGAGGGCCCCTGCACAGGGGTTGGGGAGGACAACTTGCCAGGTCGGCTGCTGTACTGGGCCTCGTGAGCGGCCGAGAGGAGACCCTTGTGCTCTACCTTCCCGAGTTCCCCTGCGAGTGGGCGTTGTCGCGCTGGAGCGGACGCCCCCACGGCCTGGCCATCGACCCGCTCGGCGTCGAGTGCTTCGTCGCGCCTCCCACGCCGCGTCGCGGCCTGTTCGGACGCCGCAGGTCCGAGCCGGCGCCGTCGCTCTACCTGCACGTGCTGGTCCACAACGAGCTGTCCAGCGACCGCATCCGCTCCTGGGCGCGGACGCAGGTCGCGCGCCTCGGCGTCCTCGCGACCCAGCCGGACGCCGAGGGCGACACCCTCAACCGGCTCGCCGAGGAGGAGTCGGGTCGCCTCGTCGACCGCGAGTGGACGCCCGCGGAGATCGTGATCGACGGCGTCCCGCGCGCGGGATCGGCGTTCCTCGCCGAGCCGCAGCGCTGGGCCGCCTACGTCGACCTGGGGGCCGACCGGATTGCGCTCGTCGGCCGCGACCTGACGCTGGAGGCGGCCTGGCTGCGCACCGCCACCGCCGACGAGGCCCGTCGTATCAGGACCGACGCCCTGCGCGTCTGAGCCCCGCGCGGGTCCTCAGGCGCCGATGGACGCCAGCGCGGCGTCCATCTGGGGGCGGCTGAGCGCCCCCTCCAGCCGCTGCTTCAGGACGCCGTCGGCGCCGATGAAGAAGTGCACCGGGATGCCGTTCACGCCGTAGGACGCCGCCGCGCGCGACTGCGGATCGGGCACGTGGGTGTAGGTGAGGCCGAGGAGGTCGGCGTACTCCTTGACCGCCGCGGACTCCTGCGACGTGTAGATCGAGACGACGACGAGTCCGGTGCCGGAGTGGGCCGCGTAGGCGGCCTGCAGGTCGGGGGCCTCGGCTCGGCAGGGCGCGCACCAGGTCGCGCCGAAGGTGAGCCAGACCGGCTTGCCCTTCAGCGCCGCGATGCCCACCTGGGTGCCGGCGAGCGTGGTCGCGGTGAAGTCGGGGGCCGCGCGTCCCACGACGGGCGCGGCCGCGGCCCCGCTGACCTGCACCGGCGTCGTCGTGGCGCCCGAGGTGCGGCCGGTGAGGAACCACGCGCCGCCCATGACGAGCGCGACCACGACGGCCAGGACGACCCACGTGCCGGCCCGTCCGGTGGTCGCGGCGCCCGCGGGCGAGCCCTCAGGCATAGGAGTGCAGCCCGCCCAGGAACAGGTTGCCGAAGAACGTGAACAACACCGCGGCGAAGCCGATGATCAGCAGCCAGGCGGCCCGGTTGCCGCGCCAGTTGCGGGCCACGCGGGCGTGCAGGTAGGCGCCGTAGATCAGCCAGGTGACCAGGGCGGCGGTCTCCTTCGGGTCCCAGCTCCAATAGTGACCCCAGGCGATGTCGGCCCAGATCGCACCCAGGACCAGCATGATCGTCATCAGCGGGAACGAGAACACGACCGCGCGGTAGCCGATCTCGTCCAGCACCTCGGAGCTCGGCAGGCCGGTCCAGCGGATCCTGGGCCGGATCAGGTACAGCGCGGCCGCCGCGAAGGCCACCCCGGCGGCGCCGTACGACAGGACGGCCGTCAGCACGTGCAGCGTCAGCAGGACGCGGTTCTGCAGCGCCGGCACCAGCGGGCTGATCGACGAGTCGACGGTGAGCGAGTAGGCCAGCATCGCCAGCGAGACCGGCAGCACGAGCAGCGCGAGGGCGTACAGCTTGTGCCGCCACTCGAAGTAGGCGTAGACGGCCAGCAGGCCCCACGCGAACGAGACCGCGAACTCGTGCTGATTGGTGAACGGGCCGTGGCCGGTGGCGATCATGCGCGCGATCAGGGAGACCGTCAGGAAGCCGAGCCCGAGCCACGACAGCACGCGTCCGTAGAAGAACAGTCCGCGTCCGGCCGGGGGGCGCGGAGCCGAGCCGGGGGCGTCCGGCTCGATCGGCGCGGTGCCACCCGACATCGCGTACTCGCGTTCGGAGGCCCGGACCGGCTTGCGCGCCACCAGCAGCCCGATCTGGGCGACGGCGGCCAGGGCGACGAAGAGGGTGGCGGCCCACAGGGTGAACTGGGCGATGTCAGCGGCCATGGTCGGGGGCCTTTCCGCGAGAGGTGTCGGTGCTGCTCAGCTCGTTGACGAGCGCCCGGGACCAGCGCTCGAAGACGGTGTCGTTGCGCTCGGGCGCGGCCAGGGCGATCGTCGCCCCGGACGCCGCCGGCGTCACTCGCGCCCAGACCCGGCGATGCTTGAGGAACATCGTCAGGCACATGCCCAGGACGGTCAGCGCCGAGCCGACCCACACCCAGGGCGCGCCCGGATCCTTGTTGATCATCAGGCCCGTGAACTTGCTCTCGCGCTCGAAGGTGAACGTCAGGTCGCCGGCCGTGACCGGCTTGCCCTGGGAGAGCAGCTGCTGGGTCTGCGGCTGGGTGGCCTGGGCGTCGGAGTAGACCTCGACGAGCAGTTGGCCGGGTTTGATCGTGGACGCCGTCTGTCCGGACGCCGCCACCGCCGCGAACACGACCTGGCCGGAACCCGGGATCGTGACGCTGCCGTAGGTGTCGAGCCCGTCGGAGGACGTCCGCTCCAGCGGGACGCCCCCCGAGAACAGCGTCTTGCCGGAGGCATCCACGATCGTGAGGACCGCCGCGGTGCCGTAGTAGGACTGGTGGAAGCTCACGCCCTCGCAGCGGAGCGGCGAGTTGACCCGAACGGTCTGCGCGCACAGCTCCTGGTCGCCGCGGCGGACGACGAGTTCGCTGGCGTAGTCCTGCGGTCGCCCGTCCTCGTAGTAGGTGTCGGTGAACGCCTTCGCCTCGACGACCAGCCCGGTGCCGTGGCCGACCTCCGCCGAGTGCCCGACGGTGACCGGGATGCCCGGCTCGTCGAAGCCCATCAGCGAGGAGACCAAGACGCCGACGAGGATCACGACGAAGCCCAGGTGTGCGACCGTGGTGCCGAACGGTGCCCAGCGGAACCGGTCCGCGTACAGCGAGCCGGTTGCGCCCGGATCGTCCACGACCCGGTAGCGGCGGGCGCGCAGGGCCGTCCGGACGCGCTCGGCCGCACCATCGGCGTCCCCGGCGACCTCGAAGCGGGATCGGTAGCGGGCGTGCTCGAACAGCGAGTCCGACACGTGCACGTGCGGCTTGGTGGCGCGGGCGATCAGCTGCGGCAGCCGGTGGACCGTGCACGCGACGATGCTCAGCGCGAGCAGGATCGTGATGCCCCGGAACCACCAGCTCGAGAACACCTGGAAGAGGCCGAGCGCGGACAGGATCGGCGTCCAGCCTCCGTACTTGGGCCGCACCTGCTCGAGCCAGGCCGCGTAGGACGCGGGGTCGAGCCGGACCGAGTCCGGCACCTGCTGCAGCAGGGTGCCGAGCAGCGTGGCCAGAGCCATCGCCAGGATCACGACGACGCCGACGTACTTGTTGTAGAGGAATGCGTACAACTGGTGGAACACCGCGGTGACGGGCGGGTCGACCTCGGCGGGGGTCGCCTCGGGCTCGGTGGGGGCGGGCGTCTCGTCGAGCGGGGCGTCGTCGCGGAGCTTGGTGTCGGTCATGGCTCCTCGCTCATCGGTTTGGGGACGCCGCTGGTGCGGTCGCGCTCGGGGCCGTCGACGCGCCGGCCGTGGCGGTGGGGCTGGCCGAGGCGGAGGCGCCGGCCAACGCGGACAGGTGGCTCTCGACGGTCGCGGCCAGGTCGGAGGTCGGGTCGATCTCGACGACCTTCAGCCACATCTGCTGGGTCTTCTCCATCTCGGGCGGGCTCTTGGCCATGTAGAGGAAGCCCAGGTCGAAGTACGCCTCGACCTGCTTGGGCTGCTGGCGCAGCACTTCCAGCCAGTTCTTCTCGGCGTTGTCGAGGTCGGAGGCGTTGAACTGGTAGACCCCGAGGATGAGGCGGTTGTCGACGTCGGTGGGCGCCAGCTCGACGACCTTCGCCTGCCAGCTGATCGCGTCGGCCCACTGCTCGACGGCGGCGTACAGGTCGGCCAGGGCCTTGAGGGAGACCGTGTCGGACGGGTTGGCGGCGATCTTGGCCTTGAGGGTGGCGACCTGGGCGGCGTCCAGGGTCGGGGTCGCGGACGCCGTCGCGACCGGTGTCGTGCCGGCGGTGCCGCCGGACGCCGCCTGGGTGCCCTGGCCGCTGACATAGACGCCCACGATCAGGCCGACCGCCAGGGCCCCCAGGCCGGCGAACTTCAGCGCGCGGGAGAGGCCGGCGCGGCTGCCGGGCTTACGCGGAGGGCGCAGGGGGGCGTCCTCGTCGAAGCCGTCGGGGGAGGGGTCGGCCGCCGCCGGGCGGGGGAGTTCCTCGGACCGTTCCGGTCCCGCAATACCGTGATCGCTCATCGGTGCCGTTCTGCCTTCCCCGTTCGGCTGCGCTGCCTAGCCCGGACCGGGGGCTGGTTGGGGCCGGTCCGGCGGATCGTTTCTCCATCCTGCGCGAGGGCGCGCCCGGAAACGGCGCCCACCCGCCGCCTCTATCCCGAACGGGGCGGATCTGTACCCGGCTGTATCGACCGATACAGAGGCGGCGGACGAGTGCCCCGCGCACCACGCGCGGGGCACGGTCCTCGAAGCGGCCCGGTTACGGGGTCGGCGAGTACACCGGGTGGATCGGCGTCGGCGCGGCCGGTGTCGTGGCCGTGGTCGGCGCGGCGGTCGTCGGTGCCGGCGTTGCGGGGGCCGTCGTGGGCGCCGGCGTGGCGATCAACGGCGTGTTCTTCGTCGGGTCGATGGTCGTCGGCAGCGTGATGCCTTTCAGCGCGAGCTGGCCGCGGAAGGCGGCGTCCGTCACCGAGTTGATCAGCGTGAGCGAGTACTGCGGGGCGTGGAAGCCCTTGCTGTTCTCGCTGACCGTGTAGTCCTGGAAGAACTGCGCCTTGCGCTGCCACTGCTGCGCGGCGGCGATCCATTCGGGGTTCACGGTGCCCGACTGCTTCGCCGCGGCAAGGTCGCGGATCAACTGGTCGAGCGCGTCGAACGAGATGCTCTGGGACGCCTTCCAGCGGCTCTGGATGGTCTCGACCCGCTGCTTCATCTCGGCCGCGGTGGCGCGATGGCAGGTCAGGCAGGTCCGGTTGATCTGCTCCTCGCTGTTCATCGGGCTGGCGACCTGGTGGTCGCTGACCTTGACGGCCCCCTGCCTGATGTACGGCATGTGGCAGTCGGCGCACGTGACGCCGTTCTGCGCGTGGATGCCTTGGGCCCACGTCTCGTAGTCGGGGTGCTGCGCCTTGATCACCTTGGCCCCGGTGAGGCTCTGGGTGAAGTCGCTGAACCCGATCTCGTCGTAGTAGTCCAGGGCGTTGTTCGCGGTCAGCCCCTTGTCCCAAGGGAACGTCAGCGTCTTGGCGTCGCCGGCGAAGTAGTACTCGACGTGGCACTGCGCGCAGACGAACGCCCGCATCTCGTTGTTCGTGGCCTTCGAGATGTCCCAGTCCTTGACGCCCTGGCTGGCCTTGAGCTCCTTGATGCCCTCGATGAAGGCCGGGCGGGTGATCCGCAGCGCCATCGTCTGGGGGTCGTGGCAGTCGATGCAGGTGACCGGATGCGAGGCCCACTTGGTGGCGTCCGCGTACGCCGTCTTGTTCATCGTCGCCCAGGCCGTGGCGGTGTCGCCGCCGATGTTGCTGAGCACCTCGGGCAGCGAGGAGTGGCAGTTCAGGCACGCGCCCGGCTGCTTGAACGGCGCCTGCACACGCTTCACGAGCCGCTGGTCGTCGAGCATGTGCGCGTGGCCGCGCGGCTCGTTGTACTCGACCGCGAACGCGTAGCCCTGCCACATGGTGACCAGGCGGGGATCGGCCTTCAGCTTGCTGGGCGTGACCATGCCGTCGCCGACGGTGGTCGCAGGCTCGCGCGGAGTCACGGTGCCCTGGTTGATCGCGGTGTTCTTCCAGCCCTCGTACTGGGAGGGGTAGTTCTTGCCCCACTCCGCGGGGTCGAAGCTCTTCTCGGTGAGCTGGACGACCTGGAAGTTGGCCTGGGTGCCTTCCTGCTTCCTCTGCATGATGTTCAACAGCAGCGCAAAGATGCCGGCCGTGATGAGCGCGCCCACCACGAAGAAGGCGGCCGGCAGGAGCCACCGTCTGGCTCCGGGCTTGCGGGGGGTCTCCTCCGCCGGTTCGCTACTCATGTCGCATCACCTCTTGTGGCCGACCTCGCTGTGACAGCGAAGGCAGTCGATCTGTTGGTTGACGTGCAGGGAGGGCTGCTCGATCTCGCTGACGAGGCTGCCGTGGCAGCGCAGGCAGTTGGCCCGCAGGATCTCGACGTTGCTCTCCCGGATCTGGATGTTCTCCGGATACTGGCCGGTCGTGAACTTCAGGGAGTGCCAGAACCCGTTGTCGGCCTCGGCGAGCAGCCAGTGGACCGGCTCCTCGCTCCGCTCGGGGATGTGGCACTCCTGGCAGGCCACCTGGTGGTGGCTGCCCTTCTCCCACGCGTAGAACTGGGGGTTCATGGCGTGGCATTGCTTGCAGGTCTGCGGATCCTCGCCGAAGTACGCGAAGCCGTTGGCGTAGCCGAAGGTGAACAGCGCGATGCCGACCAGGACGCCGACCAGCCCGGAGCCCACCACGAACAGCAGCCCGCGCAGGCCGCCCAGGCGGTCGAGAACGCGCTGTGTGGACGACGACATCGGCGGCTCTCCTCCCGACACTGGGCGTGGCTCCGGATAGCAACATCTTTCCGAACGCGGCCACCGGCTGCGGGAAGTCGGGGGTATAGCGGCGATACAAAACCCGGCCGCGGCTATACCCTGGGCGGAGGCGTCCGTTGTGCCTGTGGCTAGGCGTTGCTCCAGTTCGCGGCCAGCCCTTCGCGGACGATGTAGGCGGCCGCCTGGCTGCGATTCTCCAGGTGCAGCTTGCGCAACGCGTTGTGCACGTGGTTCTTGGCCGTGCCCTCGGTGATGAAGAGCCGCTGCCCGATCTCGCGGTTGGTGAGCCCTTCGGCGACGAGCCGCAGGATCTGCAGTTCGCGCTCGCTCAGCTGCTCGGCGGCGTTCTCGGGCACGGCGGGGGCGGACGCCGGCGTCCGGATCGCGTCCAGGAGGCGGCCGACCAGGGCGGGGGAGACCGGCGTCTCCTGCCGGCGAACGGCCCGCAGCTGCTCGAAGAGCTCGGCCGGCGACACGTCCTTGAGCAGGTAGCCGTGGACACCGGCGCGGATCGCGCTGAGGAGGTGGTCGTCGTCGTCGGTGACGGTGAGCATGACGACCTTGGCGGTCGGGACGCGCTGGAGGACGCCGCGGGCGGCGGTCACGCCGTCCATGCCGGGCATCTCGACGTCCATCAGCACGAGGTCGGGGCGCACCGCCAGGGCGAGGTCGAGGCCGGAGTGGCCGTCGGCCGCCTCCCCGACGACCGTGAAGTCGGGCTCGGCGTCGAGCACGGCGGCCAGGGCCCCGCGGAACAGCGCCTGATCGTCGACGAGTAGGACGCGGGTGGACTGTATCGAAGCGTTCACCGGGCCGCCCTTCCGTCGCCTCCGGTCGCGGGCACCCGTACCAGGACGCGCGTGCCCTCCCCCGGACGCGAGTCGACCCGGAGCGTCCCGCCGATCAGCTCGGCGCGCTCGCGCATCACGAGAAGGCCGTAACCGTCACGGGCCCCGGCGTCCGTCTCGAAGCCGCGCCCGTCGTCGGTGATTGAGAGCGCCAGACCGGCGCCATCGGCGTCCAGGCGGATGCGGACGCGGCTCGCCTCGGCGTGCTTGCGCACGTTGGTCAGGGCTTCGGCGACGATGCGCCCCACGTGGGCGACGGCGTCCGGGGGCAGGACGAACGGCTCGGACGCCGCGACGGCCAGGCTGGCGTCCAGGCCGGTGCTGCGGGAGAACCGGCCGAGCAGGCCCTCGATGAGGTCGGCCAGGGGACGGCCGTCCGCGCTGCACTCGCGCAGGCCGTGGATCTCCTCGCGCAGTTCGCGGAGCGCCTCGGCGCAGCCGGACGCCAGGTCGGCGAGCTCGTCGCGGACGCCGGGCAGGCCGGCCAGCTCCGGGCGCTCCTGGATCGCGTACAGGCGCAGCTGGAGGGACGCGAGCAGCTGAGCGGGCAGGTCGTGCAGCTCGCGGGCCAGGCGTTCGCGCTCGGCGACCGTGGCGGCCACATCGTCCCGAGGCAGTGGCGTCTCTCGTCGGTAGGGCATTCGCCGAACGCCGGCCGGGCCGCGCGGGGCGGCGGGCTCGCGTCCTGCTCGGACGTGTAGGGAGCCATCCGGCCCACGATGCATCCTCCCGGGACCGCAGACAGGGTGGTGGGAGCGGCCCGCTATGGGCACCGTAACCCGGGCACAGCGAGGTCATGTGCCGTTCGGGATTTAACGGAGAGCCGTGGCGTCCGTCCTCGCTAGGAACAACCTCGTTCAGCAGGCTCCTAGCGCAGCGCCTCGCTGAACTCGGCCTCGAACTCGGCCATGTCGGGGTGCTTGTCGGCGTTCTTGTGCGCCGTGGCGACCATGAGCTTGATCCGGTTCAGCTGGTTGACCTCGGAGGCGCCCGGATCGTAGTCGATCGACACGACGT
>DAIRTI010000076.1:0-14979 GCA_036803965.1 Propioniciclava sp.
CGCGGCGATCGCCAAGGGCGTCGAGGAGGCCAAGAAGCACTTCTTCCGCGTGCCCCGCATCCAGGGCACGATCCCGCACCCCGTCCAGGGCGAGAAGGCGGCCGGTGTCGTGCTGCTGCGTCCGGCGTCCGCCGGTACCGGCGTGATCGCCGGCGGCTCGGCCCGTGCGGTGCTCGAGTGCGCGGGCGTCCACGACGTGCTGGCGAAGTCGCTGGGCAGCTCGAACGCGATCAACGTGGTGCACGCCACGGTGGCCGCGCTGCAGCAGCTGGAGGAGCCGGAGCAGGTCGCGAAGCGCCGCGGGATGTCCGTCGAGGACGTCACCCCGGGCGCGATCCTGCGGGCTCGGAAGGAGGCCCACGCCTGATGGCCACGCTGAGGGTGACCCAGATCAAGGGCGTCGTTGGCGCCAAGAAGAACCAGAAGGACTCGCTGCGGTCCCTCGGGCTCAAGCGCATCGGCGACGTGGTGGAGAAGGAGGATCGTCCCGAGTTCCGCGGGATGATCGACGTCGTCTCCCACCTCGTCACCGTCGAGGAGGTTGACTGACATGCCCATCAAGCTTCACCACCTGCGGCCCGCTCCGGGCGCCAAGACCGCCAAGACCCGCGTGGGTCGCGGCGAGGCGTCCAAGGGTAAGACCGCCGGTCGCGGCACCAAGGGCACCGGCGCGCGCAAGAACGTGGGCGCCAACTTCGAGGGCGGCCAGATGCCGCTGCACATGCGGCTGCCGAAGCTGCGCGGCTTCCAGAACCCGTTCCGGGTGTCGTACCAGGTCGTGAACGTCGGCCGGCTCGGCCAGACGTTCCCCGAGGGCGGCGCCGTGGGCGTCGAGGACATGGTCGCGGCGGGCCTGGTCCGCAAGGGCGAGCTCGTCAAGGTGCTCGGTGGCGGCGAGCTGTCGGTGGCCCTGCAGGTCACCGCGGACGCCTACACCGCCTCCGCCAAGGAGAAGATCGAGAAGGCCGGCGGCGCGGCCAACTGACGCCGCACACTGCCTGAGTGATGGGCGATCCCTTCGGGGGTCGCCCATCCGGCATTTCGGCATGCGGCGGGTACGGTAGCCCCCATGTGCGGACGATTCGCCGCCTCGGCCGGCCCCGATGAGTACGTCGAGGTGTTCGGCATCGACGAGGTCGTCGACGAACCGCTGCCGTCGTTCAACATTGCGCCCACCGACCCCGTCCCGGCCGTCGTCGAGCGCGTCGACCGCGAGTCGGAACAGACCGTCCGCAAGCTGGTGACGCCGCGGTGGGGGCTGGTCCCGTCCTGGTCGAAGGACGCCACCGGCGCGGCCCGCATGATCAACGCCCGCGCGGAGACGGTCGCCACCAAGCCGGCCTTCCGGAAGGCGTTCGCGGCCCGGCGTTGCCTGATCCCGGCCGACGGCTACTACGAGTGGATCACCCAGGCCGCCGGTCCCGGTGCCAAGGCCCTCAAACAGCCGTTCTTCCTGCGGCCCGCCGACGGCGGGCTGTTCGTGATGGCCGGGCTGTACGAGTTCTGGAAGTCCCCGGTGGGGGAGTGGCTCACGACGGCCACGATCATCACCACCACGGCGACGGACGCCCTGGGTCACATCCACGACCGGATGCCGATGACCGTCGAACCGGACGCGTGGGCGTCCTGGCTGGACCCGCGGCAGGCCGAACCGGACGCCGCGGCGTCCCTGCTCTGCGTGCCCGAGGGACTCACGGCGTACCGGGTCTCGATGCTGGTCAACCGCGTGACCAACGACGGCCCGGAGCTGGTGGCGCCCCTGGCCGACGAGCCGGAGTCCTGACGAGGCCGAGTCCCGTCGCACGACGTGCCCGGTTCGAGCGGGACTGACGGTCTTGCTACAGTTCACCAGGTTGGGCGCACCACGCGCGGCCAACAGCACGCCACCCAGAAAAGAGAACGGATGCTGTCCGCCTTCGGTAACGCGTTCAGAACTCCGGATCTGCGCAAGAAGATCCTGTTCACGCTGTTCATCCTCGCCGTGTTCCGTCTCGGTTCGACCGTTCCCACCCCGAACGTCAACCTGGAGGCCATCCACGCGTGTCAGCTGCAGGCCTCCGCGAGCGACAGCGCGGGCCTGTACTCGATGATCAACCTGTTCTCGGGTGGTGCGCTGCTGCAGCTCGCGATCTTCGCGCTCGGCATCATGCCCTACATCACGTCCTCGATCATCCTGCAGCTGCTCACCGTGGTCATCCCGCGGCTGGAGAAGCTGAAGAAGGAGGGCGGCGCCGGACAGACCAAGATCACCCAGTACACGCGCTACCTGACGATCGTCCTGGCGATCATGCAGTCGACGGCGTTCACGACGCTGGCGGTCAACGGTCAGCTGTTCCAGGGCTGCACCGAAGCGATCGTCTACGACTCCAGCATCTTCCCGATCATCGTCATGATCCTCACGATGACGGCCGGCACCGGCATCATCATGTGGATGGGCGAGTTGATCACCGACCGCGGCGTCGGCAACGGCATGTCGGTCATGATCTTCACCCAGATCGCCGCCCAGTTCCCGACCCAGATGTGGGGCATCGCGCTCGGCAAGGGCGTCGACCCCAACAACCCCAACATGCCGAACGCGTCCGGCTGGCTCGCCTTCGCGCTCGTCCTCGGCATCGGCCTGCTGGTCATGGTGGGCGTCATCTTCATGGAGCAGGCGCAGCGGCGCATCCCGGTGCAGTACGCCAAACGCATGGTCGGACGCCGCCTGGTCGGCGGCACCACGACCTACATCCCGCTCAAGGTCAACCAGGCCGGCGTTATCCCGATCATCTTCGCGTCGTCGATGCTGTACCTGCCGATGCTGTACGCGCAGTTCCAGCCGGGCAACCCGGTGTCGAGCTGGATCGCCGAGCACCTGTCGGGCAGCGGCTCGCCCTGGTACAACCTGGTCTACTTCGTGCTGATCATCGCGTTCGCATACTTCTACGTGGCGATCACCTTCGACCCCGTCGAGGTCGCCGACAACATGAAGAAGTACGGCGGGTTCATCCCGGGCATCCGGGCCGGGCGCCCCACCGAGAAGTACCTCGCGCACGTGCTGTCGCGGCTCACGGCCCCCGGCTCGCTGTATCTCGCGCTGATCTCACTGCTGCCGGCCCTGGCCTGGTTCCTGCTCGGCGAGCAGGCGTCCAGGAAGTTCCCATTCGGTGGAACGTCGATCCTCATCATCGTCGGCGTAGGGTTGGATACCGTCAAACAGATCGAGAGCCAGTTGCAGCAGCGCAACTACGAAGGCTTCCTGCGCTAGACGGAAAGGGGCGCGACGATGCGACTCCTCATCATGGGCCCGCCCGGTGCGGGCAAGGGCACCCAGGCCGGCGGCATCGCCGCCCACTACGGCATCCCGACGATCTCCAGCGGCGACCTCTTCCGCCAGCACATCAAGGCCCAGGACGCCCTCGGCCAGAAGGTGTCGGCGATCATCGCCCGCGGCGAGTTCGTCCCGGACGTCATCACGACCTCGATGGTCTTCCGGCGGCTCCTCGAGCCGGACGCCCAGAACGGCTGGCTACTCGACGGCTACCCGCGCACCCTCGCCCAGGTGGAGGCGCTCGACATCGCCCAGGCCGAACTCGGCACACACCTGGACGCCGTGGTCTCGCTGGTCGCCGACCCCGACGAGCTGGTCGGCCGCATGCTGCGCCGGGCCCAGCTGGAGGGGCGCGCCGACGACAACGAGCAGACGATCCGCCGGCGCATCGAGGTCTACCGCGACGAGACGTCGCCCGTGCTGGCCGAGTACGACGCGCGCAACCTCGTGCTCGAGGTGGACGCCCTCGGCGAGATCGACGAGGTCACCCGCCGCCTCACCGAGGCGCTGGACTCAAGGTTCGCCATCCGGTGAGTTCGCACCGCGGCGTCGAGCTGAAGACCCCTGAGCAACTGCGCATCATGCGCAGGGCCGGCCTGGTGGTCGCTGAGGCGCACGCCGCGGTCCGCGACGCGGCCCGACCGGGTGTCTCCACGAGGCAGCTGGACGCGGTCGCGGTCGACGTCCTGGCCCGGCACGGCGCGGGCTCCTCCTTCCTACACTACGGCGCGCACTTCGGCCTCATGCCGTACCCCGCGGTCACCTGCATCTCGGTGAACAACGAGGTCGTGCACGGTATCCCCGGCGATCGCGTCCTGGCCGAGGGTGACCTGGTCTCGGTCGACTTCGGTGCGATCGTCGAGGGCTGGCACGGGGACGCCGCCGTCACCTTCGGCGTCGGCACGCTGCCGCCCGAGCGCCAGGAGCTCTCCCACGTGACGTTCGGGGCCCTGTGGGCCGGCATCGTCGCGGCTCGCCTGGGCGGCCGGCTGACCGACATCTCGCACGCGATCGAGGCGTCCGTGCGCCGGCATCCGCACCGCTACGGCATCGTCCGCGAGTACACGGGCCACGGCATCGGCTCGTCCATGCACCAGGATCCCGACGTGCCCAACTACGGACGCGCCGGCCGGGGCCTCAAGATCGTTCCGGGCCTGTGCCTGGCGATCGAGCCGATGGTCACCACCGGGTCGGCCGAGACCGCGACCCTCGACGACGAGTGGACCGTCGTGACCCGCGACGGCTCCGACGCCGCCCACTGGGAGCACACGATCACCGTCACCAAGGGCGGCCTGTGGGTGCTCACGTCGCCCGACGGCGGCGAGGAGATGCTGGGACGCCTCGGCGCCCCGTTCGGCCCGCTGTCCGACTAGGGCCTGCCCCGCGAGACCTCGCAACCGGCCGTGCGCGTCGGCGTCCGGTGATTGAATCGGCTTCATGCCCTCCGACCTCGACATCGCCCGCGCCGCCCGCCTGCGTCCCCCCGCCGAGATCGGCGCCGCACTCGGCCTGGACGAGTCGCAGCTTGAGCCGTACGGCCGCTACGTGGCGAAGGTCGACCTGCCCACCGGACGCGAGCGGCGTCCGGAGGCGCGGTACGTGGTGGTGACCTCGATCACGCCGACGCCGCTGGGGGAGGGCAAGACGACGACCTCGGTCGGGCTCGTCCAGGGGCTCGGCCGGCTCGGTAAGCGGGCCTGCGTGGTGCTGCGGCAGCCCTCGCTCGGACCCGTGTTCGGCATCAAGGGCGGGGCCGCCGGAGCGGGCCTGTCGCAGGTGCTGCCGATGGAGATCATGAACCTCCACCTGACCGGCGACTTCCACGCAATCACCGCGGCGCACAACCTGCTCGCGGCGATGATCGACAATCACCTGCACCAGGGCAACGCGCTGCGCATCGAGCCGCACTCGATCACCTGGGGACGCGTCCTCGACGTCAACGACCGGGCGCTGCGCGACATCGTGGTCGGGCTGGGCCGCAAGGCCGACGGCGTGCCGCGGCAGACGCGCTTCGACATCACGGCGGCGTCCGAGATCATGACGATCCTGGCGCTGGCCGACTCCTACGCCGACCTGCGCGCCCGCCTCGGACGCATCGTCGTCGGGTTCGACACCGACGGCGTCCCGATCACCGCGGAGGCCCTGCGGGCGGCCGGGGCGATGGCGGTGCTGCTGCGGGACGCGCTGCGCCCGAACCTGCTGCAGACGATGGAGGGCCAGCCGGCGCTGGTGCACACCGGGCCCTTCGGCAACATCGCGACCGGCAACAGCTCGATCATCGCCGACCGGGTCGCGCTGGCCGGCAGCGACGTGGTCGTCACCGAGGCCGGCTTCGGCGCCGACCTGGGCTTCGAGCGGTTCGTCAACGTCAAGTGCCGCACGTCGGGGCTGCGTCCAGACGCCGCCCTGATCGTCGTCACCGTGCGCGCGCTGAAGGCCCACTCGGGACGCCACACGATCATCCCCGGGCGCCCCCTGCCCCCCGACCTGACGATGAACAACCCCGCTGACGTCGAGGCGGGCCTGCCCAACCTGGCCCACCACCTCGACATCGTGCTGGCCGCGGGCGTCACGCCGGTGATCGGCCTCAACGCGTTCCCCGACGACCACGCCGACGAGTTCGAGGTGATCCGGACGTTCGCCGCGGCCCGGGGCGTCCGGTTCGCGGTGTCGAGGCACGTGGCCGAGGGTGGCGAAGGGGCGCGAGAGCTCGCAGAGGCCGTCCTGGCGGCCTGCGAGGACCCGAGCGACCTCCGGTTCGCCTACGAGCTGTCCGAGCCGCTGGAGAGCAAGCTGAAGGCGCTGGCGTCCGTCTACGGAGCCGACCGGGTCGACATCGCGCCGACGGCCTTCCGCGACCTGTCGCGATTCGAGCGGCTCGGCTTCGGCGGCCTGCCGGTGCTGGTGGCCAAGACCCACCTGTCGGTCACCGCCGACCCCGCCGACCGCACCCTGGCCGCCACCAGCGGATGGGTGCTGCCCGTGCGCGAGGTGCGGCTGGCGGCCGGCGCCGGCTACGTGTACGCCCTGACCGGCGAGATCACCACGATGCCCGGCCTCGGCAGCCACCCCGGTGCCGAGGCCATGGATCTCACCGACTGCGGTGAGATCGTCGGCCTCTCCTAGCGATCGGCGATTCGGGGCCCGGCGGGGCGCGGGCGTAGACTGAAGTTTCGGCGTCCGTCGGACGCCCGCGCACGAGTGGCCGCGAGGCTCGCGTGGCTTAGCTCAATCCTCAGGACACGTCCGTGACACCGTCCCGCCCTGCCTCCACCTTCTACGCCCTCGGCGTCCGCCCGAAACTCGTCGAGGCGCTCGCCTCCCGCGGCATCGTCGAGCCCTTCCCGATCCAGACCGCGTCGCTGCCGGACGCCCTGGCTGGACGCGACGTCCTCGGCCGCGGACGCACCGGCTCGGGCAAGACGGTCGCGTTCGCCCTGCCGCTGCTGGAGCGCGTGCTGACCTCGGAGTTCCCCCGTCAGTCGGGACGCCCCCGCGCGCTCGTCCTCGTGCCGACCCGCGAGCTCGCCGTGCAGGTCGCCGAGACCGTCGACTACCTGGCCCGCGCCGTGCGCTGCAAGACGATGACGGTCTTCGGCGGCGTCCGCTACACCGGTCAGGTCCGCAAGCTGGAGCGCGGCGTCGACGTCGTCGTCGCGACCCCCGGACGCCTCGAGGACCTGATCGAGCAGGGCCACCTCAGCCTGGACGCCGTCGAGGTCGTCGTCCTCGACGAGGCCGACCTGATGGCCGACATGGGCTTCCTGCCGCCGGTGACGCGCATCCTGGAGGCGATTCCCCCGGGCCAACGGATGCTGTTCTCGGCCACCCTCGACGGCGACGTGGCCGAGCTGGTCACCAAGTTCCTGCACGACCCGGCGACGCACTCCCTCGAGGGCGACGAGTCGGCCCCGGACGCCCAGCACTACCTGTTCGGCGTCCGCCACGACAACAAGCCCGCGGTGCTTCGGGAGCTCCTCGGCGGTGGCGGCCGCACGCTGGCCTTCACCCGCACCAAGTCCGCCGCCGAGCGGCTCGCCCAGACGCTGACGGAGGCCGGCATCCCGGCCGTCGACCTGCACGGCAACCTGCGCCAGGCCGCCCGGCAGCGCAACCTGGCGGCGTTCGCCGACGGGTCGGTCTCGGTCCTGGTCGCGACCGACATCGCGGCGCGCGGCATCCACGTCGACGACGTGGGGCTCGTCGTCCACGTCGACCCGCCGAACGACCCCAAGGCGTTCCTGCACCGCTCCGGACGCACCGCCCGCGCCGGCAGCGAGGGCAACGTCGTGACGCTCGTGACCCGCAACCAGAACAAGACCGTCCGGGCCCTGATGGCCCAGGCGAAGATCAAGCCGAAGCAGGTCGTCGTGTCGCCCGGCGACGAGATCCTGACCGAGGTGCGCGCCCCGCGGATCGAGCCGGCGGCGTCCGGCACCTCGATCTTCGAGCCCGACGCCGAGGACATCATCGAAGAGCCGTCCCGCGATGAGCGGCCCCGGGCCGAGCGCTCCAGGGAGGAGCGTGCGTGGGGAAGACCTCCCCGCGGCGACCGTCCGCGGGACGGGCGTCCCCACCGCGAGCGGCCAAGGCGCGAGGGGCCCCGCGACGAGCAGCGGGCGGGTGAGTCCGGTGAGCGCCCGGCGTCCGGCGGCATCGAGTACCGGCCGCGGCGCGAGCCCAAGCAACACGTCTCGGGAGCCCGAGGGCCGCGTCCGGACTGGAGCGACACCACCCCGCGTCCCGACCGCCGCCGTCCCGAGAACACAGAGTGGACGAGCGAGTGGTGGGGCGCCGAGCCCTGGGAGGTCGACGAGCGTGCCGATCGCCGTCCGGGCCGCAGCCAGCGGCGTCCGGGTGCCGCCGGAGCCAAGCAGGGACGCCCCGGGCGCGAGGAGCGCGGGGGCCGTTCCGGGCGCGAGGACAGCCGTCCCCGCCCCGGCCGGGACGCCCGCCGCGAGCAGCGTGACGAGAGGCGTCCGGACGCCGCCGGCGCGGCAGCGGAACGCACCGACCGTCCCGGACGCGCCAAGGCCCGCTGGACCGCCGAGGACCGCCGCAAGGCTGCCGAGTCCGACGCCAGGGGCTTCGGCTACCGCAAGGAGGCCCCGAAGGGCGCCAAGTCGGGCGGCCCCAGCAAGCACGGACACTCGGCCAAGGCGGGCAAGACCGTCAAGGGCGGCAAGCCTGGTAAGCCAGGCAAGGGCAAGCCGGTCCGCGACAAGGACAAGGGCAAGCGCCGCAAGCCGAGCTGACGGCGTCCGGACGCCCCCAGCGCCAGCGGCGTCCAGTGCGCCGTGGAGGCGATACCCGTCAGGCGAGCAGCGTCCGGTCGGACAGGGTGCCCTTGATGCCGGCGAACTTCTCCAGCAGTTGGGCGACGGTGGCCTTCTTCTTCTCCTCGCCGGCGAGCTCGTAGATGATGCGACCCTCGTGCATCATCACCAGCCGGTTGCCCATGGCGATGGCCTGCTCCATGTTGTGGGTGATCATCAGGGTCGTCAGGCCGTAGCGCTCGACGGCGTCCTTCGTGAGCCGGATGATCAGCTCGGCGCGCGAGGGGTCCAGGGCGGCGGTGTGCTCGTCGAGCAGCAGGATGCTGGGGTTGCTGAACGTCGCCATCACCAGCGACAGAGCCTGCCGCTGCCCACCCGACAGCAGCCCCACCTCGGTGCGCAACCGGTGCTCCAGGCCCAGTTCCAACCTCTCCAGCTCGGTGCGGAAGACCTCGCGCTTGGCGTTGGTGACGGCCTGCCGCAGCCCGCGCCGCTTGCCGCGCGCCAGAGCCATCGCGAGGTTCTGCTCGATGGTGCCGCGCGGGGTCGTGCCGGCGAGCGGATCCTGGAAGACGCGTCCGACGTACTTCGCCACCTTGAACTCGGGCAGCCGGGTGACGTCGGTGCCGTCGATCCAGACCGATCCCTTCTCCGGACGGAACTCGCCCGCGATGACGTTCAGCAGCGTCGACTTACCGGCCCCGTTGCTGCCGATCACCGTGACGAAGTCGCCCTCGGCCAGCGTCAGGCTCAGGTCGTCGATGGCGACCTTCTCGTTGGGGGTGTGCTGGGCGAAGATCTTCGTGATGCCCCGGACTTCCAGCATCAGACCTCCAGCGGCTTGTCGGGGGCCCCGGACGCCGCGGCAGCCATCCGGCGATCGCGGGCCCGCCAGCGCATCTGCCGGAACACCGTCAGCCGCGGCAGCAGCAGCGCGGCCACCACCAGGACGGCCGAGATCAGCTTCATGTCGTTCGGGTTGAAGCCGAGCTGCAGGGCCAGCTGGATGACGATCCGGTACACCACCGACCCGAGCACGACGGCCAGCGTCGCGAACACGAACCGCCGGCTCGGCACCAGCACCTGCCCGATGATCACGGACGCCAGCCCGGCGACGATGAGGCCGATGCCCATGCCGATGTCGGCGAAGCCCTGGTACTGGGCGATCAGGGCGCCGCAGAGGCCGACCAGGGCGTTCGACAGCATCAGGCCGAGGATCTTCGTGTAGTCGGTCGAGACGCCGTTGGCCCTGATCATGCGGGCGTTGTCGCCGGTGGCCTGGAGGGCCAGGCCCAGGTCGGTGTTCAGGAACCAGTCCAGCGCCAGCAGGAAGACCAGCGCGATGGCCCCGAACAGCGCGACCGAGACCCAGGTGCCGAAGAGGTTGGCGTCCCTCAGGCCCGACAGCAGCGTGTCGGTGCGCAGCAGGGGCAGGTTGGCCTTGCCCATGATGCGCAGGTTGATCGAGTACAGCGCGATCTGGGTCAGGATGCCCGCGAGCAGCGGGTTGATCCTGCCCTTGGTGTGCAGGAGCCCCGTGACGAGGCCGGCGAGCGCGCCGGCGACGGCACCGAGGACCGTGCCGAGCAGCGGGGGCTGACCCGCAAGGATCAGCCCCGCCGCCACGGCGGCCCCCGTGGTGAAGCTCCCGTCCACCGTCAGGTCGGGGAAGTCGAGCACCCGGAACGTGAGGTACACGCCGAGCGCCATGAGCCCGTAGATCAGACCCAGATCGAGTGCCGTGATCATGGCGTCAGCCGACGACCTCCGCCTTGGCCAGCAGGTCGGCCGGGATCGTCACGCCCATGCGCCCGGCGGCCGCCTTGTTCACGTACAGCTTCAGGTCGGTCTGGCTCTCGACCGCCATGGTGGCCGGCTTCGCGCCCTGGGTGAGGATCTTCACCGCCATCTGGCCGGTCTGGTAGCCGAGCTTGTTGTAGTCGATGCCGTAGGTGATGACGCCGCCCTTGGCGACCGAGTCGCCCTCGCCGACGACCAGCGGGATCTTCTTGCTCTCCGCGACGCCGACGACCGACGCCAGGCCCGACACGACGTTGTTGTCGGTCGGCACGTAGAGCGAGTCGGCGGTGATCGAGGACGCCGCCTGCTGCACTTCGGCGGTGGTCGTGACCGTCTTCTCGACGACGGTCAGGCCCTCCTTGGCCGCGGCCTCCCTGGCCGCCTTGACCTGCACCTCGGAGTTGACCTCGCCGGAGGAGTAAATGATGCCGACGCTCTTGGCGTCGGGCTTGATCTTCTTGATCAGCGCGATCTGCTCGGCGACGGGGTTCATGTCGGTCGTGCCGGAGACGTTCCCGCCGGGCGCCTCGTTCGACGCCACGAGCTTGGCCGCGACCGGGTCGGTGACCGCGGTGAACAGGATCGGCGTCGACGTGATCGCCTGGGCCGTGGCCTGCGCGGTCGGCGTGGCGATCGCCAGCACGAGGTCGAGCCCGCCGTCCTTGAACTTGGACGCGATCGAGGTCGCGGTGGCCTGGTCGCCGTTGGCGTTCTGCTCGTCGTAGGTGACCTTCAGGCCGGCGTCCGCGATCGCCTTCTTGAAGCCCTCGCGGGAGGCGTCCAGCGACGGGTGGGCCACGATCTGCGTGATGCCGATCTTGTAGGTCTTGGCGGCGGCGGTGCCGCCCGTGGTGCCGGCGGTGGTGGCGCCCGGGGTGGGGGAGCTGCAGGCCGCGAGCAGCAGGGCGGACGCGATGCCCGCGATGCGCAGTCCGGTCTTCTTCATGGATGGTCCTTCCAGGTCGGGCCGACGCTCGTCCGCCGCCCGTCGATGCGTGAGGGACAAGGTAGCCGGACGCCGCTGGCGCGCGTGCACGTCTCACCCCTCCGGAGAACGCCGGATGCGGCGCGCGCCGACCGTCCGTCTACTCTGGACGCGTGAGCAACCTGCCCATCTCGTCGAAGTACGTGTCGACCCCCGACAAGCCGGTGGACGCCCGCGAGCGCGACCTTGTCGTCGACCGGGTGAACCGCGCCTTCGAGGCGGGCGCGTTCGACGACCTCGACTACCGCCGCTACCTGGACATCGCGTTCTCGGCGAAGACCCTCGGTGAGCTGCGCCCGGTCGTCGAGAAGCTGCCGGCGCAGGCGACGTACGCGACCCCGGGCAACATCGAGGAGGTCGCCGCCGAGCCCGGCGAGGTGTCGACGGCCAGGGCACCGAGCGGCCGGCTGTTGCTGTTCGCGGGGGCGCTCGTGGGCGTGGCCGTCGTCGTGCTGATCGTGCTCCTGGCCCTCATCCTCTGATTTTGAGGGCCCTAGCGGGCCGGGCTAAGATGGGATGTCGGCCACCTGTGTCGGGTGCGCCGGTCCACGTCCAAACCGACCGTTAGGGATTATGGCCAAGAAAGAAGGAGCCCTCGAACTCGAGGGGACCGTCGTCGAGGCGTTGCCGAACGCGATGTTCCGTGTGGAACTGAGCAACGGCCACCGGGTTCTCGCGACCATCAGCGGCAAGATGCGGCAGCACTACATCCGCATCCTCCCCGCCGACCGGGTCGTCGTCGAACTCTCTCCCTACGATCTCACGCGCGGACGGATCGTCTACCGGCACAAGTAGCCGCGAGGTTCGCAAGTAGTCCACCAAGCCCGAACACGGATTCGTCCGCGCCCGGGCACGAGTCAGAGAGTTGCTCGATGAAGGTTCAGCCGAGCGTCAAGAAGATGTGCGACAAGTGCAAGGTGATCCGCCGGCACGGTCGCGTGATGGTGATCTGCGAGAACCCTCGCCACAAGCAGCGCCAGGGCTGAGGCCCCGGGGCGGCTTTGGAGGGGGAACTGCCAAACACCGTCGGCCCCTCCGACGCCACATCGGACGCTTCGGCGTCCGGCGTGACACACAACCGAATGCAAGACCGGACGCCGAAGGCGCGAGTCGCACAGGCGTCCACCACACAGAACAACGTGACTGCAACCCCAGGGGAGCCGCCAAGCTCGCCTGGTTCTACCCCCGGGCGAAGGCCGGGGCCCGCGTCTAGGCGGCGCGGGACGCGTCACGCCGCACACCTTCGCGGAGCCCTGCGGGGCGTCCGGAATCTAGAAAGGTAACCGCCCGAATGGCACGTCTCATCGGTGTCGACCTGCCGCGCGACAAGCGCCTCGAGGTCGCTCTCACCTACATCTTCGGCATCGGGAAGACCCGCGCCGCCGAGACCCTGGCCGCCACTGGAGTCAGTGGCGACATCCGTGTCAAGGACCTGACCGACGAGCAGCTGGTCAAGCTGCGCGACCACATCGAGTCCAGCTACGAGACCGAGGGCGATCTCCGCCGCACGGTCGCCGCCGACATCCGGCGCAAGATCGAGATCGGCTCCTACCAGGGCCGTCGTCATCGCATGGGCCTTCCGGTCCGCGGGCAGCGCACCCGCACGAACGCGCGCACCCGCAAGGGCAAGAAGAAGGCCGTCGCCGGGAAGAAGAAGGCCCGCTAGTAGCGGCCCGGGACACGAGACAGGGAGAGAACAAGCTAGATGGCTACTGCAGGCCGCACCAAGGCTCAGGCCGCCCAGAAGACGAAGCTTCGCCGCAAGGAGAAGAAGAACGTCACCACCGGGCAGGCCCACATCAAGAGCACCTTCAACAACACGATCATCTCGATCACGGATCCCACGGGCGCCGTGATCTCCTGGGCGTCCGCCGGCACCGTCGGCTTCAAGGGTTCCCGCAAGTCCACCCCGTTCGCCGCCCAGATGGCTGCGGAGGCCGCCGGCCGCCGCGCCATGGAGCACGGCATGAAGCGCGTGGACGTCTTCGTCAAGGGTCCCGGCTCCGGCCGTGAGACCGCCATCCGTTCGCTGGGCGCCGTCGGCCTCGAGATCGGCCCGA
This sequence comes from Propioniciclava sp., assembly GCA_036803965.1. GTDB lineage: Bacteria > Actinomycetota > Actinomycetes > Propionibacteriales > Propionibacteriaceae > Propioniciclava. The sequence goes on from DAIRTI010000076.1 coordinate 13,432, forward strand.
TCTCGGACGTCACGCCGGTGCCGCACAACGGCTGCCGCCCCCCGAAGCGCCGTCGCGTCTAGTACCGAGCCCAGAAAGGACGATAGAGACCACCATGGCCCGTTACACCGGACCCATCACCAAGAAGTCCCGCCGGCTCGGCACCGACCTCGTCGGTAACGACAAGGCCTTCGAGCGCCGCGCCTACCCGCCCGGCATGCACGGCCGCGGACGCACCAAGGAGTCGGAGTACCTGCTCCAGCTCAAGGAGAAGCAGAAGGCCCGCTTCGCCTACGGCGTGCTGGAGAAGCAGTTCCGCCGCTACTACGAAGAGGCCGTGCGCAAGCAGGGCAAGACCGGCGAGAACCTGCTGCAGATCCTCGAGTCGCGCCTCGACAACGTCGTGTACCGCTCCGGCTTCGCCTCCACCCGCCGCCAGGCCCGCCAGCTGGTCGTCCACGGACACTTCCTGGTCAACGGCCGCAAGGTGAACGTCCCGTCGTACCGCGTGAGCGCCTACGACATCATCGACGTGAAGCCGAAGTCGCTGAACCTCGACGTGTTCGTCATCGCCCGCGAGCTGCACCACGAGCGGGTCGTCCCGGCCTGGCTCACGGTGAAGCCGAACAAGATGCGGATCCTCGTCCACCAGCTGCCGACCCGCGACCAGATCACGGTCGACGTCGCCGAGCAGCTGATCGTCGAGCTCTACTCGAAGTAGTCCCCGTGGCCCCGGGCCGGACGCCGTCCGCCCGGGGTTTCGCGGTCCCCGTCCTCCCGCGGCCTCGCCGCGGGTCCGGCCGGACGCCCGTCCGGCCGCCCCGATCACCGTCATATAGCGGGCGGTGGAAAGGTAAGCACCCATGCTCATCGCACAGCGGCCCACGCTGGCCGAGGAGGTCGTCGACGACTTCCGTTCGCGCTTCGTCATCGAGCCCCTGGAGCCCGGCTTCGGCTACACCCTGGGCAACTCGCTGCGGCGCACCCTGCTGTCGTCCATCCCGGGCGCGGCGGTGACCTCGATCAAGATCGAGGGCAACCAGCACGAGTTCTCCACGCTGCCCGGCGTCGTCGAGGACGTGACCGAGATCATCCTGAACCTCAAGCAGCTCGTGCTGAGCTCCGAAGAGGACGAGCCGGTCGTCATGTACCTGCGCAAGGCGGGTGCCGGCGCCGTGACCGCGGCCGACATCGCGCTGCCGGCGGGCGTCGAGATCCACAACCCCGACCTGCACGTCGCCACGCTCAACGACGACGGCAAGATCGACATGGAGCTCGTCGTCGAGCGCGGACGCGGCTACGTCTCGGCCGCGCAGAACAAGAGCGCGGACGCCGAGATCGGCCGCATCCCGGTCGACTCGATCTACTCCCCGGTCCTGCGCGTCACCTACAAGGTGGAGGCCACCCGCGTCGAGCAGCGCACCGACTTCGACCGCCTGATCGTCGACGTCGAGACCAAGCCGGCTATCGCGCCGCGCGACGCGATGGCGTCCGCGGGCAAGACGCTGGTCGAGTTGTTCGGCCTGGCCCGCGAGCTGAACGTGGACGCCGAGGGCATCGAGATCGGCC
>DAIRTI010000077.1:0-14784 GCA_036803965.1 Propioniciclava sp.
CGATCATGTCGTGCAGCGCGTCGTACAGCGGCCGCAGGTAGGGGTCGATCTTGTCCGACAGCGTGCCGGGCAGGAAGCCGAGCCGCTCGCCGGCCTCGATCGCGGGCCGCGTCATGATGATGCGGTTGACCTGCCGGGCCTGTAGCGCCTGCACCGCCTTCGCCATCGCGAGGTAGGTCTTGCCGGTGCCCGCGGGGCCGATGCCGAACACGATCGTGTGCGCGTCGATGGCGTCCACGTACCGCTTCTGGTTCAGCGTCTTCGGCCGGATCGTCTTCCCGCGCGTCGACAGGATGTTCTGCGTCAGCACCTCGGCCGGGTGGTCGTGCTCGGAGGCCATCGCGATGACCCGCTCGACGGCGTCCGACGTCAGTCCCTGGCCGGTGCGGACGATCGTCACCAGCTCGGTGAGGACATCCGCCGCGTGCGCCACGCCGGCCGGCGTGCCCGACAGCGTGATCTCGTTGCCCCGGACGTGGATCTCGGCGTCGAGGTCGCGCTCCAGGATCTTCAGGAACTCGTCCCGCGGCCCGAGCACGTTGACCATGCCGATGTTCGACCCGACCGCGATCCGCCTGGTGGCGACTGGGTCCTCCGCCGTGTTCGTCAGTGGGAACTTCCCTTCGTCCGGACGCCTCGGCGTCCCAAACCCGTACTCATCCGCCTTGCGGCGCGGGCCAGTCTACGCGCGGCTCCGCGCGCCCTGGCCGCCGGAGCGCACGAGGCCTACTCGTCGTCTTCGTCCTCGGGCTCGATGATGTGCATCGCGGCCTCCTCGGCGGACGCCGCCCCGCCGTCGATGCCGACGTCGTCGCCGAACACCTCGCCGTCGCTGCGGGCGTCCACGATGCGCCCGGCCCGCTTGCCGCCGACCTCGCGATCCTCGCTGTCGGGGTTCCACGGCGTGGGCTCGCGGACGACCTCCGGCTCCTCCTGCGGGGCACGCATCTCGATCGTCTCGCGCTGCCGCATCTCGGCCGGGGTGTTGCCGTAGCCCTGCAGAGCGGACCAGTTCTCCGGCGACGTGTAGCCCTCGTCGAGCACGTCGTCGACGCCGCGGTCGATGAGCGTGTCGTCGGGCTGCAACTGCTCGATGAAGTCGCCGTCGTCCGTGATGTCCGTGTCGCTCATGTCCGTCATGTGCCTAGCCTGCCACGCCGCTCCGACAACGGTAAGACGCAACGCGAAGGCGTCCCGGCGGCCGCTTCCGGACGCCCTCGGCGGCGGTCGGCGGTCGTCCCAGGGAAGCCGCGGGCTGGCGTCCGGGCTAGCATGCACGCTCGTGAAAGCCGACTCATCCGTGCGGTTCGCCACCGGCGGACGGGGCCTGTACGACGTCATCCTCGCGACCTTCTGCGGGCTGCTGCTGATCTCGAACGTGGGGGCGACGAAGCTGATCGTGTTCGGGGGCGTCCCCGTGGTCGGGTCGCTGATCCTGGACGGCGGCGCGTTCCTGTTCCCGCTGACGTACGTGCTCGGCGACGTGCTCGCCGAGGTCTACGGCATGGCCCGCGCCCGCCGCGCGATCTTCACCGGGTTCGCGCTGGCGCTGCTGATGAGCCTCAGTTTCATGATCGTGGACGCCGCCCCCCCGGCCCCCGACTGGCCCCACCAGGACGCCTGGAGCGCCGTGCTGGGCTTCGTGCCGCGGATCGTGGCGGCGAGCCTGGCCGGCTACCTGGTCGGGCAGTTCCTCAACGCCTGGGTCGTGGTGCGCATCAAGCAGCGCACGAACGAGGACGCCCTGTGGGTGCGACTGATGTCCTCGACGGTGGTCGGCGAGTTCGCCGACACGGTGGTGTTCTGCTCGATCGCCTTCGGCCCGCTGTGGTTCGGCGGCGACTCGATCCCCCTGCCCGCCCTGGCGAATTACATCCTCGTCGGCTGGATCTACAAGTGCCTCGTCGAGGCCCTCTGCCTGCCGGTGACCTACCGGGTCATCGCGGCGGTCAAACGGCACGAGCCCGACTACTGGGACGCCGCCCCGAAGAGCAGCGCGCCCCGGTAGCCGGGCCCGTGCGGTTCGATCAGCCGATGCGGATGACCTTGTCGTTGGCGACCTGGTCGTGCCAGCCCCGCAGCTCCGGGTTCATGAAGATGCTGAGGTAGGGCAGGCCGGCCAGGAAGCTGAAGACCAACTGCACCACGCCGCGGATGGCGGCCCGCTGCATGCCGATCGGGGCGCCCGTGGTGGCGTCCACGACCTTCGTCTTCATGATCATCTTGCCGACCGTCTGGCCCTGCCCGTTGAAATAGGCCCAGTAGCCGACCATCAGCACGAACTGCACGATGGACGAGAGTCCGCTGTTGTTGAAGATCGCGCCGAGGATCCCGAACACGACTCCCATCAGGATGCCGTCGATCAGGGCGCCCAGGAAGCGGTAGCCCGCGCTGGCCGGCTGACCGACGCCACCGACCGCCGGCGGATAGCCGCCACCGGGAGCCACACCGTAGTTCGGGGCGCCGGGGGCGCCGGGCTCGTAGGTGCCGGGCGGAGTCGGCTGCGAGGCGCCGTAGCTCGGCGCCTGGTATGAGCCCGCCCCGGCCGGCGGGTAGGACTGCGTGTTCGGCGGCGGGTACGAGCCGGGAGCCTGGTATGAGTCGGCGCCCGGAGCCTGGTACGAACTCGCGCCGGGAGCCTGGTAGGAACCTGCACCGGGCGGCGGGTAGGCGGACCCGCTCGGGGGCTGGTAGGAGCCGGCGCCGGGCGGCGGGTACGACGACCCGGCCGGCGGAGTGTAGGTGGCGTTGTCAGGTTCGGGTGGCAGGTCGAATCCCGAGGGCTTCTTGTCCTCGCCCTGGGGATCGCCAGGGTTGTTCTCGGTCATGGGGCGTTTCTCCTCTTGTAGAAAGGGGCGCCGTCCAGCGTTGCACCTTGAATACCCGGACGGAAGTCCCTCCGACGGCGTGTTTCAGTGCGCGTCGGGCGGCGTGTTCACTGTGCGTCGAGCAGCGCGAGGTCAGCGCTCACCACGAGTCGGGACGCCATCGCGTACTCCACCAGCCGCGCCTTGCGCGTGGACGCCAGCCGCTCAGGTCCGCCGTGCAGCCCGCGGACGCCCATGGCCTCCAGCCGCTCGCACACGTTGTCGAGCTTCCGGTTGAACCGGGTGAGCGGCCAGCCGATCCGCTCGGCCGCCGCGGCCGAGGTCGGGATCGACGACGGGCCGCGGTTGGCGTGCCTCAGGGCGTCCTCGCAGAGCGCCACGATGATCAGCTTCTGGGCCGGCGTGAGCGTGACGCGCCCGATCGTGAGCGACCCGTCCTGCGCGGGCCGGTGCTCGACCGGCTCGAACAGCGAGGCGTCCAGGAAGACGTCGAACTCGTACGTCGTCGCGCCCGCGGTGAACCAGACGACCGTGCGCCGGAACACCAGCGGCATGGACGCCCCGGGCGCGAGCCAGGCCTGCATCGCCCCGGCCTCGTCGGCCACGGTCGCGGTCAGTTGTGTCCCGACGTTGGTGAGCCACCACAGATCCTGGTTCGCGGTGAGCGTGAGGAAGTGGCGGTGCAGGAACGGGTTGTCTGCGTCCACGACGAGGTCGGCGTCGCGTCCGATCGTGAAGGGGCCCGCGGCGTCCGGGGTGTAGGTCTCGCCGAGGAACTCGACGGTCAGGTCCTGGGTCATGCGCAGACCTCCTCCGAGTAGGGACCGCGAGGGGCGCCGGCGGCGTCCAGGACGCGCACGCGCATGCACGCCCGATCGTCCGCGCCTACCTGCACGATCGGCTCCCCCACCCGGACCACCCGGTCGGCCACCCAGACGTCGTACGCGTCGTCGTCGCGCGGGTGGGGGTAGGTCCAGGTGAAGGTGACTGTCGCGCCGGCCCTGGACGCCGCGATCGTCGCCACCACCGGACGCGTCACCCACCACACGCCCAGCCCGAGCGCGACCAGGACGCCCAGCGTCACCAGGGCGAGGAGCGGCCTGGGCCGGCGGGCCATGGGGAGACCCGTCAAGGGTTGGTCGGGAGAGGCCTCGTCGGCAGGCGAAGTGCCGTCCGGCGGCGCAGGAGTCGCGTGGCGTACTACCTCGCCAGTGGGCTGACCCAACAGCCCGGCCGCCCGGGCGGGGGCCGGGGCGGCGGCGTCCACCGCACTGGGGCCGCCGGGCAGGACCGGTTCGACGACCGCCAGGCCCTGCGCCCGCTGGACGTCCTGCAGCCAGCGCACCAACTCCAGCACGGACGCCGGACGCTCCGCCGGGTCCTTGGCCAGGCCGCGGACGAGCAGGGCCTCCAGTGCGGGCGGAACCTCGGGGCGTCCGATCGGGGGCACGGGGGCGCTGCGGATGCGCCGCAGCAACTCGGCGCCCGAACCGGCCCCTGCCACTGCCGTCGCCTCGAACGGCGGGTGTCCGGCGAGCAGCGTCCACAGGGTGGCGGCGAGGGAGTACACGTCGGAGCGGACCGACGGTGCGGCCGTGCCGAACAGCACCTCGGGCGCGGTCCAGGGCACCGAGACACCCGACTCGAGGTCGGCGTCGGGTCCCGCCGCCAGCCCGAAGTCGGCCAGCCCAGGCTCGCCGTACGGCCCCGTCAGGATGTTCGCCGGCTTGACGTCGCGGTGCAGCAGGCCAAGCCGGTGCGCGGTCTCCAGCGCTCCCCCGACCTGGACGCCGACGCGCAGCACCTCCTCGACGCCGAGCCCGGCCCCGGCCGAGCGGGTTCCCAGGTCGGTCCCCGGATAGAACGGCATCACGAGGTACGGACGCCCGTCCTCGGCGACGCCCACCCCGTACACGCCCACGACGTACGGGTGCTCGAGCCGGGCCAGGGCGTCCGCCTCGGCGAGGAAGGCCGCCGCCCCGCCGGCGCCGACGGCGTCCCTCAGCACCTTGACCGCAACCCGGCGGGACGGCACCCGCTGGTCGTAGAGGTGCACGTCGGCGAAGCCGCCCGAGGCGAGCGTGGCGACGTGGTCCATCCCGGGGATCGTGGGGGCGGCGGTCTCGGGGGTGGCGGTCACGGGCTCACCCAGGCGCCACGTCGAGGACGATCACCGTGACGTTGTCGTGCCCGCCCGCCTCCAGCGCGGCGGCGACGAGGGCGTCCGCGGCCTCCTGCGGGTCGGCCAGATCGCGCAGGATCGAGGCCAGCCGGGCATCTGAGACCTCGCCGGTCAGCCCGTCGGAGCAGATCAGCAGCCGGACGCCGTCGGTCACCTCCAGCGGCCACGTGTCGACCCCCGGGAACGGCCACATGCCGAGGCAACGGGTGAGGATGTTGCGCAGCGGGTGGAACAGCGCCTCCTCGGGCGTGAGGATGCCCTCGGCCACCAGCTCGCCCACCTCGGAGTGGTCGAGCGTGACCTGCTCCACGGCGTCCCCGGCGAGCCGGTACACCCGCGAGTCGCCGATGTTGAAGACGCAGAGCCGCTCCTCGGCTTCCTGCCCGACGACCGCGACGCCGGTCAGCGTGGTGCCCATGCCGCGGGTCCGGGCATGGTCGGCCGAGTACGCCCGCAGCCGGTCGTTCGCCCCCCGGACGCCCTCGACGAGCGACTCGCGGTCGAGGCTCTCGCTCTCGTCCAGCTCCGCCAGCGCCTCGACGACCAGGCCGCTCGCGACCTCGCCGGCCGCGTGGCCGCCCATGCCGTCGGCGACGGCCCAGAGGCGGCGTCCGACGTAGCCGGCATCCTCATTGCCGTCGCGGACGAGGCCGACGTGCGTCGCCCAGCCGGCGGTCACGACGAGCATGGGTCCCCTCTCAGGAGAGCTTCTCCAGGATCAGTTCCCGGACGCGCCCGGCGTCGGCCTGGCCACGCATCGCCTTCATGACGGCCCCGATCAGCGCGCCGGCCGCGGCGACCTTGCCGTCGCGGATCTTCGCGGCGGCGTCCGGGTCGGCGGCGATCGCGGCGTCCACGGCCGCCGACAGGGCGCCGTCGTCGGAGACGACCTTGAGGCCGCGGGACTCGACCACGTCCGCCGGCTCGCCCTCGCCGGCCAGGACGCCCTCGATCACCTGGCGGGCCAGCTTGTCGTTGACGACGCCGGCGTCCACGAGCGCCTGGACGCCCGCGACCTGCGCCGGGCTCAGGCCCACGTTCGCCAGCTCGACGCCGTTGGCATTGGCCACCCGCGCCAGCTCGCCCAGCCACCACTTCCGGGCCGCCTGCGGGGACGCCCCCGCGGCGACGGTCTCCTCGATGAGGCCGAGGGCGTCCGCGGCCAGGACGTCACCGAACTCGCGGTCGCTCATCCCCCACTCGGCGTGCAGCCGGGCGCGGCGCGCTGCGGGGTTCTCGGGCAGGTGGGCGCGCAGCTCGTCGACCCACTCGCGGGCGGGCGCGATCGGCACGAGGTCGGGCTCGGGGAAGTACCGGTAGTCCTCGGCCTCCTCCTTCGAGCGGCCGGCGGTGGTGTAGCCCTCCTCGTGCCACATCCGGGTCTCCTGCTTGACCCGTCCGCCGGACGCCAGCACCGCCGCCTGCCGCCTGATCTCGTAGACCAGCGCGGCCTCGATCGAGCGCAGCGAGTTGACGTTCTTGGTCTCGGTGCGGGTGCCCAGCACGTCGGACCCCTTCGGCATCAGCGACACGTTGGCGTCGCAGCGCAGCGAGCCCTGCTCCATCCGCACGTCGGACACCCCGAGCGCCCGCATCGTGTCGCGCACCAGGGCCACGTACGCCTTGGCCACCGCCGGCGCGGACGCTCCCGTGCCGCGCACCGGCTTGGTGACGATCTCGATGAGGGGCGTCCCGGCGCGGTTGTAGTCGACCAGCGAGTACTCGGCGCCGTGGATGCGCCCGCTCGTGCCCATGTGGACGAGCTTCCCGGCGTCCTCCTCCATGTGCGCCCGCTCGACCTCGATGTGGTAGGTGCGACCGTCCACCTCGACGTCGACGTGCCCGCCGAAGCACAGTGGCTCGTCGTACTGCGAGGTCTGGAAGTCCTTGGTCATGTCCGGGTAGAAGTAGTTCTTCCGCGCGAACCGGCACCACTCCGCGATCTCGCAGTTCAGGGCCAGCCCCATCCGGATCGCCGACTCCACCGCCTTGCCGTTGACGACCGGCAGCGCGCCGGGCAGTCCCAGGCACACCGGGCACGTGTTCGAGTTCGGCTCCGACCCGAACTCGTTCGCGCAACCGCAGAACATCTTGGACGCCGTGTTCAGTTCGACGTGCACCTCCAGCCCCAGCACGGGGTCGAAGAGCGCCATCGCCTCGTCGTAGTCGAGCAGCTCGTCCATGTCAGGCCTCCCGTCCCACGCCCAGGTACGCGCCGGCGTCCCCGTCGGCGAGCACGTCGGTCAGCGTTCCGCGCCAGCGCTCGGCGAACGCGCGCTCCAGTGCCGCGCCGACGCGGTAGAGCCGGTCGTCGGCCAGCACGGGCGCCATCACCTGGAAGCCGACCGGCAGGCCGTCCTCTGGCGCCAGCCCGCACGGGAAGGACGCCGACGCGTTGCCCGCCATGTTCGATGGGATCGTGCACAGGTCGGACATGTACATGGCCAGCGGGTCGGCCGTCCGCTCGCCGCGGCGGAACGCGGTTGTCGGCGTCGCCGGAGACGCCAGCACGTCGACCTGGGCGAAGGCCGCGTCGAAATCCTGCGCGATGAGCCGCCGGACCTTCTGGGCCGAGCCGTAGTAGGCGTCGTAATAGCCCGAACTCAGTGCGTAGGTGCCGATGATGACCCGCCGCTTGACCTCGTCGCCGAAGCCGCGTCCGCGCGTGAGCCGCATCACCTGCTCGACCGTGTTCTCGCCGTCGTCACCGACGCGCAGGCCGTAGCGCATCGCGTCGAAACGGGCCAAGTTGCTCGACACCTCACTCGGCATGATCAGGTAGTAGGCGCCCAGGCCGTACGAGAAGTGCGGGCACGACACCTCGACGATCTCGGCGCCGAGGCCCGCGAGCACGTCGAGCGTCTCGCGGAACCGCTGCTCGACCCCGGGCGCGTAACCCTCGCCGCCCAGCTCCTTGACGACCCCGATGCGCAGACCGGCGACGTCGCCGAACCGCGCGGCCTCCACGACGCCCGGGACGGGTTCGTCGATCGAGGTCGAGTCCATCGGGTCGTAGCCGCCGATCACCTCGTGCAGCAGGGCGGCGTCCATGACCGTGCGGGCGCAGGGCCCCGGCTGGTCGAGCGAGGACGCCATCGCGACGACCCCGTAGCGCGACGTGCCGCCGTAGGTCGGCTTGACGCCGACCGTCGCGGTGACCGCCGCCGGCTGCCGGATCGAGCCGCCGGTGTCGGTGCCCAGGGCGAGCGGCGCCTCGAACGCCGCCAGCGCCGCCGAGCTGCCGCCGCCCGACCCGCCGGGGATGCGGTCGAGGTCCCACGGGTTGCCGGTGACCTGAAACGCCGAGTTCTCGGTGGAGGAGCCCATTGCGAACTCGTCCATGTTGGTCTTGCCGATCATGACGAGTCCGGCGTCGGCGATCCGCCGCACGACGGTGGCGTCGTAGGGCGGACGCCAGCCCTCCAGGATCCGCGACGCGCACGTCGTCGGGACGCCCCTGGTGCAGAAGATGTCCTTGACCGCGATCGGGACCCCCGCCAGCGGCCCGAGCCTCTCGCCGGCGTCGAGTCGGGCGTCGACTGACCGCGCCTGCGCCAGCGACCACTCGCGGTCGACGTGCAGGAAGGCCTTCACCTCGCCGTCGACCCGCTCGATCTGATTGAGGAACGCCGAGGTGACCTCGACCGCCGACGTGTCACGGCGTCCGATGCGCTCGCCGAGCTCGGCGGCGCTCGCGCGCAGGATCTCGGTGGTCATCAGAACTCCTCGTCCATGATCCGGGGGACGCGGAAGCGGCCGTCCTCGGACGCCGGCGCGGCGGCCAGCACATCCTCTGGTGCCAGCGACGGCTTCACGACGTCGGGGCGGAACACGTTGGTCAGCGGGACCGCGTGCGACATCGGGACCACATCCGGGCCGGCCACCTTGGAGACGTCGGCGACGGCGTCCAGGATGACGCCGAGCTGCGGTCCCAGGCGTTCCAGCTCGTCGTCGGTCAGCTCGATGCGGGCGAGGTCGGCGAGCCGCGCCACGTCCGAGGGGCTCAGGGCCACGATGCGCTCCTAGGGTCTCGATGCGGGAGACATCCTAGGGGGCGGGGACGCGACGCTCAGCGGAGCATCGTCCACAGCCACCAGCCCAGCAGCGTGACGGCGGTGGCGGCGAGGACGAGGTAGAGCACGACACGCCAGCGCAGGCGCTTCTTGGCCCGCGTCGACGGGACGCCGGTCGGCGACCACTCCCCCAGCCCGGGGATGACGCTCGGTGCGGCGTCCCCGTTGAGGTTGAGGTTGCTGTTCAGCCCGTCCACGGTCGTCAGGCTACCCGGCCGGCGGCAGGGCGTCCGGGCCGCGTTCGAGCAGATCGGCGAAGCGGTCGGCGTCCAGGATCGGGACGCCGAGGGCCTCGGCCTTGGCGTACTTCGAACCGGTCGTCTCCCCCGCCACCAGGACGCTCGTGTTGCGCGACACCGAGCCCGCCGCCTTGCCCCCGCGCGCAACCACCGCCTCGGACGCCGAGTCGCGCGTGTGCCCGGGCACGGCCCCGGTGATCACGACCGTCAGGCCGGCCAGGGTCTGCGCGGGACCGTCGCCCTGGGCGTCCTCGGGCTCGTCGTCGGCCATCCGGACGCCCGCGCGCGCCCAGCGTTCGACGATGTCGCGGTGCCAGCCCGACTCCTCGCCGTCGAACCACTCCCGGATCGCGGCCGCGATCGTCGGACCGACCCCGTCGACCGCCGCCAGCTCCTCGGCGGAGGCCGCGGCGACGGCGTCCACCGAACGGAAGTGGTCGGCCAGCGCCCGGGCGGCCGTCGGACCCACGTGGCGGATCGACAGCGCCACCAGCACCCGCCACACCGGACGCGACCGGGCCTTCTCAAGCTCGGCAAACAGCACGTCTGTGGTCGCCCGCGGCACGGCCGGCTTCTTCGGCGTGGCCTTGGTGTAAAAGAACGGCTCCAGGGCCGGCGCGCCCTCGACGCCGTTGCGACGGCGGCGCCGCCACACGCGCACCTCGGCGAGGTCGGCCGGCGCCAGCTCGAAGAGCCCGGCCTCGGTGTCGAGCACGGGGGTCTGCGGCAACTCGGACGCGCCCTCGGGGCGTCCGAACTCGGGATCGGTCAGCGCGATGGCGGCCTCCCAGCCGAGCGCCTCGATGTCGAGCGCGCCTCGAGACGCCAGCCCGAACACCCGCTCGCGCAGCTGGGCCGGACAGGAGCGGGCGTTGGGGCAGCGGAGGTCTTTGTCGCCCTCCTTCTCGGGACGCAGCTCGGCCCCGCAGGACGGGCAGTGGGTCGGCATCACCCAGGGCTCCAGGCCGTCGGGCCGCAGGGCCACGACCGGGCCCACGATCTCGGGGATCACGTCGCCGGCCTTGCGCAGCACGACCGTGTCGCCGGGCCGGACGTCCTTGCGGGCCACCTCGTGCGCGTTGTGCAGGGTCGCCATCTCGACGGTCGATCCGGCCACCACGACGGGCTCCATGACGCCGTAGGGCGTGACGCGGCCGGTGCGGCCGGTGTTCACCTCGATGCGCAGGAGCTTCGTGTTGACCTCCTCCGGCGGGTACTTGTACGCCAGCGCCCACCGCGGTGCCCGCGATGTGTGGCCGAGTTCGGCCTGCCGCTCGCGGTCGTCGACCTTGAGCACGACGCCGTCCATCTCATGCGGCAGGTCGTGGCGGTGCTCGCCGCGCTCGTCGATGTAGGCGAGTGCCTCGTCGAGGCTCGTCACCACACGGTTGTGGGGACTCACCGGCAGCCCGAGTTCGCGCAGGACGCCGTAGGCGTCGGAGAGCCGCGGCAGGGGCGTCCCGGAGTAGGCGCCGATGCCGTGGCAGAGGAAGTCGAGCCGCCGGGACGCCGTGACCCGTGGGTCCCTCTGGCGCAGCGAGCCAGCGGCGGAGTTGCGCGGGTTGGCGAACGGGGGGCGTCCCGCCTCGACCAGCGACGCGTTGAGGGCCTCGAAGTCGGCGGCGTTCATGAAGACCTCGCCGCGGACCTCCAGCAGCTCGGGCACGTCGTCGCCCGTCAGCCGGTGCGGCACGGACGCGATCGTGCGACCGTTGGCCGTCACGTCCTCGCCCACGCGGCCGTCGCCGCGGGTGGCCGCCGAGACCAACCGGCCCTCGCGGTAGACCAGGTCGAGGGCCAGCCCGTCGATCTTGACCTCGCAGACCAGCGCGGGCAGCGGCTCGCCCAGCCGGGCGGCCCAGCGGCGCACCTCGTCGACGGAGAACGCGTTGTCGAGGCTCATCAGCGGCACCAGGTGGGTGACCGGAGCGAACGTCGCCCCCACCGCACCGCCGACGGTCTGCGTCGGGGAATCGGGCGTCCGCAGGTCGGGGTACCGCTCCTCCAACTCCTCCAGCTCGCGCATCAGGGCGTCGTACGCCGCGTCGCTCAGCGTCGGGGCGTCCAGCACGTAGTAGCGGAACCGCGCGTCCTCGACGTCCTGGGCTGCTCGCGCGTGACGGCTGCGGTCGGTCTCCTCGCTCACGGCGCACAACCTACCGCCAGCGTCCGACAAGAGGATTCCTCAGGACCGCAGCGCCTCGTCGACATGCTCGGCCGCGCGCCGGAGGGCGTCGAACTGCGCCCGCACCTGCCCGGACGCCGCCCCGGCCAGCCCGCAGGTGTGGGTCAGCCAGAGCCGGTCGGCCAGGACGGGACCGAGCTCAAGTGGACGCAGCCAGCCCAGCGTGCGGCGCACGATCGGGTCGGGTCCGGCGGCGGGGGCAAGGGCGTCCAGGACGCCGAGGTACAGCGTGGTTCCGTCCTCGACCGCGGCCGTCACGGCGTCCCAGCCCGGACGCCCGAGCAGGCCGGCATCCAGGCTGATTCCCGCGAACCCGGCACCCTGCCCGGCCGCTCCCTGCCGGCCTGCGCCGGGACGTCCGGCCGTCAGCAGCGCGATCGGGACGTCGCCCGCGCAGCTGTGCACGAGGGAGTCCGGGGTGAGCGCGGAGAACAGGGCGAGCAGCTCGGACGCCTCGGCGTCGGAGACCGCGCGATGCCGGAAATAGCCACCCTCGGTCGGGACGCGTCCGGCGAGCACGGCGGGCAGCGACGGCTCGTCGACCTGCAGGCGCAACTCGAGGGCCGGCAGGCGGCGCCGCAGGTCGGCGAGCAGGTCGGCGACCCCGGCGGCGAGCGACTGGGCCACGTCGCGGCGGGCCGAACGGTCGCCGAGGACGCGTCCCCCGAGCGGCCGCAGGAGGGCGGCCGAGAGCGTCCAGGGGCCGCACACTGACACTTTGAACGGCCCGGACGCCGACTGCACGTTCTCCTCCAGCACGTCGAGGTCGTCGCGCAGGGTCGCGCGGGCGCGCCGCTGGTCGATGCCGGCCGCCGACGCCAGCCGCCATTCCCCGGCAGCCAGGTCGCCGGGCAGGCCGGCCAGCAGGCCAACGGCGCGTCCGATCATGCCGGCACACGGGCCGCGGGCGGGCAGCTCCGGCAGCCAGGGCAGGTCGGCGTCCTCCAGCGCGAGCCGCACCGCCGCCCCGGCGTCCGTGCCGGGCAGCGAGCCCAGCCCGGTGACCCCGGTCACCGCCGCGTCCCCGTCATGCAACCCCCTGTCCGGACGCCGATCCTACGGGCCCGGACGCCCCGGCCGCGCGGCCCGCGGGAGGCGGTGAATAGGCTCGGGCGCCGCGATACGGCAGAATGATCAGTCCGTCAGGGCCTCCGACGCCTGGAATCCCTGCGGGGCCAGGGGAAACGGGGACGATGGAAGATCGAAAGAGACGGATGATCCGACTGGACCTCCCGAGGCCGACCGACTCGTCGATCCTCGGTGCTCAGGCGACCCCCGACGGAACGCGCTTCGCGCTGTGGTCCCCGCGCGCCACCCGCGTCGAACTCGCGCTCGTGGCGTCCGACCTCACCCAGGTCAACCACGACATGACCCGCTCCGACGACGGCGTCTGGACCGTGTTCGTGCCCGGCGTCGGCGCCGAACAACGCTACGGCTACCGCGTGCACGGGCCGTGGAGCCCCGAGAGCGGCCAGCGGTTCAACCCCGCGAAGCTGCTGCTCGACCCGTACGCCCGCGCGATCACCGGTGGGGTCGACTACTCCGGGCCGATCAGCGACCACACCGCCGAGAGCAACTTCACCCCCGACCCGACCGACTCCGCGGGCTACGTCCCGCTCAGCGTGGTCGTGGCCGACACCCCGGCGCCCGCCCCGCTGGCCGAGCGTCCCCGGCTCGAAGACCTGGTCCTGTACGAGACCCACCTGGGCGGCTACACGCGGCTGCACCCGGCGGTCCCCGAGCACCTGCGCGGCCGGTATGCCGGGCTCGCCTATCCGGCGGTCATCGAGAGCATCAAGAGCCTGGGCGTCAACGCTGTCGAGCTGCTGCCGATCCAGCACTTCATCTCCGAGCCGTTCACGGTCGGGCGCGGGCTGACGAACTACTGGGGCTACAACACCCTGGGCTTCTTCGCGCCGCACGCCCCCTACTCGAGCGCGGGCACCCTCGGCGGGCAGGTGCGCGAGTTCAAGGCGATGGTCGGCGCCCTGCACCAGGCCGGTATCGCGGTGATCCTCGACGTGGTCTACAACCACACCGGCGAGGGCGGCCACGAGGGTCCCACGCTGTCGTTCCGGGGCATCGACCACGCCGGCTACTACCGGCTGACCGGCGACCTGCGCAACGACTACGACGTCACCGGCTGCGGCAACGCGGTCGACACCTCGATCGGCGGCATCCTCGACCTGATCCTCGACTCGCTGCGCTACTGGGTCGTCGAGATGGGTGTCGACGGCTTCCGGTTCGACCTCTGCACGACGCTGATCCGCGACACGCAGCACCACGTCGACCAGGGCCACGAGTTCAAGCAGCGCATCGCCCAGGACCCGGTCCTGAGCCAGGCGATCATGATCGCCGAGCCGTGGGACCTCGGCCCGTACGGCTACCAGGTCGGCCGCTGGGGACGCGGCTGGGCCGAGTGGAACGACCGCTTCCGCGGCTTCACGCGCGACTTCTGGCGGGGCGCGCTGGGCGGCGTCCAGGAGCTCGCCACGCGGCTCGCGGGCAGCTCCGACATCTACGACCACGACGGACGCCCCGCGACCAGCTCGGTCAACTTCGTCAACGCCCACGACGGGTTCACGATGCGCGACGTCGTCACCTACGACCTCAAGCACAACGAGGCCAACGGCGAGCGCAACCGCGACGGCGCCGACGACAACCGGTCCTGGAACCACGGCTTCGAGGGCGACACCGACGACCCCGCGATCGTCGCCGCCCGCCACCGGACGACCCGCAACATGATGGCCACGCTGCTGCTCGCCACCGGGACGCCGATGATCCTCGCCGGCGACGAGATGGGCCGCACCCAGCAGGGCAACAACAACGCCTACTGCCAGGACTCGCCCCTGTCGTGGGTCGACTGGAAGACCGTCGACGAGTGGGGCGACCAGCTCGAACTCACCCGCACCCTCCTGCGCCTGCGCCGCGAGCACCCGATCCTGCGGCCGCGCAACTTCCGTTCGTCGTTCGAGGTCGTGGACGCCGCCGGCCGCGGCCTGGGACGCCGCGAGTCGGCCTGGTTCACCGAGACCGGCGCTGAGATGGGCCAGGGCGAGTGGAGCGACCAGGGACGCCGCAGCCTCGGCATGTACGTCTCGGACGCCGAGGAGGCGTTCTACGTCTTCGTCCACGGCGGCGACTGGCCGATGCCGCTGACGCTGCCGGACGAGCCATGGGCGTCCGGCTACGAGCTGGTGGCCCACACCGGCGAGCCGGACGAGTTCGACGACATCAGCGGGTCCGTCCTGGAGCCCTGTTCCAGGATCGACCTTCC
>DAIRTI010000078.1:0-9996 GCA_036803965.1 Propioniciclava sp.
GTACGCCTCGGCCTGCTTGGTCAGGTCGTCGAAGACGATCAGGACGTGCTTGCCGGAGTACATCCAGTGCTGCCCGATGGCCGAGCCGGTGTAGGGCGCGATGTACTTGAAGCCGGCCGGGTCGGACGCCGGGGCGTGCACGATCGTCGTGTACTCGAGTGCGCCGGCGTCCTCGAGGATCTTGCGCAGCGCGGCGACGGTCGAGCCCTTCTGCCCGATGGCCACGTAGATGCAGCGCACCTGCTTCTTCGGGTCGCCGGTGGCCCAGTTCGCCTTCTGGTTGATGATCGTGTCGATCGCGACGGCCGTCTTGCCGGTCTTGCGGTCGCCGATGATCAGCTCGCGCTGGCCGCGGCCGATCGGGATCATGGCGTCGATCGCCTTGATGCCGGTCTGCAGCGGCTCGCGGACCTCCTGGCGGTCCATGACGCCGGCGGCCTGCAGCTCGAGCAGGCGGCGCCCCTCGACACCCGTGATCTCGCCGAGTCCGTCGATCGGGTTGCCCATGGCGTCGACGGCGCGGCCCAGGTAGCCGTCACCGACGGGCACCGAGAGCACCTCGCCCGTGCGCCGGACCTTCGAGCCCTCCTCAATGCCCTCGGACTCGCCCAGGACCACGACGCCGATCTCGCTGATGTCCAGGTTCAGGGCGATGCCCAGGGTGCCGTCGGCGAACTCCAGCAGCTCGTTCGCCATGACCGAGGGCAGGCCCTCGACGCGCGCGATGCCGTCTCCGGAGGTGGCCACGACGCCGACCTCGTCGCGGGACGCGGTGTCGGGGGTGTAGTTCTGCACAAACCGATCAAGGGCGTCCCTGATCTCCTCGGGACGAATCTGGAGTTCCGCCATGGTCTGTCCTTATCGCTTCGTTAGTCGTTGGTTAGCTGAGCTTGCGCCGCACGTCGGACAGACGCCCGGCCACGGTGCCCTCGATGACCTCGTCACCCACGGACACCCGGACCCCGCCGAGCACGGCGGGATTGACGATCACGTTCAAGGTCACCTCGCGGCCGATCTGGCGGCTCAGTGCCGCCCTCAGCCGGGACGCCTGCTCGTCGGTCAGCGGCTGTGCGATCTCGACGGTCGCGATGCCGCGGTTGCGGAGCTCGGCGGCGGTCTTGAGGTAGCCCTCCACCGTTCCGTCGAACGTGCGCTGGCGAGCCAGGACGGCCCGGCGCGCAAGAGTCCGGGTCGCCGGGAGCACCTTGTCGCCCAGGACGTCGTCGAGCAGCTGCTGCCGCCCGGCCAGCTCGATGCGACGCTCCCCCAGCGCGACCCGCAGGTCGGGGTTGCCGTCGACGACGCGTCCGACCTTGAACAACTGGTTCTCGACCTCGTCCAGACGGCCCTCGACCTGCGCCTGCCCGAGGATCGCCCGGACGCCCTGGCGTTCGATCGCGGCCACGAACGACCCCGTCGTGGACCAGGCCAGCTTGACGGCCTCGGTGAGCACCCGCATGGTCTGCTCGGAGACCCGGCCCGTGAAGAGCGCACCGACGACGTTGACGCGCGCCTCCTCGGCGGTGCCGGCATCGGTCAACGCCCGTCGCAGGCTCGGGGAGCCGCTCAGGGCGTCCGCCACGGCGAACAGCTCCTCGCCGATGGCGGCCGTCGGGCTGGACGCGTCGAGGACCCGGTCGAGCGCGTTCTGCCGGGCTTCGGCGTTTGCGCTCATGCCCGCCCCGCGGTGGCCTGCTGCCCGGAGGCCGGGGTCTGGGCCTCGAGCTCGTCCAGGAACCGGTCGACGGTGCGCCGGGCGCGTTCGTCGTCGGACAGGGACTCGCCCACGATGCGGCCGGCCAGCGAGGTGGCGAGACCGCCCACCTCGTTGCGCAGCTGCGTGACGGCGGCGGCCCGCTCGGCCTCGATCTGCGCCTTGGCGTTGGTCAGCAGGCGAGCGGATTCCTCCTGGGCCTGCTGGCGCATCTCGGCGACGATCGAGGCGCCGTGGGCCTTCGCCTCCTCGCGGATGCGTCCGGCCTCCTCGCGGGCACCGGCCAGTTGGGTCCGGTACTCGGCGAGCGCGGTCTGAGCCTCCTGCTCGGCCGCGGTGGCCCGCTCGATGCCGCCCTGGATCAGGGAGCTCCGCTCGGCGTACGTCTTCTCGAACATGGGCACGACCACCTTGGTCATCACCGCGAGGATGATGCCGAAGAGGACGAGACCCACGATGATCTCGGCCGGTTCCTGAGGGATCAGGGGGCCGAAATCGATCAGCGGTCGCATGATCGGCAAGGCCTAACCGAGGACGAACGCGAGGGCGATGCCGATGATGGCCAGCGCCTCGACGATCGCGAAGCCGATCCAGGCCGTGCCCATCATCGCGCCGCGGGCCTCGGGCTGGCGGGCGGTTCCGTTGATGACCGCGCTGAAGACCATCGCGACACCGATGCCGGGGCCGATCGTCGCCAGGCCGTAGCCGATCATGTTGAGGGAACCGCTGATCTCGAGGAGCTCAAGCATTGCTGTGTGCCTTTCGGTGGTGGTTGTAGGTGGCGGACAGGACTAGTGATCCTCGGCCAGGGCCGAAGACACGTACTGGGCGGTCAGCACGGTGAACACATAAGCCTGGATGAATGCGATCAGGAGTTCCAGGGCGAACACCGCGAAGCTGAACAGGATGGAGACGACGCCCGCGGTCTTCAGCAGCGGGACCGGGAAGCCGCCGAAGGCCTCGTTGGCCGTGAGCAGCAGCGAGCCGCCGACGACGAACACCAGAATCACGAGGTGACCGGCGAACAGGTTGGCGAAGAGACGCAGGGCCAGCGTGACCGGCCGCACGATGATGTTGGAGAGGAATTCCAGCGGGATGATGATGATCCACAGCGCGGGGGGAACGCCGGGGGGCAGGCACATCTTCTTCAGGTAACCGCCGAAGCCGTACTTCTTGATGCCCACCCCGTTGTAGAGCAGCCACGACAGCAGCGCGAGCGCGTAGACGTAGCCGATCTTGGAGAAGGTCGGGAACATGAACACGAAGAACTGGCCGAACAGGTTGTTGACCAGAATGAACGAGAAGACCGTGAGCAGGTACGGCACGAACGGCCGGAAGTCGTGGCCCAGGATGTCGCGGGCGATGCCGTTGCGCACCAGGTCGTAGGCCATCTCGCCCAACGCCTGCGCCCTACCGGGCACCATCTTCTGGT
This sequence comes from Propioniciclava sp., assembly GCA_036803965.1. Lineage (GTDB taxonomy): Bacteria > Actinomycetota > Actinomycetes > Propionibacteriales > Propionibacteriaceae > Propioniciclava. Next base: position 3,147 of record DAIRTI010000078.1, read on the forward strand.
TGCGCGAGATCAGCACCCAGAACAGGATCACGATGATCGCGCCGATCACTGCCTGCACGAAGTGGTTGTTGAACCACTCCAGCCCCGGCACCCCGGGGAACAGGCTCGACGAGCAGAAACTGCCCTGTCCCGGCGGCCAATGCTCCTCGTGGGCGCACACGGCCGCCCAGCCCGTGGCCGCGCCGTCGCCCTCCAGTGGGATCAACAGGCTCGCCAGCCCTCCCATGAGTCCTCCTGTCGGTGTCATTGCGGTGCGCCACGCCCCTCGCTGGGGTGACTGTCACGGGTTAGGCCCCTGAGCACACGATTGGGGAAGCCCCGAGAATCGGCCCACACTGCCCTTGCTCGTCCATGACGGAGCGACTCTAGCAGCAGGAAACTCAGCTGGCAGGCCGTGTCCCCGGATTCCGAGAAGGGGGATCGTACGTCGGGAACCGCAGCCGGGAGAACGTCGCTATCTCCGCGGCGAGCCAGGACGCCACCACGGCGAGGGTGCCGACGACCACGGCGGTGGGGTCCATGAGTGTCAGGCGGTGCTGCTGGGTCATGGCGATCGCGAGCAGTCCGCCGAGCGCCGAGACCCGCACCACGTACGACACCAGGGACGCCGTGAGCACCTTCGACGGCGGGGCGTCCGCCACCATCACCTGCACCGCCTGGCCCACGATGTAGAAGGCCAGGGTGATCGCGCAGGCGATCAGGCACGACACTCCGGACGCCGTCCCGCGCAGCACGAAGAAGGCGACCGTCGCGATCAGCGCGCCCACATGGCCCCCGATCGCGCCGCCCAGCAGCAGCTTCTGCGCCCGCACCGTGTCGGGACTGGGGCCGACGGCGTCCGGCTCTGTCTTCGAACCGGCCTCGACGGCATCCTGCTCAGCCATGGACCTTCTCCTCCGCTTCGGCGCCGCCATCGGCGTCCTCGGGATCGGGGCGGCGTCCGGTGCCCCACGTCAGGAACGCGGCGACGACGACGAACGCCGCGACGATCGCGATCATCCACGGCGAGCCGGTGACGCCGATCAGGACCGTCCCGTAGGCGAACACCGCCGACCACAGCCACAGCAGCAGCACCGCCCGGCCGTGGCTGTGGCCGAGCGACAGCATGCGATGGTGCAGGTGCTGCTTATCGGCCTGGAACCACAGCCGCCCCGCCCGAGTGCGCCGCACGTACGCGCTGACCAGATCGACGAACGGCAGCGCGATCACCGCGAACGGCAGCAGCAGCGGCAGGTACGCGCTCACCAGGACGCCCCCGCCCGGATTGACCCGCGACGGGTCGATCTGGCCGGTCAGGCTGATCACCGACGTCGCCAGCAGCAGGCCCAGCAGCATCGAACCCGAGTCGCCCATGAACATCCGCGCCTTGTGCACGTTGTGCGGCAGGAAGCCCACGCAGATGCCCACCGTCGCGACCGCGATCAGCGAGCCCGTCGTCGCCCGCACCAGGTTCTGCTCGGCGCTGAGCAGGTAGGCGTAGCTGAAGAACGCGCTGGCCCCGATCGCCGTGACGCCGGCGGCGAGGCCGTCGAGGCCGTCCATGAAATTGATCGCGTTGACGCAGAGCAGCACCACGAACACCGCCATGCCGATCGACATCGCCGGATCGAGCGTCACCACACGGTCGGCCAGCGGGATCCAATAGAAGCGGACGCCGAACAGCACCACGATGCCGGCCGCCAGCATCTGCCCCGACAGCTTGGCCAGGGCACCCAGCTCGAGCAGATCGTCCAGGACGCCGACCCCGCAGATCACCAGCACCCCCAGGAACACCCCCACCGTGTCGTGCCGGACCACCGGGAAGCTGCCCAGCCACGGCAGGCTGCGCGCCACCAGGAACGCCGCCGCCAGCCCCGCCAGCATCGCCAGCCCCCCGAAGTACGGCACCGGCTTGGTGTGTACGTCCCGGTCGCGTACCAGCGCCACCGCGTGGAACATGTACGCGAACCTGCGGGCCAGCCCCGCCACCAGGTACGTCACCCCGGCGGCGATGAGCATCGCCAGCAGATACTCGCGCACGGCTCAGCCGTCGGTCGCGTCCGGCTGGGCGGGCTCGGTGGGCTCTCCAGAGATCTCGGACGCCGCAGGCTCGCTCGGTTCGTCCGAGACCTCGGACGCCGGCTCCGCCGAGTTGCTGAACGCCGACTCCCCGGCGCCCTCGGAGGCCGCAGGCTCGGCCGGCTCCTCCTGCGATTCCTCCGGCACGGTGGACTCCTCCGGCTCTTCGAGCAGGCCGGGGACGACCGCGTTGATCTCGGCGACGCTGAGGCGTCCGGCGCGCAGCAGCTGGGGCGTGTCGCCGGACAGGTCGAGGATCGTCGAGGGGACCGGGCCCGACATCGTGCCCGCGTCAAGGTAGACCGCCACCGAGTCGCCCAGCTGCTCGACGGCGTCCGAGATGGTGAGCGCGGCGTCGCGTCCGGAGACGTTCGCCGAACTGACCGCCAACGGGCCGGTGCGGCGCAGCAGTTCGCGGGTGAAGTCGTGGTCGGGCACCCGGACGGCGATCGTCTGGCCGCGGTCGCCGAGGTCCATACGCAGGCTCTCGGGCGAGGTCAGCACGAGGGTCAGCGGGCCCGGCCAGAACGCCTCGGCCAGGGCTAGGACGCGGTCGTCGACCTTCGCCGCCAGCGACCGGACCATGCCCACCTCGGCCACCAGCACCGGCGGGGGCATGTCGCGGCCGCGGCGCTTGGCGTCCAGCAGCCGCTGGACGGCGGCCGCGGAGAAGGCGTCCGCGCCGACGCCGTAGACGGTGTCGGTCGGCAGGACGATGACCTGGCCGTCGGCCACGGCGTCCGCCGCGGCGTCGTACGCGGCCTCGGGATCGGCGTCGACATCGCAAACGCGGCCGGGCTCCGGCGCTTCGGTGCTCACGCGCCCATCCTGCCATTCACGGAAGCTCGCGCCCGGGCGGTGACGAACCGCGGGCGTCCCGTCATGTCGGCGTGGTCGGCGACCTCGACGAACCCCGCCGCCCGGAACAGCGCCGGCGCGGCGTCGCCATGGGTGTCGTCGTGCTCGGAGCAGACCCAGCCGCCCGGACGCAGCAGCCGCGCGGCGACGCGCGCGACCACGCGGAGGGCGTCCAGGCCGTCGGCGCCGGAGAACAGGGCCTCGGCGGGGTCGCGCAGGACGTCGGTGGGCAGCGTGCCGCGGGCCGCCTCGGGGACGTAGGGCGGATTCGCGATTACGAGGTCGACCGTGCCGTCGAGATCGTGCAGGGCCTCGTCCATGTCGGCGTGCACCGCGTGGACGCCGGTGCCCGCCAAATTGCGCATCAGATAGGGCCAGGCCGTCTCGCTCAGCTCGACGGCATAGTAGACCGGCCCGGGCAGCTCGGACGCCAACGCCCTGCTGATCGCCCCCGAGCCGGCGCACAACTCGACCAGGCTCACCCCTTGGGGCGGCTGCCGGCGAGAACGGAGGCATTCGAGCGCCCAGCCGGTCATCACCTCGGTCTCGGGACGCGGCACGAACACACCGGGGCCGACCTCGACGGAGATGGTCCGGAAGTGGGCGACCCCGGTGAGGTGCTGCAGGGGCTCCCCGGCCAGCCGCCGCGCGACCAGGGCGTCAAGGTCGGCGAGTTGGGCGTCCGTGACGTCGGGGGCGAGCGCGAGGCGTCCAGGCTCGACGCCGAGGACGTGGGCGAGCAGCGTCCGGGACTCGGCGGCGCTGCCCAGGCGTGCGGCGCCTCGGGCGACCGCGGCGCTGGTGCGCATCAGCCGTTGATCGCCGCGAGCCGCTCGGCGAGGTCCGCGGCCTGGAGGGCGTCCACGACCGCCTGCAGGTCGCCGTTCAGCACCTGGTCGAGGTTGTAGGCCTTGTAGCCGATGCGATGGTCGGCGATCCGGTTCTCGGGGAAGTTGTAGGTGCGGATCCGCTCGGACCGGTCGACCGTGCGCACCTGCGACTTGCGCGCGGCGGACGCCTCGGCGTCCGCCTGCTCGGCGGCCATCGCCGCGAGCCGGGAGCGCAGGATGCGCATCGCCTGCTCCTTGTTCTGCAACTGGGAGCGCTCGTTCTGGCACGTCACGACGGTGCCGGTGGGCAGGTGGGTGATCCGGACGGCCGAGTCGGTGGTGTTGACGCCCTGTCCGCCCTTGCCGGAGCTGCGATAGACGTCGATGCGCAGGTCGTCGTCGGCGATCTCGATGGTGTCGTCGGCGTCGAGGTCGGGGGTCACCAGGACGCCGGCGGCGGAGGTATGGATGCGTCCCTGGGTCTCGGTGACCGGCACCCGCTGCACGCGGTGGACGCCGCCCTCGAACTTCAGGACGCCGTAGGGCATCCGCTCCGGCGTCGCGTTGCCCGCGGCCTTCATGGCGAGCGTGACGGTCTTGTAGCCGCCGAGGTCGGTCTCCTGGGAGTCGAGCACCTCGACCTTCCAGCCCATCGTCGCGGCGTAGCGGGTGTACATCTCGAACAGGTCGCGCGCGAACAGCGCCGACTCCTCGCCGCCCTCGCCCGACTTGATCTCAAGGATCGCGTCCGCGGTGTCGTTGGGGTCGCGCGGGGCCAGCAGTTCAGTGAGCCGCTGGGTGACCTCGCCCAGGCGGGTCTCGATGCGGTCGGCCTCGGCGGCGAAGGACGCGTCCTCGGCGGCGAGCTCGCGCGCCGCCTCTAGGTCGTCGGTCAGCCGGTCGTACTCCCCCAGCGCCTTCACGATGCCGGACAGCTCTGCGTAGCGGCGTCCAATGCGGCGCGCGCGGGCCACGTCGGTGTGGGTCGCGGGGTCGGAGAGCTGCCGCTCCAGGTCGGCGTACTCGGCGCGCAACTGGTCGGTCGCTTCGAACATCTCTTCCCTCTCCGGTGCATCTGTGCAATGTCGTTCGCCGGAAAACGGCGAATTTCATTGCACTGATCGGACGCCGCGTCGAATCACATTGCACTGATCGCGACGGCCCGGACGGGCACCGGACGTTCGGACCTTTCGCGAGATGACGACAAAGCGCCGGGCCCGGGAGTTCCCCGGTGCCCGGCGCTCGACGTCGCTACTTGGACTTCTTCAGGTTCGCGTAGCGCTTCTCGAAGCGCGCGACGCGGCCGCCCGTGTCCAGGATCTTCTGCTTGCCCGTGTAGAACGGGTGGCACGCGGCGCAGACTTCGGCGTGGATCTGCCCGGTCCGCGACGTGCTGCGCGTGGTGAACGTGTTTCCGCAGCTACAGGTGACCGTGGTCTCCTTGTACTCCGGGTGGATGCCCTGCTTCATGGTTGCTCCTTCGGGTGCTCGCCGGGTCGCCTTCGCTTCGGGGCCCGATCGGGCCCGGGCGTGAACCGGCACCGAGGGTCTATTGTGCCGCACCGGCGGCCGGTTTCCCAATCGGGCGCCGTACGAGTGAGGAGCCCCCATGTCAGACCTGAGCCGCGTCGAGGACCTGCTGTCGGCCCACCCGCTGATCGACGGGCATAACGACCTGCTCTGGGAGATCCGCGCCCGCGGCCTCGACGTCGACACCCTCGACCTCGACTCCCGGACGCCGCTGCACACCGATTGGCCACGGGCGGCATCCGGACGCCTCGGCGGGCAGTTCTGGTCGGTGTACGTCCCGGGGACGCTGGCCCCCGCGGACGCCGTCGTCGCCGTCCTGGAGCAGATCGACGCAGCCAAGCGGCTGATCGCCCGCTACCCCGACCGGCTCGGCCTGGCGCTGACCGCCGACGACGTCGAGCGGGTGTTCGCGTCCGGACGCATCGCCTCGCTGCTGGGCGCGGAGGGCGGGCACGCGATCGCGTCGTCGCTGGGCGTCCTGCGGCAGCTGTACGCCCTCGGCGTCCGCTATCTGACGCTGACCCACAACCAGAACGTGGGCTGGGCGGACGCCGCGACCGACGTCCCGGACGCCGGCGGGCTCACCGAGTTCGGACGCGCGGTCGTGCGGGAGATGAACCGGCTCGGCATGCTGGTCGACCTCTCGCACGTCTCGGACGCCGTCATGCGCGACGCGCTGACGGTCACCTCCGCGCCCGTGATCTTCTCGCACTCCGGCGCCCGGGCGGTGTGCTCGGCACCCCGCAACGTGCCCGACGACGTGCTCACGAAGTTGTCCGCCAACGGTGGCGTCTGCATGGTGGTCTTCGCGCGCGACTTCGTCTCCCAGGAGTGCTGGGACAACGCCCAGGCCGGCATCGCCGCCGCCCGGGCGGCCGGGCTGGATACGAAAGACCTGCAGGCGACCCGGGCCTTCCGGCACGACTGGGAGGCCGCCCACCCCGCGCCGCACGCCACGATCGCCCAGGTCGCCGACCACGTCGAGCACGTGCGCGACGTCGCGGGCGTCGACCACGTCGGCCTGGGCGGCGACTTCGACGGCGTCGCGACGCTGCCGGACGGCCTCGACGACGTCTCCGCCTACCCGCGCCTGTTCGCCGAGCTGGCCGGCCGCGGCTGGTCGGACGCCGACCTGGTCGCCCTGGCCGGCGGCAACGTCCTGCGCGTGCTGCGCGAGGCCGAACGGGTCGCGACGGCGTCCTGAATCGCCCCGCGCGAACGATCCCCCAGCCCGGGCGATCGACCGAGCCGACCGATCGCCCGGCTTGCGCGCCTAGTCTGCGTTCGGGGTCGTCCGGGAGATGACGTGCAGGAACTCCAGGTTCGACTGCGTCTTCTTCATGCGGTTGAGCAGCATCTCCAGCGCCTGCTGGTCGTCGAGGCCCGACAGGACCCGGCGCAGCTTCCAGATGATCGCCAGCTCCTCGCGGGTGAGCAGCATCTCCTCGCGGCGCGTGCCGGATGCGACCGGGTCGATCGCGGGGAAGATGCGCTTGTCGGCGAGCTCGCGGCGCAGCCGGAGCTCCATGTTGCCGGTGCCCTTGAACTCCTCGAAGATCACCTCGTCCATCTTC
>DAIRTI010000078.1:10016-14539 GCA_036803965.1 Propioniciclava sp.
GAGCGCGGCGGAGTCCACACCGCCGGACAGGATGCGTCCGGACGCCGGGGCGGCCAGGTTGTAGGCGCGCGAGAGGCGCGTGATGCCGTCGAGCAGGATCACCACGTCCTTGCCGAGCTCCACCAGCCGCTTGGCCCGCTCGATCGCGAGTTCCGCGACCGTCGTGTGGTCGTCGGCCGGACGGTCGAACGTGGACGCGATCACCTCGCCCTTGACCGAGCGCTGGAAGTCGGTGACCTCCTCGGGACGCTCGTCGACGAGCACCACCATGAGGTGCACCTCGGGGTTGTTCGTGGTGATCGCGTTGGCGATGTTCTGCATGACCATCGTCTTGCCCGCCTTGGGCGGCGAGACGATCAGGCCGCGCTGGCCCTTGCCGATCGGGGCGACCAGGTCGACGATGCGGCCGGTCATGTTGGTGGGCGTCGTCTCCAGGCGCAGGCGCTGCTGCGGGTAGAGCGGGGTGAGCTTGGTGAACTCGACGCGGTCCTTGGCCTTGGCCGGATCGTCGTCGTTGATCGTGTCGATGCGCACCAGCGGGTTGAACTTCTCGCGGCGCTCCCCCTCGCGCGGAGCCCGGATCGCGCCGGTGACGATGTCGCCCTTGCGCAGGCCCCACTTCTTGACCATCGACAGCGACACGTACGCGTCGTTGGGCCCGGGCAGGTAGCCCGTCGTGCGCACGAACGCGTAGTTGTCGAGCACGTCGAGGATGCCGCGCACGTCGAGCAGCACGTCGTCGTCGGAGATCACGGGCTCGTTCTCGAACCGCTCGATCGTGGCACCACCGGTGGGGCGGTTGTTGGTGCGGCGATTGGAGCGGTCGCGGTTGCGGCGGCGCCGGTTGCGGCGGCTGCCGCCGCCGTCGTCGTCGGAGTCCTGCCGGTTGTCGTAGCTCTGCCGCTGCTCCTGGCGGGGCTCCTGCCGCTGCTCGGTGCGCTGCTCCTGTCGCTGTTCGGTGGACGCCTCGCGCTGCTCGGCCTGCTCGCGCGGCTGACGCGCGGGGCGGTTGCCGGCGCCGGCCAGGGCGTCCAGGCGCGCCGCCACCTCGGCGGCGACCTCGGAGGTGGCCTCGCGGCGTCCGGACTCGACCTCCGGGGCCGGCAGTTCGGCCTGGCGGGACGCCGGCGCGCTCTGCTCGGAGGCCTGTTCCGGCGCCTGCTCGCTCCTCTTCGCGCGCTCGCGGCGGGGACGCTGCACGCGCTCGCCGGACGCCTCGGCGTCCGAACGCTCCTGGCGCGGCGCGGGCTGCGAGCGGGCGTCGCGGATGGCCGAGACGAGGTCGGCCTTCCGCATCCCCGTGCCCTTGATGCCCAGCGACGAAGCGAGCTTCTTCAGCTCGGGCAGGAGCATGGAATCGAGACCGGACCCGCCGACGGCAGGTGCGGTCTGGATGGTGTCGGTCACGGATGTCCTTTCGGATCGGCCCTGCACGCGCGTCCCTCGCGGTGGGGCCCGGCTCGATGGGGAGCCGACAGATGGTGTTGCCGGCGGCGCAGCTCAGCAGAGAATCAGCGGCCAGGAAAATCGCGGCCAGGAGAATCAGCAGGCTGTGCGTCGTTCCGGAATGGGTGCGGCGAACGCCGCTGCGCTAACTCTACACGACTGCGTCATTCGTCCTAACGCGCGCGCCGGGGGTGTGTATTCCGTCGAGTTCCGGACGCCGCCGGCTCAGAACCGGGCGGCCGCGGCGTCGAACTCGGCCCTCAGCTGGGCGTAGTCGACCGCGACCGGGAACTGCGGGAACTCCTCGATCACGTTGGCCGGCGGACGGAACAGGATGCCCGCGTCCGCCTGGGCCAGCATGCCCGTGTCGTTGTAGGAGTCACCCGTGGCGATGCACGTGAAGTTGATCGACTGCAACGCCCGGACCGCTTCGGTCTTCGAGTCGGGCTGGCGCAGCCGGTAGCCCACGATCATGTCGTTGTCGATCACGAGGTCGTGGCAGAACAAGGTCGGCATGCCGAGGTGCTCCATGAGCGGCATGCCGAACTGGTAGAACGTGTCGCTCAGGATGACCACCTGGTAGTCGCGACGGAGGGCGTCCAGGAACTCGACGGCGCCCGGCAGCGGGCCCATCGCCGAGATGACCGACTGGATCAGCGACAGCGTGACCCCGTGCTCGGCCATGACGCCGATGCGGTAGCGCATGAGCTTGTCGTAGTCGGGCTCGTCGCGCGTCGTGCGCCGCAACTCCTCGACGCCGGTGTGCTCGGCCACGTTGATCCAGATCTCGGGGACGAGCACGCCCTCCATGTCGAGACACGCCAGGCGCATCTCACTCCCCTTCGACGCGCAGGACGCGGATGCCCTCGTCGACCTCGGGCATGGCCTCGAGCTCGGCGATCGTCGTGCGGACCTGGGCGTCCAGGGCGGCGTGGGTCATGACGCCGAGCCGGGCCTCGCGGTCGCTGTCGGCGCCGCTGGGCACCTGGCGCACGGCCTGGATCGACACGCCGTGCCGCGCGAAGCAGGCCGCGATGTGCGCCAGGACGCCGGGGCTGTCCTGGACGAGCATCTGCAGGTAGTAGCGCGAGCTGACCGTGCCCGGGTCGGCGATGTTCGGGTCGTTGTAGGACGACTCGCCCGGCCCTGCCACGCCGCGCACCCGGTTGCGCGCCGCAGTGACGACGTCGCCGACGACCGCGGACGCCGTGGGGCGTCCGCCGGCGCCCGGGCCCATGAACATCAGCCGGTCGGCCCAGTCGAGCTCGACGAACACGGCGTTGAACGCGCCCGAGACGGACGCCAGCGGGTGCGCCAGCGGCACCATCGTCGGGTGGACGCCGACGGCAATCGTGCCCTCGGGGGTCTTCGCGCAGCGGGCCAGCAGCTTGATGACGCAGCCCATCTCGCGCGCGGCGGCGATGTCGTCGGGGGTGACGCCGGTGATGCCCTCGCACTCCACCTGGTCGAAGTTGACGCGGGTGTGGAAGGCCAGGGACGCCAGCAGCGCGGCCTTGGCGGCGGCGTCGTGGCCCTCGACGTCGGCGGTCGGGTCGGCCTCGGCATAGCCCAGCTTCTGGGCGTCGGCGAGGGCCTCGGCGAACGTGACGCCGTGGGTGTGCATCTGGTCGAGGATGTAGTTGGTGGTGCCGTTGACGATGCCCATGACGGCGCGTACCGAGTCGGCGACCAGCGACTCGCGCAGCGGCCGGATGATCGGGATCGCGCCGCCGACCGCAGCCTCGTAGTAGAGGTCGACGCCGTGGGCCTTGGCGGCCTCGAACAGCTCGCCGCCGTGGCGGGCCAGCAACGCCTTGTTGGCGGTGACGACCGACTTGCCGTTCTCGATCGCGGTCTTGATCAGGGTCTTCGCCGGCTCGATGCCGCCCAGCAGCTCGACGACGAGGTCGATGTCCTCGCGGCGCACGAGGGCGTCCAGGTCGGGCGAGAGCAGCGCGGCGTCGACGCCGGGGACGGACGCGCGCCGGTCGCCGATCGCGGCGAGTTCGAGCGGACGCCCCACGCGCGCGGCCAGCTCGTCGGCCTGCTCGGTGAGCAGCTGCGCCGTCTGCGAGCCGACCACGCCGCAGCCCAGCAGGGCCACCTTCAAGGGTCCCCTGGACTTGTTCATCATCCGTACACCTCGTTGTTCTCTCGCGGGTGAAGACCGGCGTCCAGCACCAGCAGGTCGTCCAGGGTCTCCCGGTGGACCAGTGTGGTCAACCTACCGTCCCGGACCGCCACGACGGGCGGCCTCGGCGTGTGGTTGTAGTTGCTCGCCATCGACCGCGAGTAGGCCCCGGACGCCGGCACGGCGATCAGGTCGCCGGGGCGCACGTCGCCGGGCAGGAAGACGTCGCGGACCAGGATGTCGCCGCCCTCGCAGTGCAGCCCGACGACGCGGGACAGCACCGGACGCGCCTCGGACGCCCGGTTGGCGAGCACGGCCGAGTACTCGGCGGCGTAGAGGGCCGGGCGGATGTTGTCGCTCATGCCGCCGTCGACGCTCACGTAGCGGCGGGAGTGCCCGCCGCCGATCTCGACGGTCTTGACGGTGCCGACCGTGTAGATGGCGGTGCCGGACGGGCCGCTGATCGCGCGTCCGGGCTCGACCGCCAGGGTCGGGACGTCCAGGCCGAAGCCGCGGCACTCGTGGGCGACGATGTCCTTCAGTCCGGCGGCCAGCTCGTCGGCGGTCGACGGGGAGTCGTCGGAGGTGTAGGCGATGCCGAAGCCGCCGCCGAGGTCGAGCTCGGTGAGCGTGACGCCGGTCGCCTCGCGGAACTGTGCGACGAGCCTCAGCGTGCGGCGCGCGGCGACCTCGAAGCCGTTGGTGTCGAAGATCTGGCTGCCGATGTGGCTGTGGATGCCGACCAGGTCGATGTTCGGGCTGTGGTAGCAGCGCACCATGGCCACCAGGGCCGAGCCGCCGGTGATCGAGAGGCCGAACTTCTGGTCCTCGTGGGCGGTCGCGATGTACTCGTGGGTGTGCGCCTCGACGCCGGTGGTCACGCGGATCAGCACGGTCGCCCGGACGCCGAGCTCGGTGGTCAGCTTCTCGAGGCGTCCGATCTCGT
>DAIRTI010000079.1:0-14499 GCA_036803965.1 Propioniciclava sp.
AGCAGCTACGCTCCCTCAATCAAGCCGGTGTTGCAACGACCAGTTGAACCCACCTAGTGTCCCGACATGGAGATGCCGCCGAGGTCGGGCCCGGCGCCCCCGACCTCGCGGGGAACCCTCGGGCTGCTGCGGCTCGTCGTCCTGGGGCTCGTCCTGGCGCTCAGCGTTCCGGTCACTCCGCTCGAGGCTCCCCCGGGCATCATCTTCTCGATCGTCCTGGCCTCCGTCACCGCGGTGGCCGTGGCCCTGTGGCGCCCGTTCTGGGGGGCTGTGCTGTTGGCGGTGGCTGTCGTCCCGGCGACGCTGGTGGACATCTTCGGCTACCAACTTGCGGCGCTCGTGATCGTGGCAGGCCTGGTGACGACCTTTGAGCCGTGGCGTCGGACTGTCCTGGCACTGGCGCTCCTGGCCGCGGCGGTCGCGCTGCCCCGACTGGGTGGCGGACTCACCCCCAGCGTCGTCTGGACCCTGACCACGCTGGGGGTCGGCGTCCTCGTGGGCCTCCTGGCGAGGCCGACCGCACTCCGTGCGCGCAACGCCGCCGGCCGGATCGCGGCTCTGCGCAGGGAACAGGTGCGTGTGCGCGCGGAGGAGCGCGCCCTGCTGGCCGACGAGTTGTCGAGCCTGCTCGATCACGAGATGCGGGAGGCGGCCGTGGCTCTGGCGGCCGGTCCGGTCGACGCCGAGCCCGCCACGCTGCGGGCGATGTTGCGCCGAGCGGCGACCACGGCGTCCGATTCGCTCATGCGACTCCGCTGTCTGGTCGTGATCCTGCGGGGAGAGGTCGTGCCGGGCGGCAACCCGGCCGCGGACCCAGTGACCATGCTCGAGCTTCTGGAAGAGGTCCTGGTCGGCCACGGCGTCCAGGTGACGGTCGACGTGGAGCGACCGGGGAACGGCGCACCGACGAGCCTCGCCCTCATGCACGACGTGCTGCGTGAACTCACTGCGGTGCTGCCGGCCCAGGTGGCGCCGGATTCGACCGTCGACCTGAGCCTCGCGGGTGCCGGCGAGGTGACCCTGACGGTGGCCGCCCGGGTCTCCGGAGTGGTGCCGGTACCGGCGCCGGGCCTGGTCTCGCGGGTGAGCGCGGCCGGGGGCCGTCTGGAGTCGGCCCAGAAAGGGGACGCGTTCGAACTGCTCCTGGTCCTGCCTTGGGCCGGAGCCGAGGCTGCCCGGAAGACGCCCCCCGTGCGCGCCCGGCTCGATCTTCGCCGACTTGGACGCCTCGCGTCGATTCCCCTGGCGGCAGGGGCGCTGCTGCTGGCGGTAGGGGGCGCGCTGCGGCCGGACTCCGGGGTCTGGTGGGGTCTGTCCCTCGCGGTACTCGCCCTCGCGGTGTTGCCACGCTCGAGATGGGGTGCCCTGGCCATCGCAGGTGCTGCGCTGGCCCTGTACGGGTTCGGGGGGCTGCCGAGCGACGCCGGCCTGGTGGTCGCCGTCGTGGTGGCATCCGCTATCGCCGCGACCTTGGGCACACCCGTCGCGGCCGCCGCGCTCGTGGTCTCGGCGATCTACCTGGGGGCTCGGCCCCTGACCTCAGCGGGCCCCGAGAACCTGACGCTGGCGATCCTCATGTCGCTGACGGGACTGTCGGTGGGCCTGACCGGTTCGTATCTCCTCGCGCTGCGTGACGCGCAGTTGACCCAGCTCACCCGGCTCGCCGAGCAGTCCGACCGGGTCCGCGATGACGAACGTCGGCTCCTGGCCGGCGAGTTGCACGACGTGGTCGCGCATCAGCTCTCCTTGATCACCCTCACGGTGAGCGCGCGGGCCGACTCCGAGGATCGCGAGGCCCTAGCACGGACGCGCGAGGTGACGTTGTCCGCCCTTCGATCGGCGCAGACCGATCTGTCGATGCTGCTGGGCGTGCTCCGACGCAGCCCGGACGAGCGTGCGGGGGTGCTCCTGGAGCCGACAGCGGTGGCCGACGGGCTTCGTTCGGCCGTCGAGAAGACCGGCCGCCGACTGCTGACGGACATCGATCCGGGGGTGAACGACGCCGACGCCTCAACCATCTCGACCCTCAACCGCATCCTTCGGGAAGCGTCCACCAACCTGATGCGGTACGCCGAACGCGGGAGTACGGCTCGGCTCTGCGTCCAGGTGACCGGGGAGGACGTGGACGTCGTCGTCTCGAGTCCGCTGGCAGAGCGGACGCCGTCCGACGCGCTGTCCACGGGGTCGGGGCTGCTCGGGCTCCGGGAGCGCGTACTGCTGACGGGTGGAACCTTCTCGGCAGGACGCGAGGGCCGCGAGTGGGTGGTGCGGGCGCGGCTCCGTCGATCCAGCGTGGAGGTACCCAGGAACGGCCCGCCCGAGCCGGACGACTGGCCGACCATGCTGAAGGGGATCTTCGCCCGCCACGATGGGTGGCTCTCGGCTTCCTCGACGCCCTCCTCCTGAGCAGGGTGCGCCCCTACTCGACATCCTGATGCAGCGTGCGCCAGACCCCCACGACCGCGGGGAGCAGGACCCACGCCAGCGCCGAGACCAGCAGCTTCACGACGGGGTTGGTGGAGCCGTCGGTCAGCCCGAACACCGGGTCGACGTCGAGGTAGGCCAGCGCCTCCCGGATGGCGGGTGACGTTGAGCCGATCAGGAGCGCGACCGTGGGCCAGACCAGCAGTAGGAGGATGGGAGCCACGGCGTTGCGGAAGGCGAGCGCCAATGCGTAGCCGGCGAGGGCTGAGAAGACCACCGATCCCACGACCGTGCCGACGCCAGCGGGGTCGGCGCTCCACGCGACGGGGCGACCGGAGATCAGGGGCGCGACGAGCGCGACGGCCGCCGCGGCCAGATAGGACAAGGCGCTCGCCACCAGCGCGAGCACCAGGACGGCGATCGCCTTGCCCGCCAGAACACGGCCGCGGCGCGGATCGAGGGTGAAGGTCACCGAGGCGGTCCGCGCGGTGTACTCCCCCGCCACGAGCAGCACCGCGAGGACGGTGGTGATCATGCTGGCGGGCATGGCGGCCAGGTCGCCCAGGAGTCCGAGCGTGAGGCCCAGTTCGCCCGGCACGAGGGCGACACCGGCGGCAAAGGCCGCAGACAACACGGCGGCGACGCCGATCAGCAGCAGGCTTGGCCTGGTGTCGACGAGCTTGCGAGCCTCGACGCGGATGGTGCGGGCGAGGCTCAGCGGGCGGGCAGTTGTGACCGCGACAGCAGGGGTGGAGACAGCGGGGACGGTGGTGGTCATCGGAGTTCCTTCGGTAGATGGTCGACAGGGCTCAGGCGGCGCGATCGGCGTCGGCGGTCAAGGCGAAGTACTGCTCCTCGAGGTACGCGGAATCGTTGCCGGTGATGGCCTCGTCCGCGACGACCCGCCCGCCACCGATCATCACGACACGGTCCGCGAGCCGGCTGACCTCGTGGAGGTCGTGGCTGCTGAGGAGGATCGAGCAGCCACGCTCTGCCCGCGCTCTCAGCAGTTCCGTCAGCCAGCGCTGCCCTTGCGGGTCGAGTCCGTTGGCCGACTCGTCGAGCACCAGCGACTGCGGGTCGCCGAGCAACGCCTGGGCGAGGCCGAGGCGCTGGCGCATGCCGAGGGAGTACTCGCCGACGCGACGCCTGGCCTCCGCCGCCGTGAGCCCGGCCTGAGCGAGGACCTCGTCGACGCGGCCGGGCGGCAGACCCAGCGTCAGGGCGGCCAGCCGCAACGTCTCGCGTCCGGTGCGACCCCGGTGCAGAGCCTCGGTGGACAGCACCGAGCCGACGGTGGCGGCGGGGTTCGGCAGGTCCCGGTAGGGACGACCGCCGACGGTGGCGTTGCCGGAGTTGGGTGCGGCATGTCCGAGCAGGACTCGAAGACAGGTCGACTTGCCGGCCCCGTTCGGGCCGAGGAGGCCGACGATGGTGCCCGGAGCCACCTGGAACGAGACGTCCTGCAGGGCCACCACGGGACCGAACCGCTTCGTCACTGAGTCGATGTTGATCATGGTGAACAGCCCACCTCAGTCGGACCCGCTCTCGAATCGGGCATCCGGCCCTCGGGGGGCGTCCGATCGGACCCGCCGACTCTGCCCGGAAGTTAGCAGCCGTTGTCCGAGCTGCTGGCTAGCCTCAAGTGGGTGACCTCCGCGACCTCACCGGGCACCCGCGCCGCGGCGTGGGGACCGGTGATCGCCACCGCGTTCGCTCTCTTCTTCGCCGCCCCCCTCGGCCAGCAGCTGGCGGAGGGCCGGCCGGTTTCCTGGCCCGCCGCGGCGGTGTTCGCCGCGCCCCCGCTGGTGGCTCTCGTCGCCCTGCGCCGACGAGAGGCCGCACCGGTCCAGGTAGCGCTGCTCATCGCCGTCCTCCTGGCGATCTGCCCCACCGCGATGGGTGCGGCGTTCGTGGCACAGGAGGCCGTGGCGCGCCGGTCGAGGGTTGCCGTGGCGGTGCTGACAGCCGGCGTCTTCCTGCTGGCGCAGGGGTCGGCCGGGGTCCTCAGCGCGCAGCCGAGCGTCGCCACCGCGCTGTACTTCGAGTGGGCAGTCCTGGTTGCGGGCGTTGCGATAGCCACGCTGGCCGGCCTCCTGTCCGTCAGCCGCCGCCAGGCCTCCGAGAGCCGCGAGGCGGCCCGCCGGGCTGAGGAGGACGCCTTGGCCGCCCGGCTGAACGAGGCGCGGCTGGCCGAGCGCGAGCGGATCGCGCGAGAGATGCACGACGTCGTCGCCCACCGGATCACGCTCGTGGCGATGCACGCGGGAGCGCTCGCCCGGAACAACCTGTCGGCGGACGATGCCCGGGAAGCGTCGCGGTTGGTGCAGGTGAACGCGCAGGCGTCGCTCGAGGAGCTGCGCGCCATGCTCGTCACCCTGCGGGGCGCCGACGCGCCTCCGGCGCCGCGGCAGCCCACGCTGCAGGAGCTCGCGGTGCTGGTCGCGGAGGCCGAGGAGGCTGGGCAGTCCGTAGTCCTCGAGGGGTGCGGCGACCTGGAGTCTCTTCCCACGCCGGTGTCCAGACACCTGTTCCGCATCATTCAGGAGGCGGTGACGAACGCGCGCAAGCACGCTCCCGGCGCCCCGGTCACGGTCACTCTGGAACGCCGCCGGGACGTGTTGGAGGGACGCATCGCCAATCCCCTGGCCGACCTGGCCCCGCCGGACCGCTCGGGCGCCGGCTTCGGACTCGCCGGCGTCGCCGAGCGGGTCGCCCTGCTCGGGGGCCAGGAGACCCACGGGGTGCGTGGACGCCAGTTCGTGCTTCAGGTCGCGGTGCCCTTGGCGGAGCCGTCGCTCGTCAAGGAGCGAGCGTGATCAGGGTGGGCATCGTCGACGACGACGCGATGGTCCGCACCGGGCTGTCTTTCATCCTCAAGGGCCGCGACGACGTAGCCCTTGCCTGGCAGGCCGCCGATGGGCGGGAGGCGCTCGACCGCCTGCACGCAGAAGCCGTGGACGTCCTCCTCCTGGACATCAGGATGCCCGGCATGGACGGTCTGACGACCCTCTCCGCCCTGAAGGAGCTACCGACACGCCCGAAGACAGTGGTGCTCACCACCTTCAGCACCGACGACTACGTGATCCGCGCACTGAAACTGGGAGCGGAGGGGTTTCTTCTCAAGGACGCCGACCCGAACGATCTGGTGGACGCCATCAGACGGGTGCACCGGGGTGAGCCATCGCTGTCGTCGGCGGTGACGAGCACGCTCATCGCGTTGGCCACCGAGGCTCCTGCCGGGAACAGGCCGGCGCGCGACGTCGTCCGGGCCCTGAGCGAACGTGAGCGCCAGGTCGCCGCGCTCATGGCCCAGGGGCTCACCAACGGTCAGATCGCCAGCCGGCTCGGGACCAGTCCCGCATCGGTGAAGTCTCAACTGTCGAGTGTCTTCACCAAGTTCGGCGTCGACAACCGAGTCTCGGCCGCCCTGGTGATGCGGGACGCCGGCTTCTGACGTCCCGCATGGCGCGGTGGACCCGGGCGCTCACCTACTGGTGGCCCTGCACGAAGCCCCGGTAGCAGAGGACTCCTGCGAGGCCGGCGACGACCGCGCCCGCGCCGCGCCCGATCCAGACGCTCGGGAAGGCGTTCTCCAGCATCGCGACCACGACGCTTCCCGCCACGGCGGAAACCACGATGAGGGCCAGCCAACGGACAGCAACCATTTCTCTACTCCTTCTCTCGGTGGGGTTGGTTCGGGGATCAGCAGGGCGTGGTGGACAGCCGCAGGGACGTCTTGCCGAATCGGGCCCGGTCGAAGAAGCTCCGGCGCACGAAGTCCAGGCCCTCCTCCGGTGTGTAGATCCGGTCGATCACCGGGCCCTGTCGGTTGATGCGGAACACATTCAGGGCGCGCTCCAGGTCATCGGACGTGCCGAGACAGTTCCCCTTGATCGTGAGGTTCTTCACCACGGACAGCGCCAGAGCGCTCCGGACTGCGACGCCCGCCGTCTCGGGGGTACCGTCCGACAGCCGCGGGTGCTGATCGCGCAGGCCGCACGTCACGTACGTGCCCTCCGTCTGCAGCAGCCGGGTGGCCGCCTCCAGGTTCGTGTCGAAGAAGGGGTCGAAAGCGTGCGTGCAGCGGGCGTACAGCGACCTGGGGGGATCTCCCGGAGCGTGGCGGATCACCCGGGCCTGAGGGATCGCCGATCGCTCGGCGTCGGTCCACTCGGAGGTGGTCAGACAGTCCGGCGCGAAACCGAGGGCAGCGAGTTGTTGAGCCAGGAACAGAGAGGTCACGGAGCGGCTGCTGAAGATCACCGGGACGCCGCCCCGCTCGAGGAGGCCGGAGCGGCGGATCATGCCGGCCGCCGTCTGGGCACCGATGGCGAAGCTGGCCGCCTGGACGTCGTCCATCTCCTGCGGCACTCTGATCAGTTTCGCGGCGTGCAGGCGCAGCCAGCCGAGACTGGCGAAGTTGGTGGCGACCCCGGGACGGACCCCCTCGGCCGGGGCGGCAGGGTAGGCGCAGTTGCCCATGACCCGATCCCCCACCGACAGTCCTGTCACGCGGGTGCCGCACGCGACCACCGGGCCGCAGAACTCCGAGCCGAACGGCACGAAGGGGCGTCCATGTTGCTCCTTGCCCGAGACGTTCTCGACCAGGATCGACTTGTCCCGGAAGTTGCAGCTCACCACGGTCGCCTGGACGAGTACCCGGTCAGCCTGGGCTGGGTCCTCCGGGTCGAATGACGGCCGCTCGGTCTCCATCAGCGCGAACCGCACCGGAACGCCGCCCATGTCCAGCTCGCCCAGTTCGACGAGATCGTCGCGGGCTCCGACCTGACCGGTGAGTGCCACCAGACTCTTCACTCGAAGGCTCCCTTCGACTGCGACAGCCCGAGCGGGATCCAGGGCCGACGGCCGGAACGATAGGCGTCCAGAAGGACGGCCGAATCGGCGACGCCGCTCCAGCCGAGCATGTAGCCCAGTAGATGGTCCTTCTGCCGCTCACCGGTGTAGAAGCCCTGGGTGGCCGCGTGACGCAGCGCCTGACGCCAGTACCCGTCGGCCAACGCGACGAAGTCCTCCTCGCCCGTGCGTTGCGACGCGTACAGCAGCGCCTGCAGGCGTCCTGCCACTCCGTGGCAGACCGACAGGTCGACAGTGCCCCGATGCGGCAGCACGGTCAGGGACGCGGCGAGTTCCTTGAGGTACGGGACGTTCCGAACCTCCGGGGGAGCGTCGGCGGCGACGATCAACTGACCGGCCCTCCCGTTGCACCAGCCGCCGCCGTCCCAGCCCGTGGGGAAGCGCAACTGCGCGGCTTCGTCGAGAGCGTCGAGCGCGGTCGCGGCGCCGAGCCGGCGGCCGAGGCGCAGGAGCGCCCACAGAGCACCGAGGCGTCCGTGCGCCAGCCCGCCGTCGGGCAACTCGTGCTCGGCCAGAGACCGCAGCACGCGCTGGTGCAGTTCCTCCAGGAGGTCGTCGGGAGTGTCCGGGAAGGTGGGCAACGCGACGGCGAGCCCGAGCGACCCGGTGAACACGTCGCCCAGTCCGTCCTCTGTCAGCGACGCGGCCGCGAGCCCTTCCGCTGCCGGCAGGGAACGGTCGCCGTGGCCCAGGACGAACTCCACCGACGGAGGACCCGCCAGCAGCGAGGACCCGCACCCGGCCAGGGCCGGCGCGAAGTCGGCGCGCACGGACTCCAGTCCGTGGCGCGAGGCCGCTCGTAGCCAGGACCAGCGGCCGTCCCCGGCCGGAAGAGCGGCAGCGTGCTCCCACAGCAGGGGGATGCCGCCGCCGTCGTGCAACCCCACGAGCGCCGCGGAGTCGTAGGAGAGCGGAGCGTCCCCGTACGTACCCACGAGCCAGCCGACCGCGGGAGTTCCCTCCCGGTTCGGAATGGCGAGCGCCGCCAGCAGATCGAGCAGGGGCGTCGGATCGTCCGCGGTCACGCGGTTCAGACAGTCGGCGAACATCGGGGTCGGGTGGCCTACCTCGGGCGTCGTCAAGTGCTCCGCCGCCAGCAGGCGCACGTCCGAGAAGCCCTCGGCGATCATCCGCTCGTCGAGCAGGAGTCGTTCCTCGGACATGGCCTCGAGCCCATCGATCGCGTTCTGTCGCGGAGAGCGCGCGAACAGGTCGGGGGTGCGGTAGGCGCCCGCCCGCAGGCACCTCTCGTCGGCGCCCACGGAGAAGAAGGGGATGTCGCCGGCCGCCAGGGAGGCACGCTCGGCCTCGAGCACCTCCTGGGCGGCCTCCGGGTCGCCGATCCCCAGCGGGGGGCGAAGGTAGCCCAGAACCGCGGCGACGGCGTCCTGGGAAACCAGGTTCTCCGGGAACAGGCAGGCGTCCAGCAGTTGGGCGTATTGGGCGGTCGGGCGCAGGATCCGGCGCACCGGGAAGGTCGCCCCCTCCAGGCGCCTCACGATCGCCTCCCGACGGAGCATGACGAATCGGTAGCCGGTCTTGTAGCCGTCGACGAACGCGCGCTGGTGCGGGAGCGGGTCCGCGGGCGCCTGGTCCTCCCCCACCAGCGGGGACGCCAGGCGCGGCAGAGTGACGATCTCCTTGGCGATGTCGACGGCGTCGGTGCCGAGATTGCGGAAGCGGAAGACCTTCTCGCGGGTCTCCTGCGGGTAGGGCGTGTTGATTGCTCCGATCAGGACGTGGCGTGGGATTGTCGGCAGCTTCGCCGGGATGATCGAGGTCGAGCACAGAGACCGCGTCAGGACGTCCGCCAGTGCACCGGGAAGGGACGGTTCCGGCTGTGTCCTGGACGCCCGCAGGCACGTCTCCAGGTCGACGAAGTAGGGCTGGACGCCCGAGAAGATCACGTTCTCGTCGTGCAGGTCCGTGGCGCCGAGGGCGGTCATCACGGCGGCGCAGTGACCCAGGTTGTAGTAGGCCTGGGCCATGTCCGCCGGCGCCACGCTGCTCCGGTGCACCCACTGCTGCCAGCCGTGGTCGCCGAAGTCGAGGGTCGGGGGAACCGGCGACACCGCGTGTTGCAGCACGTCCACGAACAGGGAGTCGACAAGCCGGTCGGGCGCCAGCGACCGCGGCTTGTAGAGAAGCCGGTCTTCCTCGTCGAGCGTCAGCGCCAGCACCACCTTCGACCCGTTGTGGGGGTCGGAGTCCAGGGGTCGGATGCCGGTGAGTGCGGAGCCCGCCGACAGGAGGCCGCAAGCACCGAGGTGGCGGGACTCGTCGCGAAAGTGACCGGCGAGGGCGCTCACGTAGGCCGCCGAGTTGCGCACCGCGGTCTCGATCAGGCTCTGCAGACGCGGGTAGCGCTCGAACCAGGAGCCGAGGGTGCCGGCGCCGAACTCGTCCAGGTATGCCTCGTAGGCCACGCTGGACGCCGGATCGATCGGCAGCCCGAGCCGCCTGCGGTACTCGTGGAAGTCGTACACGAACGTCTTGTGACACAGGGTCCAGGCGTGTCTCGAGACCAGGCCCTCGAGGAGCGCGGCCGCGACGCCGGGAGCAACCCGCACAGCGTCCTGGCGCTCGAGCAGGGCCTGGGCCCGGTCCGCCTGGCGGCGGGTCTCGTCACCGTAGAAAACGCCGAGCGCGCCGGCGAGCTTGTCAGAGAGTCGCAGCATCGAAGCTCCCCTCCAGTTCGGCGTTGAACAGGTCTGAGTAGGCGCCGCGGACGGCCATCAGTTCGTGGTGCGACCCGAGTTGGACGACGTCGCCGCCGTCGAGCACGGCGATGCGATCGGCATTGACGATGGTGGCGAAGCGGTGGGCGATCACGATCTTCGTGCAGTCGAGTTCACCGAGGCGCGCGTAGACCTGCCTCTGCGTGAGGTTGTCCAGTGACGATGTGGCCTCGTCCATGATGAGCACCGCCGGCCGCTGAAGCAGGACGCGAGCCACATGGATCCGTTGCCGCTGCCCGCCGGAGAGGTTGGCGCCGAGCTCCGAGACGGTGGTGTGGTAACCCATCCCCAGTTCATCCACGAAGTCGAGGAAGCCCAGCCCCCGGCAGAACTCGATGATCTCGTCGTCCGCGCGACCTGACCCGAGCCGGAGGTTCTCCAGGATCGTGCGGTTGTGGAGGTATGCCTCCTGGGGGATGTAGCTGATCGACCGCCGCAGTGTGTCCAGGTCGTAGTCCCGGACGTCGACGCCGTCGAACAGCAGGCGCCCCTGGGTCGGCTCGAAGAGGCTCGCGAAGAGCTTGCCCACGGTCGTCTTGCCCGAGCCCGACCGGCCCACCAGCGCCAGTGTCTCCCCGGGGATGACGTCCACGTTCAGGCCCCGCACGGCGGCGGCCGACTCGGACGAGTACCTGAAGTCGACCCCGAGTGCCGTGATGCGGCCGGATGTCATCCGCTGCGCCGAGTCGGCGGAACGCTCGGGCGGGTACTCGAAGACGTCCTCGGCCAGTTCGACGTAGCGCGCCGCGACCTGCGCCTCATTCCAGGTGGAGAACACGGAGCGCGCGTAGGAGAACAGGAGCGACGCGACGGCCTGCACGGCGACCGCCTGGCCGAGGGTGATGATTCCCTCCGCGGCGAAGGCCAGGCTGAGCACGAGCAGCGCGAGGGGGGCGAACACCTGCACGGTCGCGACCACGGCACCGAGCAGCCCCTCCTGGAGCCGGATGCGGCGCGTCATCGCCTTGAGGAGCCGACGGAAGCTGTTCTCCCAGTCGCGCACGTACGTGCCGACGTAGCCGCCGAGCTTGACGCTGTTGATGGACACCACGGCGTCCAGTTGGATGCTCTGGGCGTTGCTCCCCTCGTGGAGTTCGGCGTCGGTGACGGCGCTCACGCGGGGCTGCACCCAGCCCAGGAAGAAGAAGAGGGACACCAGGATCGCGACGATGATCGCTCCCAGCGTCGGTGATGTCCAGAAGATGTAGCCAAGGACGGCCAGTCCGCTCATCAGGTCGAGGACCCCCTGGACGAGGGCCACGCCGAGCAGGTCGGGGAGCCGGTTGAGCGCGTTGAGCCGGTAGATGATCTCCCCAGGAGCGCGGACGTTGAAGAATCGCGAGGGCAACCGCAGCAGTCTGTTGAACGCCTGGCTCGACAGGTGCCACGCGAAGCGGCAGATGAGTTGGGTGGCGAAGACCGTGCGCAGGTACAGGACGCCGGCCATCAGCGCGGCCCCGACCCCGAGGCCTGCCAGGATCGTCATGAGGCTGGTCGGCCCACCGAAGCCCGTGTCGATCACGTGCCGGGTGAGGACGGGCACCGCCAGCGTAAGCAGGACCAGCAGCAGACTCGCGAGCGCCAGCCTCACGTATAGCCGGCCGGCGCCGGACGGCCACAGGTACGGCTTCCGCCAGCGCGCGAGGACGCCGTCCCGGGTCGGGGTGAACGCCTCCGTCGGCGACGACGCGAGGACGAAGCCGGCGAAGCTCTCATCGAACTCCTCGTTGGTGACCGTGACGCGGCCGATCGAGGGATCCATGAGGACGCTCGACTTCTTGCCGCGCGATTCGACGCAGACGAAGTGGCTTCCGCGCCAGAACGCGATGAGCGGGTAGGGCAGTGCGGCCAGGCCGCGCGGGTCGTGGATGCGGAAGACCTTGGCGTCCAGGCCGAACACGATCAGCAACTGCTTGAGTTGCTGGATCCCGAGGCCATCGCGGCCTGGCTCTTTCAGCTGGCGCAGTTCGCTGATGCTGGTGTCGCGCCCGAAGGCGGCCAGCACCGTGCGGACGCAGCACAGACCGCACTCGGTCTGGGCCACCTGGAGGGTGGGCTTGAGGCGGGGGTAATTGGTCATGGTGGTCTCGTCAGGTCAGGTGAGAGTCGCAGGCGACGGGGTGAGGTCCGGCTCCAGGCGGGCGGCCAGGTGCAGGACCGCGCCAGCGCGTCCGGACATGAGGGCGGGGCTCAGGGCGTAGCGGCCCTGTTCCTGGGCGAAGTAGCGGGCGATCGCGTCGGGCGAACACAGGGTCGACTCGAGGTCGCAACGGATCCGGCCGGTCGCCCCCGGGTGGTCTCGTTCGACCACGCGAAGAACCTCGGTGGTCCCGAGAGTCCCGTGACACAGGACGGGGAGGACGCCCTGAGGGATCGTGCCCAGCTGACGGACGGCGTCCGCGAGCGGCTCTTCGGTGGCGAGACCGGCCCGGAGGAGCGAGTGATGTGCGAGCACGATCCCAGCCAGCCCGTTACACCAGGACGGCGAAACGGATCCCCCGCGGCCGGGGTAGATCTGGAAGTGACCTTCGCGCGAGCGGTAGCTCCGGTCGAGCAGGGTCAGCAGGTCGTCGACGAGGGAGCGGACCGCCGGCGTCCGGCCCGTGGGCGCGATCGCCCCGAAGAACCACAGCATGTGCGCCAGGCCGTGGGCCAGCCCGGATGTCAGCCGCTCGCCCTGGTCCGCCACACGCGCGCGCGCCGCCTCGGCCCAGCGTGCGACCGACCCGGGCTGGGGGGCGATTCCCGCGGTGCGCAGACGCATGACGATGGCGGAACTGGTGCCGGTCACCATGTCGAACGAGGCTGCGGTCGGGTCGGCCAGGGCTTCCTCGAGGAGGGTCCAGGAGGCGTCGGCGACGCGCGTCCAGTCGGGGTTGTCGGTGACGCGGCCGGCCGCATGGAGGGCCCACAGCATGCCGGGTACACCGGAGAAGCCGCCGGCGCCGGAGGCCAGGACGTTTCGGAGTTCGTAGGTCTCGGCGTCCAGGATGCTCGCGGTCCGGTCGAAGACCTGCGCCGCGGCGGCCGAGAGGGTCGGATCGTGGAGGACGCGTCCGGCAGTGGCCAGGGCCAGCGCCGGACCGACCCGGCCGCCGTAGAGGTCGTACCCGAGGACCCCGGGCGACCACTGCCTGCTGCCGAACTGGGCGACGGGGCCGATCCAGGTCCTGGGCAGGTGGTCGAAGCGGTCGTCGAGCAGGCGGTCGACCAGCGACGAGCTCAGGTCGCGCAGGCAGGACGCGATGCCATCGCTTCCGTTCGAAGGCCCCTGGGCGGGCGGGACCGGCCGTGCAGCCTCTTCGGTGGTGTCGAAGTGCCCGTCCGCGTGGGGATCGGCCAGCTTCGCGACGAAGGCGAGGCGGGTGATCCGCAACTGGTGCGCGAGGTCGTCCTCGCCGAGACGAGCCATCTTGTCGATGAACGCAAGGCGGGGACTCGTCATCAGCCGGGCGACCGGGCGGCCTCCGGCGAGGACGCCGGTCTCGCCGAAGCGGGTGGTGAAGTACGGGACGTCCCCCGCCCACAGCTGCGCGCATTCGGACTCGACGATGGCCGGGTCGCTGGAGACGCTCAGGATCGCGACGCGTGACAGCAGGCCGTGCGCGAGGCTCGAGTTGCGAGCCGCCTCCGCGCCAGTCAGGCTGCGCAGCACTTGGACGTACTTGATCGTGGGGTTGTGGATGTAACGCAGCTGAGCCCCGTCGAAGGCGTCCAGTACCGCATCGACGAACTGCTGCCGGTGCTGGAGCACCCACCGGTAGGTCTCGGCGAAGCCGCGACTGAGGCGGTCGCAGGCGTCCTCGACGCGACTCGTTGCGGCCTCGTCGTTGACCAGTTCGGGCGGTGGGTCGTCGCGGCGCCAGACGACCCTGATGTCGGCAGTGAATGGGTCGACCACGTCGAAGAGACGGAAGGGGCCGCTGCCCCGGTCGTCGCGCGTCCCCGCGAACCCGACGTCCAGCGCGCCGGAGTGGGTCGCGGAGGTGATGACCATGGGAAGCACACCGGTCCCGTAGGCGGACCGCTGCAGAACGCGGTAGGCACTCAAGGGCGACTCGGCCCTGCCGAGCCTCACGCGTGCGGGGTGGAACAGCGACTCGAGGTCGATGGGGACCGGGCCGTCCTTGGTCCAGAAGATGTTGGTGTAGTGCATGTCGGCGGCATCGAGCAGGTACAGCAGGCAGGCGAGCCGCCCGACGCGCTCGTGGTCCTCGGCGGCGTCCCCCTCTTCCACGAACGAGGTGAACCCGAACTCCCCGAGGTCGAGGACGGTCAGCGACCCGAACGGCTCGTCGAGAACCCGGTTGAGCTTTGCGACGAGTCGCGCGTAGCCAGCCTCGCCGGACACCGAGCGAGGCTTGTGGACCACTCGGAAGCCCCCCTCGAAGCAGACCACGGCCACTGAGCCCTGATCCACCGGCGTTGATTTCTGCGCGGTGATGTAGTGGTTTGTGGT